>JAPLNB010000316.1 GCA_026693085.1 Planctomycetota bacterium | reverse complement strand
GCCACCGACCCCCTTTCCGCGCAACACCCCCCTTGAACCCTTGAACTCTTGAACCCTTGACCCCTGACCCCTGACCCCTGACCCCCGACCCCTGACCCCTGACCCCTACCCCGCCCCCATCCGATCCCTCATCGAGTAATACATCCTCCCCACATCCACCATCCAGACCCCCAACAGCACAATCCCGATCATCAGCACCGCAAACCGAACATAATTCGTCACCGGGTTCCACATCCCATACCACACCCCCGCCCGGCCCACGATCGGCGTGGACAGGAGTGCGGGCTGTGCCACAACGGCCAGCAGGCAGGCAACCATCTGAGCGGTCAGTCTGCTCGATCTCATTGGAGGTTGCCTTTCTGTTCTGGAGTGTAAGTTCCCCTTGGGCTACTGTACGGCCTCCTTACGCCGACGCACATCGGCATACACCGCGACAAGGATCACCATGCCCTTGACAACGTATTGGAGCGAGAAATGGACGCCCGCCTGGTTCAGACCCTTGTCGAGGATGCCAATGATGATCGCGCCGAGCAGCGTGCCGGGAAGAGCGCCGATGCCGCCGGAAAAACTGGTGCCGCCGACCACCACGGCCGCAATGGCATTCAGCTCGAAGCCTTGTCCCGCGGCAGGTTCGGCGGAGTAGAGCTGCGAGGCGTGGATCATCCCGGCAAGCCCTGCGCAGAGGCCGCAGAGCGCATAGACGGCGACCTCGTGACGCGCGATGGCAATGCCGGTGAAGCGCGCGGCCTCGCGGTTCCCGCCGATGGCGAAAAGGTGCTGGCCGAAACGGGTGCGATGCAGCAGCACGGCGGTCACTGCGAAAACGGCGACCATCACGACGACCGGCAGGGGCAGCCAAGAGCCAACCCGCGTGTTGCCAATCGCGAGGATGAAGGTCTGGTCCGCACCGATTGGCAAGGGCCGGCTTTCGTTGAAGCCGAGGGCCATGCCGCGCGCGACCAGCATCGTGGCGAGCGTGATGATGAACGGCGGCATACGCGTGCGCGCCGCGCAGAGGCCATTCGCAACGCCGAATAGAATGGCCGCGCCGAGTCCCACAGCAAGCCCGCCCAGTGGGCCCGCCACGCCGAGAACCGAGACGCAGACAACGCCCGCAAGCGCCACAACGGCGCCCACGCTCAGGTCGATTCCCCCGATGAGGATCACGAGCGTGAGACCGAAGGCGAGGATCGCATTGACGGAGATCTGCTGCGCCAGATCCATGAGGTTTCCCGGAGTGAGGAACCGGTTTCCCGGCACCCACAACGTGAAGATCCCGAGCAGAACCGCGATCGCGGCGAGGAGTGGCAGGACGCTGCGGAGCTGTTTCATAGATGGTGGGGGCTTTCTTGTGTATGTGCGGCACTTTCGCCGGGCCGACTGCCTCGCGGAACCTTGCGGGTGAGCTCTGCCATCACCTGCTCCGGTGTGAAGTCGGCGGCCGCCCCCTGGCGCACAATGCGGCCGTCGCGATAGAGAGCAAGGCGATGCGAAAGGTTCATGACTTCCGGCAGGTCGGACGAGACGAGCAGGACGGCCATGCCCTGGGCGACGAGCCGGCCGATGAGCGCAAATATCTCCTCCCGCGCCCCCACGTCCACGCCACGGGTCGGTTCGTCAAGAATCAGTATCTTCGGCGGCTGCTCCATCCATTTGCCGACGACGACTTTCTGCTGGTTGCCCCCCGAGAGCGTGCCGATCTTCGCGTCGGCGCTGCTGGCCTTGATAGCGAAACCCTTCACCGCCCGCGCAACGATGGCGTCGCGCCGCTTGTGGTCGGGCATGCAACCGCGTGCCCACAGGTGTGTCCATGGCAGCGCGAGGTTGAAGCCGACCGTCTGCGTCATCACAAGGCCGTCGCGTTTGCGATCCTCGGGCACGAGGGCGATTCCCGCAGCGCGCGCGTCCGCGGGACCGTGCAGCCGTACGGGGCGCCCCCCAATGGCGATTTCGCCGCCCGTCGCAGGCACGAGCCCGCCGAGCACCCGCGCCAGCTCTGTCCGGCCAGCGCCGACCAGGCCCGCCAGACCGAGCACTTCGCCGCAGCGCAGATCGAAACTCACGTCGTTCACCCCCGGAGCCCGCAGGCCGCGCACGCTCAGCGCGACCTCGCCCGGTGTGTGTGGCGGACGCGGGTAATGCTCCTTCAGCTCGCGCCCGACCATCCAGGTGATGAGCTGCTGCAAGTCAAGATCGGCTGTGCGTTGAGTGCCGATGCTCCGGCCATCGCGCAGGACCGTGATGCGGTCGGCGAGACGGCTGATTTCCTCAAGCCGGTGCGAGATGTAGATGATGCCGACTCCTTGCCCGCGGAGCCGGCGGAGCTTGCCGAACAGCGCCTCGGTCTCGGACTCGCTGAGCGATGCCGTCGGTTCGTCGAGCACGAGGATGCGGACACGGACCGCCAGGGCGCGGGCGATCTCCACGAGTTGTCGCCTCGCGACGTTCAGTTCGCTAACGCGCACGCGCACATCGCCCAGTTCGGGCAGTCCGAGCTCGTCGCGTAGCCGCACGGCATCCGCCACGAGCCGGCACCGGTCGAGCAGGCCGAAGCGGATCGGTTCGCGACCCAGAAACAGATTGTCGGCAATGGAAAGATTCGGCGCCAGCGCAAGCTCCTGGTGAATGAGCCGGATGCCGAGCCGGTCGGCATCGGTCACGCTCCCGATCCCGGCCACCTCGCCATCCACTCGGATTTCGCCTTGATCGGGACGGTGGATGCCGCCAAGGATATTGATGAGCGTGGATTTTCCAGCGCCGTTCTCGCCGAGCAGAGCGTGGATCTCCCCTGCGCGCAGCTCGAAGTCCACGCCATCCAGCGCGACCACACCGCCGAAGTGCTTGCGGATGCCGCGTAGCGCGAGCAATGTCGCCGTTGATTCCAGGGCGGAGGTCATTTCGCCTCGATGATGCTGGTTGCGTTCTCTTTCGTGATGAGTTTCACCGGCACGGTAATGTCCTTTGCCACGGGCCGTCCGGCGAGATGCTCGTAAGCCTTCTCCGCGGCGATGCGGCCGATCTCGCGCGGGAACTGCGCCGAAGTCGAGTGCAGCTTGCCGGAGAGAATCGCCGCCGCGCCTTCGCGTGAGCCGTCCACCGTCACCGCCGTGACCTGCCCCGCGCGGCCCGCCGCCTCGATGGCCGAGATGGCGCCCGTCGCACTTGGGTCATTGATCGGAAACGCGGCGTCAAGCTCGGGGAAACGCCCCAGCAAGTCGCGCATGACCGGACGCGCCGTCTCCGCGGCGCCTTTGCCCTCCTGCGTGTCGAGAATCTTCATGCCGGTGTGCTTTGCCGTTTCCGCCTTGAAGCCCTCCACACGGTCGATGCACGCCTTGTTCACACTCAGGTGGAGAATGACGACCTTGGCCTCCGGCTTCACCTTCGCCAGCGCCTCGCAAGCGAGGCGGCCGGCCTCGACGTTGTCGCTCGCGACCTGGCAAAGCACCCGATCCGGGTCGCTCACAGGCGCGTCAACGATGATGACCGGCACATTCTTGCGCTTCGCCTCAATGAGCGTTCCCTTGACTCCCTCCCAGTTCACCGGGTTGATGAAAATGGCGGCTGGCTGCTGCTGGAGCAGGTCGGCCACATCGTTCTTCTGTTTCAACGAGTTGAACTGCGCATCGAGTGTGACAAGCTGGTCGCCCTTTGCCTCGATGACCGCCGTCAGACCCTTGTTCAAATCAACGAAGAACGGGTCGTTCATGGTCTGAAACGACACGCCAAAGAGCTTACCGCCGCCACCAGGCGCCGGGGATGACCGTTTGCATCCGGTCAAAGATAGTACGGCAACCGAACCAACGAGACTGAAAAAAAGGAACAGCTTGATGCTGAGTGTTCTGAGTTTCATGACTATGCTCAACGATTTTGGTGTGAAATGGATCCTGTGGTCAGTTGCCAGCATAGATCGATTTCATCTTCCACCCCTTGACCTTCTTCGTCAAGACGTATCCGCCCTTGCTGAAAAGGCTGACGCCGGCATCCTCCATCTTGTGTTCCTGTATATAGACGACGGCCTGCCGGTCGTTGGCAAACACCTCGATCATGCCTTTGTCCAGGAAGAGGCGCAGATTCAACGCTTCACCCTTCTTGAGCTCAAACGGGGCTTCAATCTTGCCGACGGCCAGTGTCTTGCTCTCTGACTTGATGGTAAGTCGAGCACGCGGTTCATCACGGCATTCCGATTCTGCCGTTCCGCATCGAGGATGCCAGTCTGCCAGACGAAGGGCTCGACGCGGTCGCTGACGCCGCGTTTGATTCTTCTTGTGTAACTTATTGTCTTTCCTCCGCGTTGGTGCGGAATGTCGCTGCCGGGATTCCCGCGGCGTTGTAGAGGTAGAGATGGCAGCCCTCCAGATTGTCAGCCCATGCGTGGCGTACCGCGGCCGCTCGCGGTACTTGCGGACTGAAGCGTCACGACCAAGTCCTCAGCGGTCTGCTTCCACAACACCGTACCGTCGTGCCCCAACGGGCGTACGGCGATGCCGTGGGGATCATCGACGAGACCAGCTACCCCAAGAAGGGCAAGCAGACGCCGGGGGTCAAGCGGCAGCATTGCGGGGCTACTGGCAAGAAGGACAACTGCACGGTTACCGTCCACCTGGCCTATGCCGCCCCCCAGGGCTTTCGCGTGCTGCTGGACGGGGAGTTGTTTCTTCCCGAAGACTGGTCGGCCGATCGGGAACGTTGCCGGGAGGCAGGCATCCCAGAAGACATGGTTTACCGCCCCAAGTAGAAGATGGCTCTGGAACTGCGGGACCGGGCCGTGGCCAATGGTGTGTGTTTCCCCTGGTTGACCTATGACGAGGGATATGGCCGGATCCCGGAGTTTCACCTGGAGTTGGACCTGCGGGGACAACGGAATGTGGGGGAAGTACCCTGCAACTTCTGTGGCTGGTGCAAGCGGCCCCAGCCTCTACACAAGAAGCATCACCTGCATTCCGGGCGGAAACTGAAGGTTAAGAATCTGCCGGCCAGCCGAGTGGATGATTCGGCCCGCTGTTCGGCGGCCTTCACCGGCCAGCCCTGGCAGGACTTTTACATCAAAGACAGCCCGAAGGGGCCGATTATCTAGCAGGCCAAGTTCGCCACTTTCTACATCAGCCACGAGGGAACGCCAGGCCGGCCACACTGGCTTTTCGTCGCCCGCAACGCTTTGGACCCCAACGAAGTGAAGTATTTTGTTTCCAACGCCCCCGAGAACACCAAACCCAAGGAGTTGCTGCGGGTGGGATTCTCGCGTTATCGATGGCAGGGAAACGGCGACAGAACTCCTTGCAGCAACAGGCCCGCAATATCGCTTACACGCAGCGGAAGAACGCTGCTGCCCGCAAGAGCCATCGCAAGAGAACCTTGGGCCGGCTTGACCGGCTGGGCATCAAGTTGTCTTGCCTGCCGCGGTGTTCGCGTGAATGACGTGGCGATGTAGTACTTACCCATAGCCCCCACACCAATCATTATTGGTGCGGCGACTTGACAGTACATAAAATAAACGCTATTCAAACGAGCGACAGTGGGTCAGTGTGGCAAGGTGTGGACTGGCAGATCGAGAGCGGGCGTACTGCGGTGGCCTGTAAGGGCCAAATGGTTAGGCCATCTGTGTGCGGGTCAGTCACTTGGCATGCAAGAGACTGTACGGGATCTTAGGCTGGGCGAGTACGGTCGGCCTGTATCCCGTGTGGTGTCGAATACCAGGTCGATGGGTTTCATTTCAGGATCGCTTTGTGCCATCATGTGTACTGCAACCGATTACTATTAAAGACATTGTAATGAGGCGCCGGGTGGCATTGGCGAGAGCCAGACAACTTGATGATTGGTTTGCGCGAGCGGAGATAGTTGGTGCGCCTTCGTGGTGCGGAGCAGAGATTTCCCAGGGTTGTTGTACGCTGTAGTTTCGTTGTCAGCAGCATTGAAGAGTTGGAAATCGGTGTGGGGCGGACGCAAAGGGAAGGAGACTCAGGCATGGGTACGTGGATTGATACGGCTGGGCGCGGGATCGTCTGGCGCCACCTGCGTGCGGCCTCAAATTGGACCCTTCGTGCGGTCCTTGGGTTCGTGATGGTGTGGTCGTGTTTCTCCGGACAGTCTGCGGCAAGGGGACAGGCGGCCACGGTGCCGTCGGATGCGGGGCCACCGGTTGCGCAGGCCGCGACTAATCTGCCGATGCCGTCGGAGGGAGATAGACCGGGACCCTACTTGGTCAGTGAGATCCAAGTGGAGTATCGGACGCCGCACCCGGACCACCCGCCCATTGCAGACCTGCTGAAGCAGCCGGTGTCGCTGTGTGAGACGTCGCAGGGGTATGTCTCGCGGCTGACCAAGGACAAGTCGCTGAAAGTTTCCGCGCCGCGTCCGGGATTTCCTGTCGTGACCAGGAAGCTGTCGGAGTGGGGTAAGGAAGGCTCGCAGAAATTCTACGCCACTGCGCTCGCGGACATCAACGACCAGATCCGCGAGCATATCCAGAAGAAGTTGATGGCTGTCTACGCGACGACGGAGGGTGATATTGACGAGCGTAACGGTGACGACCTTCGGCAGGGGCGGACATCGCTGAAGATCGTGATCTTGACAGGGCGGGTCGGGGAGATCCACACAAAAGCGATGGGAGATCGGGTACCGGATTCGCAACCACGAATCGACCACCGCTATCACGAGCAGATCATCGCCAATTCGCTGCTGCAACCCTCGAAAGCTGAGGGAGTTCCAGGGGATCTACTGCTGCGGGACAAACTGGACGATTACCTGTTGCGGCTGACTCGCCACCCTGGGCGGCGCGTGGATGTGGGCGTCTCGTCAGGAGAGAAACTCGACGAGGTGGTTTTGGAATATCTGGTGACCGAGAACAAGCCCTGGTATGTGTACGCGCAGGTTTCGAACACCGGCACGGCGCAGACGAATAAGTGGCGGGAGCGATTCGGGTTCGTCCACAATCAACTGACGGGCCACGATGACATCCTGAGCCTCGACTATACGACCGCCGGGTTTGACCAATCGCAGGCGCTTACCGTGGCGTATGAGGCGCCGATCCCGAAGACACAGCGACTTCGTTGGCGTGCCTACGGGAGTTGGAGCGAGTTCACGGCGTCGGACGTTGGGATTACGAACATTGGGCAGGAGTTCGAAGGAACAGAGTGGATGGGGGGCGTAGAATTGATCGGGAACGTGGCGCGCATCGGCCCGGCGTTCATCGACGTGTTCGGTGGGATGCGCTACCAGTCTGTCGAGGTGAAGCAGGAGCAGGGAACTGGCGATGGAGACTTTCTCATCCCGTACCTGGGCATCCGGGCTGATCGGCTGGCAGATACGAGTTCAACCGTCGCAGAGGTGCGGCTCAGCTACGGGCGGGGCGATGTGTCACAGGAGAATCTCAACCTGTTGGGTCGTCTGAATACGGACCATGAGTGGTTCACGCTGAACGCCGATCTGACGCAGTCGTTCTTCCTGGAACCGCTTCTATTTCCCGATCGTTTCAGGGAAGCCAAGACCACTCTGGCGCACGAGATCATGGGCTCGTTGCGAACGCAGTACGCATTCGACTATCGGTTGATCCCGCAGGCGGAGGAAACACTGGGCGGCTTCTTTACCGTCCGCGGCTACCCAGAGTCGGCGCTTGCCTCGGACACAGCGATCATCGGAACTGCGGAGTACCGCTTCCACATTCCTCGGGCGCTCTCCCCAAGAGACGTCGGCACCAAGAAGTTTCACTGGGCGCCGTCGCGGCCTTATGACAGGCCGGACTGGGATCTGATATTCCGCAGCTTCGTGGATGTTGGCCGGGCGCTTTATTCGGATCGGCAGTCGCCGGAGTCGGACGAGACGCTGGTGGGTGCCGGGCTCGGCGTGGAACTCCAGGTGAAGCAGAATATCAGCATCCGCGTGGACTGGGGGATTCCGCTTCGTGATCTGGGTGACGAGATTAAGGCCGGGATCGAGGACAGCCGGGTACACTTTTCCGTCATGTTTTTGTTCTAATGAATGCGCGTTGGTCCTGGAAGATCGAGCCGGCTGTGGCAAAAGCACCGCGGCCCGTATGCTCGGAAGCTCGTTTCGGGATCGATAGGGTTCATTTAGGAAGTGCGGACACAATCAATTCCTGAGTGCTCTTCGAGGAAAGCCATGTCTACCAAGAATCAGAATCGCCGTGGTCAGAATCAGAGCAGGCAGAGCAAGTCGGCTCGCCGGGTGTTGGCGTTGGCTGCCTCTCTGGCAGTCATGGGCATGACCGAGGTCACCTGGGCCGGCAAGGGTACGATCCAGGTTGAGCGTGTTTCCAGGGGCTCGGCGACGTTTCAGCAGCGTGGCGACAACACGCTGATTCGTGCGGCGGACAGGACCATCATCAACTACCGGCGGTTTGACGTGCCCGGGTCGGCAACCGTGACCTTCCGGCAACCCTCCTCGACCAGCCGCGTGCTCAACCGGATCAACAGCTCCGATCCCTCCCAGATCGAGGGGACGATCCGCTCGAACGGAACGCTGTATTTCGTGAACCCGGCGGGGATTACGTTCGGACCTAACGCAGTTCTGGATGTCGGGCAGCTCTTCGCGGCGGCCGGCACGATTTCCGACAGTAATTTTCTCAGCGGCGTGAACCGTTTCGAAGGTCTGCACGGCTCCGTCGTGAACTTCGGATCGATCGAGGCCGGGGCGGTCAGCCTGGTTGGTCGGGAGGTGGCCAACTACGGTTCCATCTCCGGGCTCGACGGCGCGGTGACGATGGTTTCCGGCCAAGAGGTGCTGATTGGGCAGCGGCAGGGTCACGTCTTCGTGAAGATCGATGCTGCGCAGTTGGCGGGCTCCGAAACGAAGGCGGGAGATACGATGCAGCCCGGGGCCGTCCGCCTTGGCTCGGGCGACTTGATCTCCCTGGCGGTCCGGAACAGCGGGCGGGTCAAGAGCAAGCAGATTGTACTGGATGCCGGCAAGGGCACGGCCACCGTCTCGGGCGCCTTGGACGCCTCGGAAAAACGGGCGGGCGAAAAAGGTGGCGGCGTGCAAGTCCTCGGTGACCAGGTTGCGATCAGGGGTGCCACCATCGACGCTTCGGGCCAGGCCGGAGGCGGGACCGTGCTGGTAGGCGGGGATTTCCAGGGCAAGGGAGACGTGGCGCGGGCGAGCAAGACGCTGGTGGACAAGGACAGCACGATCAAGGCCGACGCGGTGGTGAAGGGCGACGGCGGGAAGGTGGTCGTGTGGTCGGACCAGGTCACGGGATTTCTGGGGAAGATCATCGCCAAGGGTGGCGCGGCGGGAGGCAACGGCGGGAACGTTGAAGTGTCGGGCAAAGAGAAGCTGATTTATCAGGGCAGGGTGGACGTCAGCGCGCCGAAGGGCGTGGCGGGGCAGGTGCTGATAGACCCGGCGTCGATCACGATTCAGGCGGCCGACCCGGACATCAACGGCGACTTGACGTCCGGCGATGATATTACCGGACTTACGGATCTGGACGATGCGGCGACGAAGTTTCCCGGGGCGGCGAGTATCATCACCAATACGGCTGTAGATGGGCTGTTGACCGGGAACAGCACGCTGGTTCTGGCGGCGACGACCAACATCGACGTGGACGCCGCGGTGACCGGGGCGGGCAACGCGAGCCTGACACTGAATACGCCGACCGTGAACCTGCGGGAGGGGATCACGCTGGCGGGGACGGGTGTGTTGTCGGGGACGCCGACGACGGTGAATGTGTTCTCCGGGGCCAAGATCCAGAACGGCATCGATGTATTGGCCGCCGGAGCGGCGAACACGGTGAATGTTGCGGCGGGGACCTACAGCGAGTCATTGAGCATCACCAAGGCGATGACGCTCAAGGGCGCCAATTTCGGCGTGGATGGCCATGCTGCGCGCGTCGCTGAGAGCATCATCACCAGCGCCGGGCCGGTAACGACCCTGGTCAACGTCGGGGCGAACAACGTTACGATCGACGGGTTCAAGATCCAGGGCAACAGCGGTGGAGCGGGTGTGACGCTGTCCTCGGGATTATCGGGGTACCAGCTCAAGAACAACATCATCACCAACAACGTCTTCGGCGTGGACCTGGGCAGCAACGGGGTGATCCAGACGGTGGTCTCGCACAACTGGTTGGACAGCAACAACCAGGCCGGCGGGGCCAGCGGGGATGCGATCTACAACGACATTGGTGCCAAGAACATCCTGATCGACTCCAACACCTTCACGGGGCACAGCAGCGCGTCGATGGTGTTTGCCGGGGTAGCCGGGCAGCAGGACCAGATCACGGTGTCGAACAACACGTTCACCAGCGACAACTCGGCGGTGTTCGTGAACACCACGAACCTGACGATCAACAACAACGTCTTCAGCGCGACGCAGGGCTCGGCGATTTACCTGGGCGGCAACAACAGCACGGTGATCATCCACGAAAATGACATAAAGAACGGCGTGTCGAATGGCATCAAGGTAGTGGATGGCGAGTTCGGTAATTACGGCACCAACAGCGGCATTACCGTCGCGAACAACTACATCGACGGCAACAACATCGGCATCTACATCGGCGGCGGCGGAGCGCCGGGGCTCAGCGGAACGATGACGGTGCAGAACAACCATGTCGCCGGCAACACGACGGCCGGGTTCCAGAACAACTCGACGGTGACGGTGGATGCGACCAACAACTGGTGGGGCAGCGCCAATGGGCCGAACGTCGCGGTCAACACGTTCAATGTGACTAGCCAGGGGGATGTGGCGAGCGGGTTGGTGACGTTTGTGACGTGGCTGAACGGAAGCGGCTCGAGTTCGGCCAGTCCCAGCTTCACGCCGACGGGCATCGCGTTTGCCCCGGCGACGCTGGGCGTGGGCAACTACTCCAACGTTCAGGATGCGCTGAACGCTGCGGCGGCCAGCGGGGACACGATCAACCTGGCGACGGGCACGTTTACCGAATCGTTTGACAACACCGGTAAGGTCGTGACGCTGCACTTCTTGGGCAACGGCGGATTCGCCGACGCTCCGGGCACGCTGGCGCTCGGCGCCGAGCTGACGATCACCGGGGCCGGTTTCGTGACGCTGGGTGATGAAATCGCGGCGGGAAACAACAAGCTGACGGTGGACACCAAGACCGGCCTGGGCGGGGCGGTCACGTTGAACAAGGCGCTCACGTACGGCAGCCAGGATGTGGCCCTTAAGTCGAACGGGCTGTTGACGATCAACGCCGGCATCACCGGCGTGTCGGGTAATCTGGCGTTGGAAGGCACGACGGTCACGCAAGCCGCGGTGACCGTTGACGCCGGCAGTGGCAAGATCTCCATCGATGGCGGGGCCGGGGTGGTGACGACGGGGCCGTTGACGACGACGAGCAACAATGCCCAGGCGATCAAGGTTTTCAATGCTTCGGCTTTGCACGTCGACGGAGCGATGTCGGCGGTGAACGGGACGGCGGCGCTGACGGTCGGAACGGGCGATCTGGACCAGACGGCGAAGATCGAGGCCAGTGCGCTGAGCATCGGCGCCGGCGGACCGATCACGTTGACTGACGCAGGCAATGCCGTGGGCACGCTGACGATCAGCGGCGCTGGCGGGTTGGTTCAGTTCACGAATGCGGCGAACCTGATGGTGGGTGGGATTGCAGGCAGCGGTTACGACGTGACGCTGACGGCCGATGTGGGCGGCCCGTGGACACTGGGCCAGGGCGGGATTATCAACACGGGGGCGAATCAGTTGGCGCTGGATGGGTGGGGCGTCACGACGCTGAACAGTGCGAATACGGTGGCCAAGTTGCTGGTGACGAACGGGGCGAGGTCGGTGCAGTTCACGGATGCTGCGAATCTTGACGTGCAGGGGATCGCTGGGGCCGGTCAGACGGTGACATTGACTGCCGGTGCGGGTGGTCCGTGGACGCTGGGCCAGACGGCGGGAGTGATCAACGCTGGCGAACTGGATCTGAGTACATGGGGCGTAACCACACTGAACCGGGCGAACACGGTAGGCGTGCTGAAGGTGGCTGCGGCGGCGGGCAATGCGGGATTTACTGATGCCGGCAATCTGGATGTTCAGGGAATCGCGGCGTCGGGATTTGACGTGACATTGACGGCTGGAGCGGGCGGCCCGTGGAGCTTGGGCCAGACCGCGGGTGTGATCAATACGGGCTCCGGAAAATTGACGTTGGACCAATGGGGAGTGACGACGCTAAACCGCCAGAACACAGTGGCGAAGCTGGTGGTCACCAATGGCGTGGGCAACATCGGGTTCACGAACGCGGGTAACCTGGATGTGCAGGGCATCGGGGCGTCAGGATTCGACGTGGCGTTGACAGCGGGTGCGGGCGGTCCGTGGACACTGGGTCAGACGGCCGACATTATCAATACAGGCGCGAACGAGTTGGCGCTGGACCAGTGGGGCAACACGACGCTGAACAGCGCGAACACGGTGGCGAAGCTGGCGGTGACGAATGGGGCGGGTTTTGTTCAATTCACGAACGCGGGTAACCTGGATGTGCAGGGGATCGGGGCGGCCGGTCAGACGGTGACGTTGACGGCGAGCGGAGCTGGGCGGACGCTGGGGCAGACGGTCGGGATCATCAACGGTTCCGAACTCGATCTGGCGTCATGGAATACGACGACGCTGAACGCTGCGAATACAGTGGGTGTGTTGAAGGTAACAGGCGCGGCGGGACCTGTTGGATTCACCAACGCGGGCAACCTGGACGTGCAGGGCATTGGGGCAGCCGGTCAGACGGTGACATTGACTGCCGGTGCGGGTGGTCCGTGGACGCTGGGCCAGACGGCGGGAGTGATCAACGCTGGCGAACTGGATCTGAGTACATGGGGCGTGACCACACTGAACCGGGCGAACACGGTAGGCGTGCTGAAGGTGGTGGGCGCGACCGGATCGTTGGGCTTCACGAATGCGGCGGCCCTGGACGTTCAGGGGATCGCCGCGGCGGGCCAGGATGTCGCGCTGGTCGTAAACGGGGCTGGGCTGACGATTTCGCAAACGGTAACGGCAGGGACGTTTGCGGCAACAGCGGATGGCGGAACGACGATCGGGACGGCGGCCATCGCGACCAATGGCTTCCAGGACTACGGGAACGCGGTGACGCTGGGCGTGGACACGACGTTGACGGGCAGCCCGATCACGTTCGGGAGCACGGTGAATGGGCCGTTCAATTTGACGGTCAACGGTGCAGTGAACCTGAATGGCGGATCGGTGACGACGACGGGAAAAGCGCAGCAGTACAGTGGTCAAGTAACGCTGGGGGCATCGGCGAACCTGACGGGCACGACGGTGACGTTCCTGGACAAGGTGGTGGGAAGCGGGAATGGTCTGACGGTGACGGGGAACGCGGTATTCGGGGATGCGGCGGCGGACACGGTGACGGGTCTGAGCGTGCTACACGTGACGGGGACGAGCGGGATCAACACGAACACGGTGACCTCGGCTGGGGCGCAGGACTATGACGGCGCGGTGACGCTGGGCGTGGACACGACGTTGACGGGCAGCCCGATCACGTTCGGGAGCACGGTGAACGGGACGGGAGTGGGGACGGAGAGCCTGGCGGTAGTTGGGAACGTGGTGTTTGGCGGCCCGATGGGCAATGGGAAGGCGTTGCAGTTCCTGACGGTGAACGGGACGAGCGGGATCAACGGCGGTTCGGTGGCCACAAGCAATGCGGCGGTTCCTGGGGACGGGTATCAGCAGTACAGTGGTCCGGTGACGCTGGGGGCGGATGCGACGCTTAGCGGTACGGCGTTGACGCTGGGCGCGGTAACGGGCGGCGGGAAGAATCTGATCCTGACCGGTTCCGGGCTTTTGACACTGGGCGACGCATTCACGACGGTGAACAACCTGACGGTGAACGGGGCGGGGACGACGACAATCGGGACAGCGGCCATCACGACCAATGGCTTCCAGAACTACGGAAACGCGGTGACGCTGAGCGTGGACACGACGCTTAGCGGTACGGCGTTAACGCTGGGCGCGGTAACAGGCGGCGGGAAGAATCTGATCCTGACCGGTTCCGGGCTTTTGACGCTGGGCGACGCATTCACGACGGTGAACAACCTGACGGTGAACGGGGCGGGGACGACGACGATCGGGACGGCGGCCATCGCGACCAATGGCTTCCAGAACTACGGGAACGCGGTGACGCTGGGCGTGGACACGACGTTGACGGGCAGCCCGATCACGTTCGGGAGCACGGTGAATGGGACGGGAGTGGGGACGGAGAGCCTGGCGGTAGTTGGGAACGTGGTGTTTGGCGGCCCGGTGGGCAATGGGAAGGCGTTGCAGTTCCTGACGGTGAACGGGACGAGCGGGATCAATGGCGGTTCGGTGGCCACAAGCAATGCGGCGGTTCCTGGGGACGGGTATCAGCAGTACAGTGGTCCGGTGACGCTGGGGGCGAATACGACGCTTAAGGGGCCGGCCGTGGCGTTCGCATCGACGGTGGATGGCGGGAAGAGTCTGGCGGTCAACGCTGGCCGGACGACGTTTGGCGGGGCGGTGGGAAGCACCTCGGCACTGGCGAGTCTGCTGACGGATACTGCTGGCACGACGGCCATCAACGGCGGATCGGTGAAGACGAGCGGCGGCCAGACATACAACGACGCGGTGACTCTGGGAACGAACACGACGTTGAACGGGTCGGCGGTGACGTTCGTGTCTACGGTGGATGGCGGATCCGCCCTGACGGTGAATGCCACCGGGATGACTACGTTCTTTGAGGCGGTCGGCAAGAAGACGGCGCTGTTGCGCCTGTTGACAGATGCTGCCGGCACGACGGTGATCAAGGGTGGGTCGATCACGACGAAGGAAGAACAGGAATATGGCGACGCCGTTGTTCTGACACAGGATACCACGCTGAGCGGGTCGATTGTTGAGTTCAGATCGACCACGGATGGCACAGTGGCCGGCGCGGAGAGCCTGACATTGCGCGGGAACACCACGCTGGATAAAGCAGTGGGGAGCGCGACGCCCCTGGAGTTCCTGGAGGTGGGCGGCACGACGCGGATTAACGGAGGATCGGTCAGGACGGGCGGGCATCAGATGTACCGCGGAACCGTGACTCTTGGAGCAGATGTGACGCTGAGCAGCACGGACGCGGATATCACGATTGTGGGAGAGGTGACTGATCAGGTTGGGGGAAGCAGCCTTGTCATGGAGGCGATGAAGATCACCGTATCAAACATGGACGTCGGTGGGAATATCGAGTTCCACGCCGACACGACGGTCAAGGACGATCTGGCTGCCGGCCTGATCACGCTGCAGGGCGAACAGATCAAGGCAGGTGGCAGTATCAAGCTGGGCGAGGCGCTGTCAGCGATCCCGGCGAATGCGACGATCGTTGCCGAAGTGCCCAAGGGTGCCACGTATCTCATTGAGGGCAACAGCGTCGAAATGGGCACATACCAGAAACTCGCCGCTGCCGGCACTTTAAACGAACAAAAGGACGGCCGGATCGACGGCGGCAGCCTGGAAATCAACGCCTCCACGACGGCGACGATCGGAGATCTCATCGCGATGGAGAATGTGACCGTCCGCGCCAATGAGATCCGGCTGATGCTGCGGCCGAAAGGGCCTTTGTACTTTGCACAGGGCGACGGAATCCAGAAGGACGCTGATCTTGGCGTGGATTTCGTGGCGGGCGGCATCCTGACGTTTGATGGCAGCGTGTCCACTGCGGGTGATAGTGGTTCAAAAGGTTTCACAGTGCCGCGTTTTGGCGACTTCATCGGTGCTGGTTCCGCGGCGAGCGCCGCCAAAGGCACGGGCTACAAGCTCAGCAGTGCCGCCCTGGCATACCTCAAGACCGGCCTGACCAAGTCCAGCCCGTTTGATGTCCAACCCGAGGGTCCCGCAAACGTCAACATCGCTTCGGTGATCGCCGGTGCTGTGCCGCACGCGGAGCCGGTCACGATGCAGTCCGGCGGCATCGCCAGCGATGCCAGCCGCCTGCTCTGGCAGATCGGCATCACTGTCCGGGAGTTGGCGGCGGCGAACCTGATCGAGTACCTGACCACCGGTGTCAAGCGGATAGATGACACCCCCGGCAGCACGGGCTCCGAGGCGACCGAAGGGGTCACCGCAGACCGTCTGGCCAACGATGTCGTGGAGGAGTTCCTGGCCAAGTACAAGAAGACCTTCCTGGGCATCACCGACGCGGACAGCAAGGCAGAGAACCAGAAGCCGAAGATCCGTGCTGCGATGGAGAAGGCGGTGCGGGCGTACGACCCCGATCGTAGCAAGGAGAAGCTGGGTGCCGAGTTCAGGGTCTTTGTCGAACAGAAGGAGGAACTTAGGGACGCTGCGACGTACCTCAACTCGCTGCGGGACCTGTTTAACAGCCTGCAGGCCCTGGGCCTGTCGCCGGCGGAAACAAAGAAAGTTGACGCGATCCTGCTGAACGACGAGATAAGGCCGCAGGGCCGGCGGGTGGACGAACTGAAGGCCGCCATCATGAGCGGCAGCCCAAAGCCTTGAAACGCGGGAGGCCAGACTATGAACCAGGTGCCGCGGCCGGAGAGGCGGGGCGGGAAGGCACCCGGGGCTCCTTCGTCGGCAACTCCGGGCGAGACCAGGCAGGCGGTGGTGGAGCGGGTCATCCAGGAGGCGCTGCTCCCGCCGGGCGCGGATTGCTGGTCGGAGGAGGATCGGGCCGTGATCCGCGTAGCCCGGCGATACCGCGGGAAGCCGTTCGGCTTGAACCCGGTGGCAGTCGAACTGGTCCTGGAGGTGGCGTGTGCGTTCTTCCGCGTGAGAGAAGGGGACAGGGACCACTGGCGCGGCCTATCCGAGGCCGTCGCGGCGACGCTTTGTGAAGATCCGGTTTGTCACAGCCGGCTCGAATCCCTGTGGCAGCGGTTCTGCGAGTCCGATGATGGGTGAAGCCGAGAAATCTTCGACCACAGGCGGTGGCACGGTCACGTTGCGGGCGGCCAGGGCTTCCCAAGATCTGATAGAGACCCACCAGGGGATAGTGAAGTCGCTGGCCTGGAAGATTCATTGCAAGCTGCCGCCTCACGTGGACTTGGACGACCTGGTCGCCTACGGGCAGGTCGGGCTGGCGCAGGCGGCGCGGGATTTCGATCCCTCTCGCGGCGGCCAGTTCACGACCTACGCATATTACCGGATCCGAGGGGCCATTTTCGACGGGCTGTCGAAGATGTCCTGGTTCAGCCGGTGGGAGTACCACGCGGCACGATACGAGCAGCGGGCCAGCGAATTGCTGGAGGTTCAGAGTGCGGCAGACGATGACTCGGCGGCGCGCAGGGAGGACGGTGTGCGGTGGCTGAGCGAGACGGTCGCCACGTTTTCGATCGCCTATTTGGCCAGCGACGAGGCCTTGTCGAGGACGATGGCCAACCCGGCGATGACGGACTGCGCAGAGCCTCCCCAGCGGGCCATTGATCGTGAGATCGGCCAGAAGCTCATGGAACTGATCGACGGGTTGCCGGCGGAAGCTGGGACGCTGATCCGGGCGGCCTATTTCGAGGGCGTGACCCTGACCGAAGCCGGACGACGTATAGGGGTGAGCAAGGCCTGGGCGAGCCGGTTGCACGCCCGGACCCTGAAGCGGTTGGCGCATGCACTACGCCTGCTGGGTGTTGGAGACGAATGAGGAGTCGGCCAAGAGAAATTGGCTTGCTGCGATCGCTGCCGGCCGGTACAGTGGCAATCGATAGCCGTACAGCAAATGCGTGGGTGTGGCTGTTTTGTAGAATCGATCCTGAGTGACTGGTGTCCATGGCAAATCCAGAAGTATTGAATTTCGCGTCGATACTGGCCCCGATTCCCGGGGCGGCTCGTTGCGGGACGGACCTGCGCCAGGACACCTCGCCAACCTCCCCCTACGAGGAACTGCGGGACTTGCGGAGAAAGAACCGCGAGATGGAGCGCAAGCTGGAGGTTCCCGCCGAGGGGGAGTCAGGCGCGGATTCCTTCACGCAGCCGGATTGGCGTGCCGTCATCGAGAAGGCGACGCGAGTGCTCTGCGAGAAGTCCAAGGATCTGGATGTTGTGGCGTGGTTGATCGAAGGGCTGGTCCGGATGCACGGGTTCACGGGACTGCGCGACGGCTTGCGGCTGGCGCGGGAACTGATCGAGCAATACTGGGATGAGTTGTACCCCTCGCGCGATAGTGCGGGGGCCGACAAACGCTTGGCGAACCTGGCCGGCCTGAACAGGTCTCTGCCCACGGTTCTTAGGGTCGTGCCCATGGCCGCGGCTGGGGAAGACACGCGGCTGGGCTGGTTCCACTATCAGCAGGCCGTGCGGCTCGAGCGAATCACCGACCCCGACCAGAAGCGCCGCCAGCAGGAGGACGGCGGTGTCGGCATGGATGTATTCATGCGGGCGGTCCAGGCGACGCCGGCCGCCTTCTACCGGGATCTCGTGGCCGACCTGCAGGGCTCACAGGATGAGTTGGCGCGGCTCGGCGAATTGCTGGAGACGAAATGCGGCAGTGACGCCGAGGGCAGGCCGCTGGCCCCCGCCCTGACCCAACTCCGCGATTCGCTGGAAGAGTGCCTCGATGGGGTCAAGTCAATCGCGAAAGACAAGCTGGCCGTCAGCGCTTCCCCGCAGGCCCTGCCGCACGCTGTGACGGGCTCGCGTCAGGGACCATCGATGCTCCCGGACGGGGCCGGCTGTCTCGGTGACCGCGAGGATGCGATCAGGAGTCTCCAGCAGATCGCGGCGTTCTTTCGGCAGAACGAGCCGCACAGTCCCATCGGCTACGCGCTGGAGCAAGTGGTGCGTTGGGGCCATATGGAATTGCCGGACCTCCTCGTGGAGATGATCCCCGATGGAGCCGGCCGCGAGCGATTCGAGTGGCTGGGCATCCGGGTCAAGCCGGCCGCAGCGGAGAGCGAGAAAGAAAGTCAATCCTAACCGTCGGCATAACGACATTCGTTTGCGGAGCGCCGACGGGTTTTGTGCAATGGGAGACGAATTATGGCTGAATCGTATCATGAAAAGCTGAAGCGGGTCCGCCCACCCAGGGTGAAGATCAGTTACGAAGTAGAAACCGAAGGTGCCGTGGTCCAGAAGGAGTTGCCGTTCGTGGTCGGTGTGATCGGGGACTTCTCGGGAAACCCCACCGAGCCGCTCAAACCCCTTGGCGAGCGCAAGTTTGTCGAGATCAACCGCGACAACTTCGATAGCGTGATGGCCAAAATGACTCCCGGGGTCAACCTCCGGGTCGCCAACACGCTGAAAAACGACGGCACCGAATTGGGGGTCGAGCTGAGTTTCCGCTCGATGGCGGACTTCGAGCCGGCCAATGTTGCCAGGCAGGTCGAGCCGCTGCGCAGGCTTCTGGAGATGCGGGAAAAGCTGCGGGACCTCCAGGCAAAGGTGGACGTCTCGGGGAACCTGGAGCAGGTTCTGGAAAAGACCCTCGAAACGACCGAAGGGCGCGACAAGCTCAAAGAACTGATGAAGGACCAGGGCGAGGGAAAGGACGGTAAGTGACCATGGCAGAGGCAAAAAAAGAACAGACATCGGCTGTCGCCCAGACCCAATCCGCCTCACGGAGCTTGTTGGACGAGGCTATCATAGCGACTCCCCAGACCCCGCCGGACCGGGTGAAGGAGATGATGGAAGCCTTGGCTGATGCGGCTCTTAAGGGCATTGCCACATGGGACAAGAATGTTAACCGCACACTGAAGAAAGCCATTGCCGCCGTTGACGAGATGTTGTCTAAGCAACTGGCGGTCATCATGCACGCGCCGGAGTTCCAGAAGCTGGAAGGCACCTGGCGCGGCTTTCGGTACCTTGTCTATAACAGCGAGACGAGTAGCCAGCTCAAGATCAAGGTCCTTAACGTCTCGAAGCAGGACTTGGCCAAGGACCTGGAGAAGGCCGAAGAGTTCGACCAGAGTCAGATGTTCAAGAAGCTCTACGAGGACCAGTACGGGATGTTCGGCGGCGAGCCATACGGGGCGCTGGTCGGCGACTACGAGTTCAGCAACCACCCAGAGGATATCGAGGTGCTGACCAAGATGGCCGGAATCGCCGCCGGGGCATTCTGCCCGTTCATCTCCGCTGCCTCGCCGAAGATGTTCGGCATGAAGTCGTACACCGAACTGGCCAAACCTCGTGACATGGAACAGATCTTCCAGTCAAAAGAGTATACTAAGTGGCGGTCGTTCCGCGACTCGGAGGACTCCCGGTTCGTCACGCTGGTCATGCCACGTGTCATAGCCCGCGATCCCTACGGCGCCAACAGCAAGCAGGTGGAGGAGTTCAACTTCGAGGAAACGGAGCTGGATGCCTCGGGCCAATCCAAGCCGGTGCCTCATGATCACTACTGCTGGATGAACGCCGCATACGCGATGGTGCAGCGCCTCACCACGGCCTATTCGCTCTACGGCTGGTGCACCGCCATCCGTGGCGCCGAGGGCGGCGGGAAAGTCGAGGGGCTGCCCCTTCACACGTTCCTGACCGAAGACGGCGACCTGGACTTAAAGTGCCCGACCGAAATCGCGTTGACCGAGCGGCGCGAGGGCGAGCTGAGCAAGTTGGGCTTCCTGCCTCTCTGCCACTATAAGAACACGGACTACGCTGTGTTTGTCGGGGCGCAGACGACGCAGAAGCCGAAGAAGTACGACAACACCAATGCCACCGACAACGCGCAGATCTCGGCGCGGCTGCCCTACATCATGGCCATGTCCCGCATTGCCCACTTCCTCAAGGTGATCGCCCGGGACAAGATCGGCTCATTCATGGAGGCCAGCGACTGCCAGGACTTCATGAGGCGCTGGATCGCGACCTATGTGAATGCCGACGCGAAGCCCACGCCTGAGATGAAAGCCCGATATCCGCTGGCCGAGGCGAGGATCGATGTCCACGAGATTCCCGGCTCACCTGGATCGTACAACGCAGTGGCGTGGCTGAGACCCTGGCTGCAGATGGAGGAGTTATCAACCTCTCTGCGGCTGGTGGCGAAACTGCCGGCCGCGGCCAAGTGAGCCGGCAGCCGCAGTAGCAAAGAGCGATCCATTACGGGAGGTCGGGTCTGTTATGTCCAGGCTGGATGAAAGCAAGACGGCGGTGCATGGGCTGACCCAGCCAGCGGCGACCGGGCCGGGTGCCGTCGAGGCTTCCGATTCGGACCTTGCTCCTGCGGACAGCAATCTGCTCGGCCAAGTCATCCAGGCGGCCTTCGGCCAGCCGGACCTGTGGGCGACGATGCTGACCGAGATTGCGCGGCTTGGCGTGGCACCGGCCGGATGGGCAGCCCCGATTTCTGGGCGAGAATCTCGCTTTGCCCAGGCAATATCTTGCTTCCTAGGCCGCCAGATCGCCACTCTCGACGCGATGATCAGCCGTCAGCTTAACGCCATTCTGCACCACGAGCGTTTTCAGCGTCTGGAGGCTTCGTGGCGCGGTTTACGGTTCCTGGTTCAGCAGGCCTATCGCGAAGAGAATGTCCGCATTCGGATCCTGAACGTGGCTTGGAAGGAACTTGAAAAGGACTTGGCCGAGGCGGAAACGATCGAGTTTGACCAGACACACTTCTTCCGGCTGGTCTACAGCGAAGAATTCGCCACCCCAGGGGGCATTCCATTCAGCGTGCTCATCGGCGACTACTTTGTCGGAGCTCCCGGCGAAGACCACCGGGACGATGTGAATGTGCTCCAGCAGATAGCGCAGGTGGCGGCGGCGGCGTTCTCGCCGTTCATCGCCGCGGCAGACCCGCATCTGCTCGGGCTGGAAGACTTTACGCAGCTCGAACGCCCCGTCGATGCCGCAGGTCTGGAGTCGAAGGCAAGAGGTTGGCAAACGCTGCGAGACAGCGATGACTCTCGCTTCGTGGGCCTCACCGTGCCTCGCATCCTGATGCGCCTGCCCTATGCCGACGACGGTTCGCGGGCGGATGGTTTCCGCTTCCACGAGGAGACTGATGGCCGATCGAGCTACCTCTGGGGCAGCGCTGCGTGGTCCTTCGGCGGCGTGCTGATCCGAGCCTTTGGCCAGTGCGGATGGCTGGCTGATATCCGCGGCTTCGATCGCGATGTCCTGGGGCAAGGCTTGGTGAGCAGCCTGACCGTTCCCGCATTACACACCGATCTGCCCAACGTCGCCGTGCGCTTCCCTGTGGAAACCGCGATCGGGGATCTGCGCGAGAAGGACTTGGCCGATCTCGGGTTCATCCCCCTCTGCCACTGCATGGACACCAAGTTCTGTGTCTTCTACAGCAACCAGTCTGTGCAGAAGCCGAAGCTCTACGACAAGCCGATAGCCACGGCCAACGCGCGGATCTCTGCGATGCTGCAGTACATCCTGTGTGCATCTCGGTTCGCCCACTACCTCAAGGTGCTGGCGCGCGACAAGGTGGGCGCGTTCTCCGAAGCGACAGAGCTGGAGAGTTTCCTGAACAACTGGCTGATCAACTACGTGGCCGCCGGACAGCCCAGCGCCGAATCCCGAGCGCGTTTTCCCCTGCGCGAGGCGGCTGTGCGCGTGCGTGAGATGCCGGGCAAGGCCGGCAGTTACAGTTGCGTCATACATCTGCTGCCGCATTCGCAGCTGGATGCGCTGACGGCGAGCATTTCGCTGAAGACTGAGTTGGCGCCGGCGATCTGACCGCGATGGCCTTTCACGGAGAACCAATGACATCTGCAGAACAACACTATCGGAGCGGCTCGCTCAAGGACGCGATCGCAGCGGCAACCGAGGCGGTTCGCTCCGCGCCCGCCGACGTGGCCGCCCGCTCCTTTCTCGGCGAGATGCTGTGCTTTGCGGGCGACCTGGACCGGGCTGACCTCCAACTGGACGCTGTGAGTCAGCAGGATCCAAGGACGGCGACGGGGGTCGCCCTCTTCCGGCAGCTCGTCCGCGCAGAGAGGGCGAGACAGGATTTCTTTGCCCAGGGGCGGCTGCCGGAGTTCCTCGCAACGCCCTCAGCCGGGATTCGGCTCCGCTTGGAGGCCTCCATCCGCGTGCGTGAGGGTGCCCTCGCTGAAGCCGCCGTCCTGCTGGAACAAGCCGAAGCCCAGCGCCCTCACATTTCCGGGACCTGCAACGGACAGAGCTTTGGTGACTTCCGCGACCTCGACGACCTGCTGGCGCCCGTGCTGGAGGTGCTGACCGCCAACGGGAAGTACTACTGGGTGCCGTTCGAACAGGTCGAGTTGGTCGAGTTCGATCCCCCGCGGCATGCCCGCGATTTCCTGTGGCGGCCGGCCCGCCTCTCCCTCCGTGGTGCGGCCGCGGGACAGGTTTATGTCGCCATGCTCTATGCCGGTTCGCACGCGGAGGCCGACGAGCAGGTGCAGCTTGGCCGCGTCACCGAGTGGCATGGCGGCGACGGCACGCCCGTCCGCGGCGCCGGCCATCGCATCTGTCTCGTCGGCGACCAGGATATGCCCCTGGTTGAGATTAACACGGTTTGTTTAGACGCGACGGCCGCGACATCCTGAGGTCCCCGTGCCCCCGACCGAACCTGATCTTTCGCTCTTGCCCTCGCTCCTGGATCGGCTGACCGACCAGCCTTCCGGCTCCCGGGACGACGCGGGCGCATCCGGCGGCCAGAACCTGCGGGAGTTGAAGGAATCCCTCCGGCGGGACTTGGAGAACCTGCTCAATACGCGCTGGCGTTGCGTGTCGCCGCTGCCCGACCCGGAACGGGGGACTTCCGTGGACCCGGAACTGGAAACCTCCCTTGTCAACTACGGCGTCCCCGACTGCTCCAGCGCGAATCTCGATATCGAGGCCAATCGCGAAGCGTTCCGGCGGCTGCTACAGAGCATCATCCGCCGCTACGAACCGCGCCTTGCGGAATCGCGCGTCAGCTTCCTCCAGGGAGACGAGGCCGTCACCCGCACGCTGCGGTTCCGCATCGACGGTGTCCTCAAGGTCCGGCCGAACCCCGAGCTGGTCGCGTATTCCTCGACGCTTGAGCCTGCCAACGGGATCTTCCGGGTGAAGGGAGAGGCCCGATGAGCGACGACCTGCTGCAATACTACAAGCAGGAGCTGAGCTTCATCCGGCGACTGGCCGGGCAGTTTGCCCAGGAGAATCCCCGAGTTGCCGAGCGGTTGCGCCTCAGCCCCGAGGCCTGCCAGGATCCCCATGCTGAACGCCTGATCGAGGCGTTCGCTTTCCTCACGGCGCGCATTCGCCGCAAGCTGGACGATGAGTTCCCGGAGATCGCCGAGGCGATGCTGGGCGCGTTGTACCCCCATTACCTGGCGCCCTGGCCGTCCATGGCTGTCGCGCAGTTCGAGCTGAACCGCGGGCAGGCGGACTTGGCCCAGGGGTATCCGATCGATGCCGGGTCGCTGTTGGGTTCGAACCCGAATAGCGACGGGGACGCCTGCTGCTTCAGGACCTGCTATCCCACCACGGTGTGGCCCATCGAGGTGGCGCGAGCCGAGCTGGCTCGGTTGGGCCTGCCGCCGCCGGGTCTGCCATCGGCATGTGCCGCGATGTTGGCCATCGACCTGCGCTGCTTCGGCGAGGAGATGACCTTTGCCAAGCTGCGGATGCCAAGCCTCCGGTTTTTCCTGCACGGCCAGGCCCCGTATGCCTTCGCACTCTATGAGCTGATCTTCAACAACACCCTCCAGGTGGCCTTGGCGCGATCGGGCGGCGACACCAGGCCCGTTGTCCTGGACAGTCGCGTTCTCCACCCCGTCGGATTCGGCCTCAGCGAGGGCCTGGTGCCGTGCCCGGCTCGCTCGTTCCCGGGTTACCGGCTCTTGTCGGAGTATTTTGCATTTCCGCAGAAGTTCTTGTTCGTGGACATTGCCCTGCCCGAGCCGGCTCTTCTCCAGGGGTTCGGAAACACGCTCCAGGTCCGGCTCTACCACGACCGCTCCTCGACCGACCTGGAAACGAACATCTCCGGCGAGACATTCCGTCTCGGGTGCACGCCAATCGTCAACCTGTTCAAGAAGAAAGCCGAGCCGATCAAGTTGACCCATCGCGAGCACGGAGATGTTCCTGGCGCAGGTCGACTTGGACTCGCCGGCACTCTCCGGAGAGTGGGTCCTGGACGAGCATACCACGTGCCTCAATCTCGACCTGCTGAGCCGTCCTCCGTTCGGCGGGGGGCGACCGGGATTCCAGTTGCAGGCCGGCGGGCCGGTCGTCACCCGCTGTCTCACGCCGCCCACTGCCACGCGACGGCCGGCGCTGCGCGAGGGAATATTCTGGCGGCTGGTCTCTCATCTGGTCCTCAACCAACTCTCGCTGGGCGATGCGGAAGGGCGGCCTGACGCCCTGCGCGAGATCCTTTCCCTTTACGACCTGGTCGACACAGCTGATACGCGAGGCAAGATCGCCGGCGTCCTGGACATTCGCCACCGGCGCATCGTGGGTCGCGTCGCGGGCGTCACGTCCGGCGGTGTTTGCCGAGGCGTGGAAGTCGCCTTGAAGCTGGACCCGCAGCGATTCTCAGATCGCAGCGCGTTCCTGTTCACCGCCGTCCTGGAACGGTTCCTGACCCTGTATGCCTCGATCAACTCATTTACCCGGCTGGTGGCTGCCAGCGAACACGACGGGGAGATACGACAATGGATGCCGCGAGTGGGCGAGCGGGCTCTGCTCTGATCGATCAGTTGTCTGCCGAGCCCAGCCAGTTCGATTTCTTCCAGGCAGTGCGACTGCTCCAGAAGGACGCTGCGCACCGCGCGGGCAATCCCGTGAACGACCGGACCGACCCGCGCGTCGGGCGCGACCAGTCGCCCGAGCGCGAAGCGGTGCGATTCCGGGCGCTCCCGTCGCTGGCCTTTCCGGCCTCCACGATCGCGGAGGTCCGACCTGCCCCGGTGCCGCAGGAAGGCACAGGAACCACCGCACGCTCGCCCGAGATGATCGTCACGTTCCTCGGCCTCTTCGGCCCACAGGGCGTCCTGCCGAGGCACTACACTTCGCTCCTGATCCAGCGACTCCGGGACAAGGACGCGGCGTCCCAGGATTTCCTGGACCTGTTCAATCACCGTCTAACCTCCCTCTTCTACCGCGCCTGGGAGAAACAGCGTTTCTACGTCGGCTACGAATGGGCGCGGTGCCACGCCCCGCCCGGCACTGCCGATCCCTTCACACAATCGCTCTATTCGCTGGTCGGGCTCGGCACTGATGGCTTGCGTGGACACACCCGGTTGCCTGACGAGGTGCTGGTCCACTACGCCGGCCATTACGCCCATTTCCCGCGGTGCGCCGTTTCGCTGGAGCGGATGCTGTCCGACTACTTCGGCGTGCCAGCCCGCGTGAAGCAGTTCCAGGGACAGTGGCTGATGCTGGAAGCCGGCGACCGGTCGCGCCTGCCAGGCCCGGGCCTTCCGCGCGGTCAGCATGCCCGATTGACCGGCGAGCTGGTGGTCGGCGAGCGGGTGTGGGATGTGCAGTCCAACTTCCGCATCTGCCTGGGGCCACTGGGCTACGAGGAATTCCGCGAGTTTCTTCCGGAGGGGACAAACCTGCGCCCCCTCTGCGAAATGGTGCGCGCCTATGTCGGCATCGAGGTGGATTTTGCTGTGGAGCCGTCGCTGCAAGCGGACCAGGTTCCCGCATGCAGGCTTGCGTCCGTCGGGGCGGACCGGCCCAGGCTCGGCCGCAACATCTGGCTGTGCTCGCTTCCTGTCAAGCAGGATCGGTATGACGCGTCATTCCGCCTGGACGACGTCTAGACGGATCGGATCACTCTGAATAAGGAGCCTTGATGGCCACGTTGAATCTGAAACCCCTGATTGGGAAGCTAGACGACCATTGCCGGAGCGGGCTAGAGGCCGCCGCGGGGCTTTGCCTGTCGCGGACCAACTACAACGTAGAGATTGAGCATTGGATGCTGAAGCTGGCCGAGGCTCCGAACACGGACCTGGCAGCCCTTTTCCGCTACTACGAAGTGGATGTATCGCGGGTGATGCAGGACCTGACGCGGGTGATTGATCGGCTGAAAACCGGCAATGCACGGCCGCCGGCGCTCTCCCCTTCCCTGGTGAGCTTGGTGCGGGAGGCCTGGCTGGTGGCTTCGGTGGAATTCGCCGCCGACCGCGTCCGCTCGAGCCACCTTCTCTACGCGCTGTTGTCGGATGACTCCCTGGCTCGTCAGGCCAGGGAGGCGTCGCCGGAACTCCAGAGGATCCAGCCCGAGGCACTGCGCAAGGACCTGTCGGACCTGATCGCCTCGACGGCCGAGGCCGGGAGCGCGGCGGTGCCGTCCGCGGCGGCCGGAGTTGCCCCCTCGCCCCGGCCGGGCGGAGCGGGCAAGACCCCGTGCCTTGACCAGTACACGGTCGACCTGATCGCCCGCGTCAAGTCGGGGCAGGTGGACCCGGTGCTGGGGCGGAATTCGGAGGTCCGGCAGATTGTTGATATCCTCACCCGCCGCCGGCAGAACAACCCGATCCTCACCGGTGAGGCCGGCGTGGGCAAGACGGCCGTCGTGGAGGCTTTCGCCCAGCGCGTGGCCACCGGCGATGTGCCCCCGGCACTGCGCGGGGCGTCGGTCCGTTCGCTGGACCTGGGCCTGCTGCAGGCCGGCGCTGGCATCAAGGGCGAGTTCGAGAACCGGCTCAAGGGCGTGATCGAAGAGGTCAAGGCCTCCCCCTCGCCCATTATCCTGTTCATCGACGAGGCCCATACGCTGATCGGCGCGGGCGGCGCGGCCGGGCAGGGGGACGCGGCGAACATGCTCAAACCGGCCCTGGCGCGCGGCGAACTGCGGACCATCGCCGCCACGACGTGGGCCGAGTACAAGAAGTACTTCGAGAAGGATGCCGCTCTGGCCCGTCGCTTCCAGGTTGTCAGAGTGGACGAGCCTTCCGAGCAGGCGGCCATCGATATGATGCGAGGCCTGATCGGGACGCTGGAAAAACACCACCAGGTGCGCATCCTGGATGAGGCGGCCGTCGATGCCGTCCGCCTTTCGCACCGCCACCTCAGCGGCCGCCAGCTCCCCGACAAGGCCGTGAGCGTGCTGGATACCGCCTGCGCTCGGGTGGCGATCGGACACAGCTCCACGCCGCCGGCGATCGAGGATTGCCGCCGGCGCATCGACGAGTACGTCACAGCGATCGAGATCCTCGGCCGCGAGGCCGCCGCCGGTGCTGCGCATGGCGACCGCCTGGCGGAGCTGAACAGACTAAGAGCGGAGGCCGAGAGCGAGTTCGCCGTTCTGGAGAAGCGTTGGAAAGACGAAATGCAGCTTGTTACCGAGATCCGCAGGGTTCGCGGCACGCTGGAGGCCTCCGCGGCGCCAGCGGAGGCGGCGGGCGGGAAGCTTGTGGAGAAGGCTCCGGCCAAGACGCTTCCCTCCGGGGCACCGGTCTCGCCGCAGGAAGCCGAGCGATTGCGCAGTGAAATGGGAAGTCTGACCGCCCAACTCAAGAGCCTCCAGGGCGAATCGCCCCTGGTTTCCGTCTGTGTTGATGCGCAATCGGTTGCGTCGATCGTCTCTGGCTGGACCGGCATCCCCGTCGGCCGGATGGTCCGCGACGAGATCAAGACCGTCCTCACGCTGCGGCAGAAGCTGGAGGAGCGGATCATCGGCCAGAGCCACGCCCTCGATGCCATTGCCCAGGCGATGCGCACCTCGCGGGCCAACATGACCGACCCGCGCAAGCCCATCGGCGTTTTCCTCATGGTGGGCACCAGCGGCGTCGGCAAGACCGAGACCGCCATCGCCTTGGCCGAGCTGCTCTATGGCGGCACGCAGAACATGACCGTCATCAACATGTCGGAGTTCAAGGAGGAACACAAGGTATCGCTGCTCATGGGTTCGCCTCCCGGGTCCGTCGGCTACGGCGAGGGCGGCGTGCTCACCGAGGCGGTCCGCCGGCGTCCCTACAGCATTCTGCTTCTCGATGAAATGGAAAAGGCCCATCCCGGCGTGCAGGACATCTTCTACCAGGTGTTTGACAAGGGGTCGCTGCGCGACGGGGAAGGCCGCGACATCGATTTCAAGAACACGGTGATCATTATGACTTCCAACGCCGGCACGGACCTGATCATGAAGCTCTGCGCCGACCCGGAGACCCGCCCAGGCCCACAGGCGCTGGCCGAAACGCTGCACCCGGAACTCCAGAAGACCTTCAAGCCCGCGTTCCTGGGCCGCGTGACGCTCGTGCCCTACTACCCGCTGTGCGACTCGGACATGCGCAAGATCATCGAGCTCCAGCTTGGCCGCATAGTGCGCCGCATCCGCGAGAACTACAAGGCCGCCTTCACTTACGCCCCCGAGGTCGTAAGCAGCATTGCCGAGCGGTGCAGGGAAGTCCACACGGGGGCACGCAACATCGACCACATCCTGACCCGCACGCTCCTGCCCGACCTTTCCGCTGAGTTCCTCGCCCGCATGGCCGAGGGCCAGCCGATCAAGGTGGTGAAGGTGGGGATAAACGAGAAGGGAGAGTTCAACTACGCAATCGAATAACAGCGTTGGTACGTACTCGTTGATCCGACATCTCGTCCTCCACTTGGTTCCCGTAGTGTTCAGGAAGGATCACGAGGTACCGGGAGACAGGCGGCCATCGAGAAGATCGCCTGCTCTCTTGTCTGCGTGCCTCTCGACGACTTCTTATGAGGTCAAGAAAGGCCATCTGCAGTCCTGCGTTGCCTGGGTTCGATCGTTCCGGCGAGAAAGGTCGATATGAAACCCGTGTTCAATCCCATGTTCCGTGGCCGCATTACCATCGATGAGTTCATTGCCCTCGCCGATTGGCCTGTTCCCGGGAATGCCGCGCGAGTGAACATGGCCAGCGCGTTTGGCTTCTTCCAGGAGAATGTCCGTCGCGATGTGCTTTGGACCCCCGAGAACAGCCCATGGCTTCGAAAGATCAACGGCCGTGGCTACAAAGTCGTCTCCTGGATGCAGGGCATTTGCTTCGAGCTTCCGGTGAACCCCAATCGCATCTTCCGTAAGGGCGATCCGCTGCACAGCTACCGGGATCCCGCCGAGAAACTCGGAACTGTCCCCGGGAATTGGTTCACCTTTCCGTCCACCGATCCCGACAAGCTCGGCATGTACCCAGAACAGACGCGCCTTCACAAGTTCAAGGTCAAGAGCCATTTCGAGTGCCTTCAAAGCGTTGCGTCCGATGCATACTGCGGTTGGTTCCCCGATCGTCCGCCTCGGTATCGGCATGGGGGTGGTCAACAACTGTTCATCCCAAGCCCGGCCCGTTATCTCGAGGCGCTGCTGGGATGAGTGCATGTGGTACTACGGCACTGCATCGCGGTGGACGAAGCAGGCAGCCTTGAACGAGCTTTGTGAAGTGCGGCCGCAGCCGTCCCCTCAAGGCCTTCGCGTCGAACACGGAGTGGAGGTTGAAATGGCCATACCCAATGCACTGCCGACGCACGACGGCGAATGGACCGCCTACGAGCCCGAAACAGCGAGCACCGTCTGCCGCGGCGACCGCCTGTGGTACGTCAACGGCATGAACACGAGCCCGGAGCAGCATCGCTCTGCCGCCGTCAGACTGGCCAACATCGCCCACCATAAGGTTCTCGGGTTGTACAACATGGAAGGCAACCCGCTGACCCTGCAGGTTGGAGCGGCCCTGGGCCGGCTGGGAAACGATTCCGGCGTTCAGCATGCCCTGCGGGCGATCATCGGAGGCCTCGTCCCAATGACCGGGCTTGTGCCCGGCCTCCGGGAGTTTCTCGCCCAATCCTCCATCACGACGGCGGGATCCGTGACGCACGTTGCCAGCTTCCTGCTGGACATCGAGCAGTGCCTGAAGGACTACGTTCTGCAGCCGGTGGCTCGTGCGGCAGCGGTTAGCGCCTCGGTGGCGGCGCAGTCTCTCACCACGCTCGTGCCGGGGTCTCCCCTGTTGCCCGGTGTGGTGCCTTTGCCAGGTCGCATTGCTGCCCCGCTGGGGCTTGGATTCAGTCCCGACCTGGGCAACCTGGCGCTGTCGGACCACCCGGTGACCGGCAGCGGTGCGACTTCCGCTCGCTCTGCGCCGGCGGCCGGGTCGTTTGCGCTTCCCAGCCGGGTCAAGGAACAGGCCGCCGCAGCAGTCCTGGGCGCCGGCAATGTCGCCACCGCCGTGCTTTTCCGGCGACTGTGCGAGGAGTGCCGCGGCAACGCCGCCATCCACATCGTCTGTCACAGCCAGGGCAATCTGATCGTCAGCAATGCGCTGGCCTCACTGTGCTGGGCGCGGAGCGACCGGTCCCTGGGAACCATCCATGTCTATGCGCTGGCTTCTCCTGTTCCAACTGGTAACTGGCCCCGGCACCTGTCTGTTATCTGCCACATCTACACCGTCACCAGCGACCCGGTTCCCCGGCTCAGCATGGGCCAGAGCTACGGATCGGGCGCAACCGTGGTTGCGACCGGCAGGTCATTCGATTTCGGTGATCATGACGTTCAGCGCTACCTGGGGATACCCGAGTTCGTCCAAGCCATCACCCGCGCCATGGGCGTGCCGTGCCGATGAGGGAACCGGCCGCAAATTCTGCGGAGAATTCACGCAACTTTTCGCCTGGCGCTTCGAGAATAGAGGTATGAGTGTTCTGCGGCGATTGAGGCCGCGAAACGATCGATTAATCAACAGTGCCCGGGGCTGAACAGCGGGTGTTCCGCCTTGATGCCCCGGGGCGAGACGAAACATAGCCAGGAGATTGCCATGCCTGCTTACATGAAACTCGGTAGCATCTTTGGTGAGGCGACCGATAAAGGCCATAAGGACTGGATCATCCTTCAGTCAATGAGCTCACCGATCCACCGATCCATTCCCCAGGGCGCCAGAGATATGCAGAGAACCAAGGGTGAAACAACCCTCGGCGACATCGTTGTCGTCCGCCAATTGGACAAGTCGTCCACCAAGCTCGCGGAATCGTGCGCCAACGGCACATTCATCAAGGAGGTGGAGATCCACTTCTGCACAACGGTTAAGAACAAGCAAGAGCCCTACCTCAAATACAAGCTCTTTGACGTGATCGTCACCAGCTATAGCTTCCACGGCAATGCCAGTGCCGACCCCCTCCCATCCGAAGAGATCACGCTCGGTTTCAGCAAGATCGAGTGGACCTACGTCATTGTCGATCCGCAGACCGGGGATGTGAAGGGCAACGTGCCCGCCAAGTACAACCCCGCCGAGGGCGTGTCGTAAGCGACCGCTTTTTCAGCGGCCAGCCAGCAATGCCAGGGCACGGGACCGGCCGAGGGGCCGGTCCCGTCTGTGGCGTAGTCCGAAGGCGATGCGCGTCCCGTTGGAGAGTTCTTATGGTCGCCGTGCATGTCTGGCAATTCCGAGACAAGCCCCTGGCGAGGGGGTGTGGGGTGGCATCGACTGGGAAACGACCATGACCGTCTACACCCAAGCCGGCCGCCGTCTGATGCTCAAGACACCCCTTGAGGATGACGCTCTTCTGTTGACCTCCTTCAGCGGCACCGAGCAACTCTCCCGCCTTTACACTTACCGTCTGGAAATGCTCTCGGAGAACGCCGCGATCGACCCCGCTGACCTCGTGGGGCGCAACGTGACGTTTGGCATTCGCCTGCCCGACGACTCCGTCCGCTACTATAACGGCTTCGTGGCCCGATTCGCCGCCCACGGCCGCGGCGACCGCCTGGCCCTCTACTCGGCCGAGGTGGTCCCCTGGTTGTGGTTCCTCACCCTGACTGCCAAGTGCCGCATCTTCCAGAAGCTTTCCGTCCCTGAAATCATCCAGAAGGTCTTCGGCGCGCTGAACTTCGCCGATTTCGAGACCTCCCAGATCAGCGGCTCCCATCCCAAGTGGGAATACTGCGTGCAGTACCGCGAGAGCGACTTCAATTTCGTCTCGCGGCTCATGGAGCACGAAGGCATCTTCTACTACTTCAGGCACGAGAACGGCAAGCACACGCTCGTCCTGGCCGACAGCGCTAGCGGCTACGAGGAGGCGCCGGAGCAGGAGGCTCGCCTCGCCCACAACCTCAACTCGCCCCAGCCCAAGGACAACCTGACCGCATGGGAACACCGGCTGGAGTTCCGGCCCGGCAAGTATACCCACACGGACTACAACTTCACGATTCCGTCCACCAACCTGCTAACCAGCAGCAGCAGCGTGATCAAGCTGCCCAACGCCAACAAGTTGGAAATCTATGACTACCCCGGCGAATACGAGAACCGCGGCGACGGCGAAAGCGAGGCACGCCTCCGCATGGAAGAGCAGGAGGTGCCGCACGATGTCGTCGAGGGCCAGAGCAAGTGCCGCACCTTCAGCCCCGGCCTGAAGTTCAAGGTGGCCGAGCACCACATCCAATCGGAGGAGGGCAAGGGCTACGTGCTGGTCACGGTTCAGCACCAAGCGGTCCAGCCCGGCTCGTATCTGACCGGCGAAGCCGCCAAGCCCCTCGATTACACCAACCGCTTTACCGCCATCCCCGACTCCGTCGCCTTTCGCCCGCCGCGGCTCACTCCCAAGCCGCTCGTGCATGGCTCCCAGACCGCCGTCGTGGTGGGACCGGCCGGGGAGGAAATCTACACCAACGAGTACGGCCAGGTGAAGGTCCAGTTCCACTGGGACCGCGAGGGCCAGAAGAACGAGAACAGCTCCTGCTGGGTGCGCGTCGCCCAGGCGTCGGCGGGCAACAATTGGGGCATTGTCTTCCTGCCACGCGTCGGGCAGGAGGTCATCGTCAGTTTCCTGGAGGGCGACCCAGACCGGCCGATCATCACGGGCTGCGTCTACAACGCCGACGAGAAACCGCCGTATGCCCTGCCCGACAACAAGACGATGTCCGCGATCAAGAGCAACTCCAGCAAGGGCAGCCAGGGATTCAACGAGATCCGCTTCGAGGACAAGAAGGGCGAGGAGCAGATCTTCATCCACGGCGAGAAAAACCAGGACATCCGGATCAAGAACGACGTGTACGAGTGGGTCGGCCACGACACGCACCTCGTCGTCGTCAATGACCAGATCGAGGAAATCCAGCACGATCGGCACGAGAAGATCAAGAACGACCACATCGAGGAAATCGGCCGCGACCATCACCTGGCCGTCAAGGGCAAAGAGGCGATCCAAGTCGACCAGAGCCACTCGTTCACCGTTAAGGGCGATGTCATTGAGGTGTTCAAAGTCAATCACTCCGAAGAGACGACCGAGAAGTACTTCCTCAAGGCGGATACCATCGTCATCGAGGCGTTGACCCACATCACGATCAAGGTCGGAAAGACCTTCATTGCTCTGGAGGCCAGCGGTCTGTCGATCGGGACCAAGGGCACGATCGATCTGGAGTCGACGGGCGAAACGAAGATCAAAGGCACTGCCGGGCTGAAGATGGAAGGCACCGGCGGCGCGGAACTCAAAGGCGCCACGCTGAAACTCAAGGGCGACGGCACGGCGGAATTGGCCAGCCCGATGACGACCGTCAAAGGTGACGGCATGATGACCGTCAAGGGCGGCATCGTGATGATCAACTGACCCGGAGCGTGTGGCCGGCCCGGTCGGCCTTTTGGAGAGAACCATGCCAAGTCCTAAGGACGGTCAAGCCGGTTCCGCTGTCGCGCCCACAGCGCCCAAGGCCCCGGAAGAGGCGGACAAGGCCGATCCGGGCGACATGGCCAAGCTCAAGGCCGAGCAGCGGCAGGAACAGAAGGGCAAATATGGCTCGACGCCGATGAAGGCGCACCGCCCGCCGCAGAATAACGAAGAGAAAAAGAAGAAGACGAGCTGGATCGAGATTGAGATGGTGGATGAAGAGGACCAACCGGTGCCGGGCGAGCGATACCGAATCACCTTGGCTGATGGCACCGTGGCGGAAGGGACCCTCGACGAAAAAGGCTTTGTCCGCGTGGAAGGGATCGAACCGGGCACGGTTAAGATCACGTTCCCAGAACTGGACCAGGATGCTTGGGAGGCTGCCTAATGAGCCAGGACCGAGTCCATGTTGTCGAGTCCGGCGATTGCATGTCGAGCATTGCCACCGCGGAGGGGTTCTTCTGGCAGACGCTCTGGGACCACAACGCCGACCTCAAGTCCAAGCGGAAAAACCCGAACGTGCTGATGCCCGGAGACGAGGTGTTGATCCCGGAAAAGCGGATCAAGCAAGTCAGCGCCGCCACCGAGCAGCGGCATCGGTTTCGGAAGAAGGGCACGCCCGCCAAGCTCCGGATCATGCTCGAGCGCGACGATCAGCCGATCAAGAACACATCCTACAAGCTGGACGTCGATGGCAAGATCACTCAGGGAACGACCGATGACAAGGGTTTTGTCGAGGTCTCGATCAGCCCCATGGCCCAGCATGCCAGGATCGAGATCGAGGACCTGGTTTACGAGCTGGAGCTTGGCGGCCTCGACCCTGTTGATGAAGTCCAGGGTGTCCAGGGGAGGCTCCAGAACCTGGGCTTCTATCATGGGGACATCGACGGGCAGCTCACCCCGGACACCCGCGAGGCCATTGCGGATTTTCAGAGCTGGGCGGGAATCAGGGCGACCGGCGAACTCGACGACGCGACCAAGAACAAGCTGCTCGAGTGGCAGGACCAGAACCACACTCCTCCCGCGTCACATGCATCCTCCTCCCACCAGTCCTCCGAAGCGTGCGGCAACGGGCCTGAGGAACCGCCGCAGGACAGCCCGGCCAACGAGAGCGAGTTGGAGGAAGAACCTCCCCCCCCGGAGATACCGACCGTTCAGTCGGATCGCCCATAACCGGCGCAGGCAAGGGATGCGAGCACCAGGAGCAGGCATATGGCCATGACAAACGTTCAAATCATCCAGCGCACACTTCAGCGCTCCACCAACGAGTCCAATTACGTCAATACGCTCAATCTGCACGCGCGGGTGACCATCGACTTCGTATGGTACCCGGGCGCCGCCGACGTCACGGACAGTCGGATCAATCCTTTCGTCGTGGACCATCCGATAACCAACCAGCGGCGGGAGATTACCTATACCTGGACGCCGCAGGGCCGCGAGCCCGTCACGCGGGTCATGAATTCTGGGCGCATCACCATTCCCCTGGCGGCAGGTGCCAGCGGCACCTTGCGGGCTTTCGGCACCACTTGGCTCATCACCCGGTGGGCGGCGGCCGTAAATATGACGCCGGTAAACCAGTTGCGCGGCGTCCAGCAGAGACTCGATCGCCTCGGCTTTCACTTGCGCGCCGCAGGCGCCCAGGCGTCCGGCATCGATAACACCCTCGGCGCCCGGACCGAACGAGCCGTGCTCTGCTTCCAGGCTGCCTACAGGCCCCTGCCGCCCGGGCCTGCGGCGCGCCTCCAGGTGCGCGGCGAGTGGACCAATAACACCGCTGCGAACTATCAGAACAATCTGAACGCGTACAACAACAACACGGCGGTCGCCAATCCCTCCACCGCGGATGCGACGAGCTTCCAAAATGCACTGGTCGCTTACGTCGGGGCGTGAATGGCGCGACCCGATCGGGTAGGTGCGTGACAGAATTCCCCCGGACCCTGCCGCTCGGGCGGTTTTTGAGGCTAACCCCATGGCAACGACTGAAGAACTCAAAACGCAACTGGCGGCCCAGATCGAGCAGGGCCGCGGATTCGAGGCCGAGCAGACCGCCAAAACGCTCGGCGCCGACGCGTCTCCCGTCCTGACGCGGTTCCTTCAGCACAAGTCCGCCGACACCCGCCGCATCGCGATGGAAACCGCGGGGCAGAACGCCAATCCCGGCAACTGCCGCGTGATCATCCTGTTCCTGGATGACCCCGACCCCGAAATTTGCGACCTGGCCACCGCCCTCCTCGGCAAGTGCACCTACCCCCCTCTTCTGCCTGACCTGGTCCAGTCCAGCAAGAAGCATCCCGAGCCTGCCATCCGCGGCCCGCTGGTCCTTCAGATCGGCATCGTCGGCGGCAAGACCGAGATCCCTCTCCTCCAAAGCTACTATCCGACGACCAAGGAATCCCGATTACATCGCGACCTCGACCTGGCTCTTGCCCGCTTGGGTGAGGAGGGCGCTTGCAACAGGCTCATTGGCCGGATCGAGGACCCCGATGCCGGCACACGATATCAAGCGCTTCAGGACTGCATCTACGTGCGGGACAAGTCGCTCGTGAAGCATTTCGGCCCGGCGCTCAAGGACTACCGGGTGGTCGTGCGGGTGAGCATTCCGGAGAATCCCGTGCCCAAGGACGCCCGCATGTGCGACCTTGCGGTGATGGTCATGGCCAACCTTGGCCATCCGCTCTCCTACCCCGGTGAGCCCCTCCAACCTCGATTGGAGCTGCATCTCGAGGAGGCCAGGAAAGCGGTCGAAGCGATGAACCGGCAATAGTCGGCAGGCGGAAGCCAACAGCCTCAACCCATCGGGCTGACCTGGAGAACATATGGCGGAATACAACGCAAACGTCGGGGACAACCACCGGATCTTCATGATCGACTTCGAGCGGGCGCCGGTCTCTCCCACGGTACCGGTCGCCGAACGCCGCCATCCGCACAAGAGCTGCCCCGATATCGATACGCTCGGCTACATGGACGATGCCCACGCCGACGAGCATGGGCCTGTGATCTCCGCCCGCGTCGGAGGGGGCAATGTCCGCGTCGTGCTGGCGCGCACCGAGATCTCCAACAGCGCGCAAATCTATGCGGTATCGGCCGACCCGAGTGTCGCCAGGGTGGTCTGGCCCAACCGGGGCCTGCTCTCCCACTTCCGCAAGTGCATCATCAGCATCTCCCCCCAGGCAGCCGGGCGCACCTCCATCGACATCCGTTATCTCTGGCCCGATGGCCCGGTCATCGGCCGCCTTTACGTCGTCGTTCGCGATACCCAGACCGTTCGCGTCCGCGTGCACATGGTCACCGTCAATGGCAACGGCCAAGGCGCCAGTTTCCTCGGCCGCACCGCCGTGGGGGTAGAGACGCCCGCCCAGCACCTGACCAACCGCGTCACCGAGATCATCCGCGACGCCAACCACGTCCTGGAGCCCCACGGCATCCTGTTGAGCGTCTCCGAAACCGTCAACACCGCCTGGATCAACGCTTCATTCCCCCCTGCCGGAGACGCCTATCTCCGGTGCATGCAGGCCATGGCGCAGTCGCCAAACCGCTCCGCTGCCAGGATTAACCTCTACCTGGTCAATGGCGCCGTCGTGCCGTTCGCCCTGGGTTTTGTCGCGCTGGGACCGCCCATTGCCTGGGCCATCGCCATCGGCGCTCGCTGGCCCAATGCCCCGGGCGGAAACGTCGGCAACGGCATCATCGTCGATACCTCAGCCGCCCCCTTCACCGGCCCCATCCTGGCCCACGAGTTCGCCCACGTCTTCTCCCTGTCCAGGATCATCACGGTCGGCGCGAATGTCGGTGCGGTCCTCCAGTGGCACACCCCCGGCGACCAGGCCGGCGCCGGCGGCAATACCCACGGCACTTCCTCGCGCGACGACATCATCACGCGGCGGCGGCTCATGTATCCCTATACCACGCTGAGCGGCTCCAACAACGCCTGGCGGACCGATGTCGGATACGGCAACAACATGGGCTCCATGATCATCCACCGCCAGGTGACCCAGGACATCACGCTGGATGAATCCCAGCGGGCTTATGACTTCACCGGCACGGCTGCGAATATCTATGCCCCTTGAACGGGCGGAGCGCGGCCCAGAACTAACTATGACGGAGGCAGAATCACAATCTCCGGTATCGAAGCTGGCCCGGCAGAGCGCCGAACGGATGATGAGCGATGCGGAACTCGCCGCCGCCTCCGGCAAGGCCCCCGAGCACCTTGCCGCCCGCCAGCGCGTCGCCAGGCAGTTCATTGAGATCCACCTGCCCGACAAGACGCCCGAGCAGGTCGATCAGATCTTGGCCGGCATCGACTTCTCCCAGCCAGTGCAGGTGGTCAATGGCGCAGAGAAAAGCGCCCGTGCCAAGCCGATCTGGGGCCGGGCGCCGCAGCTCCTGGAGAGCGAGCGGTTCAAACCGGCCAAGCCGGAAGATCCGATTTATGCATTAAAGAGCTATCCCGCTCGTTGATGTAAAGGAGAGACAATGGGTCAACCCGCTGCACGTCTGACGGATATGCACGTCTGCCCGATGGTCACGGGCATTGTGCCCCATGTCGGCGGGCCCATCACCGGCCCCGGCATGCCCACCGTCCTCATCGGCGGCATGCCCGCCACCGCCATCGGCGACATGTGCGTCTGCGTTGGCCCCCCTGACGTCATCGCCAAAGGCTCTGCAACCGTCCTGATCGGCGGTAAACCCGCTGCCCGCATGGGAGATAATACCGCCCACGGCGGCGTGATCGTCCTCGGCTGCCTTACGGTCATCATCGGGGGCTGATGCTGCAAATTCCATAACATCCCCCCAGCCCAACCCCGCCGCCCTTGGCTACGGCGCCAGTTTCGCGTCGGGCTCTTTGACAGGGCTCAACTTACCCGTAGAATTCGGATTGGCCTGCAAGAATCAGATCTGGCTTCGCGGCCGTCTCGACGGGCCGGTGTTTCGACAGGTGCCCTTGAGTGTCAGGAAAGTCATGGGTGAAACGGCCATCAAGCAACTACCAACCGATCTTCCCGCGGGGTATGTCGCGATTGTAGTCTGCCCCGATCAGCAGGCGGCCTCCCTGCGGCTATGCGCGCTGGTCAAGGAAGTGGCCGATCCCGTGGCCGGACACCTGGTCGTCCTCCGGGAGATGACCGACGGGCGAGCGTTCCTCGGCTGCATCGTCGATGCGGCGTGCTGGGTACGCCAGTGGGTCGAAATCTGGGTGCAGGATGTTGGCGGGCTGGCCGGGTCCCTGCTGACCTACCGCGAATCCCTCTCCAATGCCGTCCTGGATGCTCGCTGGGTGGAACAGGCCATGGCCCTGGAGCAGTTGGACCCCCACGGGGTCGTTCGCGTGGGGTGGGAATCGTCGCACCCGGCCCCTGTCCTTCTGGACCTGCAGGCCCGCGAGCCCCTGGTGCCCCGGGACGCGGGCTCGGGCGAGCTGTGGGCCCTGTGCCAGGACGATGCGCTGTTGGCGGCCAAGGGCCTTCCCCCATACTCCTCTTCGCTGCACCGCTACCTGTGCCTGAAGGCGGCGGGGGCAGCCTCGCCGTTCATCCCCCTCACCGAGAACGCACCAGTCAACGCCGACACCCGGCCGTCGTCCGAACTGACGGATGGCAAGCACGGCTTGGTCCCCTTCAATCCGGGTGGCGGACTGATGCTTGTCCGCGCCTTCAGCCCCATGCGCATGGATGTGTTCATGGATGTGCTGACTGGGGCTTCCTGGGACGGGATGTCGCACGGGAGAGGCGAGATCGATCCCGGCGGGCTGGCGGCGCGGCTGAAGGCCGGCGGAGTCGGCACCGCCGGCGCCGAGGGATTCCTGGCGGCCCACGAAGGACGGCGAGGGAGGCTCCTGGAGGTTCTGTTCATCAAGCTTCGCCTGCTCCACGACGCCGTTGAAGCAGCCTATGCGACGGTGCGGCGCCTCCAGAGGCCGTTCCTCGGCCTCACCGCCGACAGTTTCAGTGTCCGCTTCGATGAGCCGGCCGCGGCGCTCCCCTTCTTCTGGACCGCCAAGGCTATCCTGAACAATCCGAGCGACGCTATTCCGGTGGTCTTGCCCGGCAGCCAGTCCGAGTACTTCCTGCCGTCCCAACGATACATTCCCCCGATCTACCGGCCGCCCGTGAATGCCTACACGCTGGGCACAGGCTCAGCAAGGATACCGCGCATCCAATCCGATCCCGGAGGCGGCATCGTGATCGATGTGACCTTCACGACCCGGGCTGCCATCGACCCGACACCCAGCGATTTCCTACGCCTGCAACTGAGCCTGGCCGATGCCCGCATCGCCCTCTATGCCAAGGTGTGCGATGAGGCTGCCATGGCGCATGGCGAGTGGCGGCTGCGAACCGTGCCTCAGCAGTTCGAACCGGGCATCATGGTGAAGCTGCGCGCCGCCGAGGGGGCCGAGATCCGCGGCGTGGTGTTCGAGCTCCTCCCTGTGCTTAGCTCGCCCTGCGACCTCTACGCCCTGGCCGTGCTGGCGGTCCGCCTCCTCCTGGTGGGACCCGGCGTCACGCATGCCGTCGCCATGGACAAGATTCTGAGCCTGGCCAGGCAACTGGCGATCATGCCCGATGAATCACGCCCGCTGGCCGATCGCATTGCCGATCTGTTCCGTACCGACCCCCGCTGGGTAGAACACCTCGGGCCGCAGCAGCTCACCCGCGAACCGACCTCGCCGGACGAGGCGTTCATTCTGGTCCCGTCCGCGGTGTGGTTCGAGGTGCTGGCGGCCATCGTGCGGATGATCCCGGCGATGGGTCCGGACAGTGCCTGCCGCAGCTACGGCGCAGCGCCGGTCGGGACCATCCACAAAGTGTTCGAGCCCTCGATTGCTGAGCTGCAGCAGCAGTTGCGACGCGTTCGAAGCCTGATTGTCGTGGACTGGCGCGTGAACCGCGAGGTGCAGCGCGTCATTGCCAGATGCGCGGCGGAACTCGGCGATTCGCCCGCCGCGCCGCCGGACCGGAACTGAACCGGCCACGGTGGATGTCTGAGTCGCCATTTCCAGCCCGGTGCTCCTTCCCGCGCCCGCCGGGCGCGGGCACAGGGCGAGTTAATCTTACTCCCGGAGTGTGCGTATGACTGCGACAAAAATTCCCGTGAGATTCGTGGTCCTGGCCCTTACGATGATGTCTGCCGCGTGCAACGGCCCCACTCGGCCGCCGTCGGATATCAGTGTGGCCCTGGATCGCGAGATCAGCCAGCCCTCGGTTCGCGTCCACTTGGTTGGTGTCACGGATGGCGATGATCTCGAAAGGTTCAATACGAAGGGGCTGGGGCTGGTTGACGATTGGTTCAAAGCGGGCAATCTGCTGAGGGCGGCGAAAGAGCGGAACAACGTCGTGAAGGAGATGATATTGGACAAAGACAAGCAGCCGGCCATGGTCCTTGCCGCGGACAACCCCATCTGGGCGAACTGGGAGAAGTATGGGGCAAAGTGGCTGGTGGTCCTGGCCAACCTGCCAGCATCGAAGGACGAGAAAGACATGAAAGACACGCGGATCTGCATCCTGCCACTGGATAAGAAGCGGTGGAGCGACCCGATCACCATCAGCATCACAATCTCGCCCGTCGGCGTGCCGATGCATATCGTGCCAACTCCCAATCCCGCGAAGGATTGACTGCGCAGGCCGCGACTCCGCAGTGACGAGGCTGGATACTCATGGCCAGTTCCCGCTCCATCCAAGGCTACGAAAAGTCCGCCGAGTGGCTGCTCGAGTACGGCGTTGAGCTGAAACACGCCGCCTTGCACAACCTGATCAGCGGCGGGGCGGCGGGGTTGGACCAGCTCATCAGGACTCGCGGGCGAGCCCACGGCAATCTGAGTCCAGCGACCATCCTAATCTCCGGGCCGCGGCGGCTGTCGCGTGCAGGGGTTGCTTTGGCCGACCCGCCGGGTATAGCGCCGGCATCGGAAGCCGACGACCTGTATGCGCTGGGCCTGCTGATCTTCCGCCTGGTTACGCATAAACAGTTTGACAAGATCTTCAACTATCCGATCGACCCGAAGCTATTCACCGGCCTGCGGCGACACGTCGACGCATGGTGCTCCCTCTGCGGCCGCCTGCTGGACCCCGACGCCTCCCAGCGGCTGACGAAGCTGTCCGACCTGGTCGCGGCGCTGGAGGAGATGAAACCCCGCCTGCCGCGCCCTCCTCGCTGGCTCATCATCGCCCTTGTGATGGGGCTGGCCGGGTATTTCATCGGCCAGGCGCTGGTCGGGTGGCGTGACAGGAGCGCGCTGGCCTCCCTGAAAAATGATCCCTGGTTCGGGGAATTCGCACGACTGGTCGCTCAAGAGGGTACGCGCCAAAACTGGGAACGTGACCCCACTCTCAAATTGATCATCGGCAAATGCGAAGATGTTGGCCTGTTGTCGGGTGGCGCTAAACGGCCCCCCTGGGAGTCTGACAAAGAAGGCGGCAAGAAGCAGACCGGGCCCTGGTTTGAGTCCATCTCACTTTCCTGGTCGGGCAAGTGGAAAGGACACAGCATCCGGCGCGAAGTCAACATGGCGCGGGAAGCTCTGACAAAGGCCAAAAGCGACCTGAGCCCGAAGACGTGGACGCCGGTCACGTCGTCAGACCCGCGCCTCAGCAGGCTCGTCGCAGCGACCATCAAACCAACGCCGGATGGCATCGTTCAGCCGGCTCAGATCACCACGGTTCTTGACCTCAAGAGCAAGATCCCGGATCTCGAGCAGGAATTGAAGAGCTTTGACACCGCGCTGGTCGGGGAACTGAGAACGCTGAAGGATCGCGTGGATTTCGGCGACGACGAAAATACCTTTCGCAACAACCTGTCGAATGCTCGGACAAGCATCCCGGAGACCGTCCCCGGCGACTCTGGAATCGTGACGGCCATCATCAAGAGCAAACACCCGGCTGATCGTCTGATCGCTTCCGCAACCCTCGTCAAGAATCTCACCGACGTCTGTAACGATATGGTCAAGTGGCGGAAGGGCATCAACGAGAAGCGAATGGCCTTTGAGAACGCTGCCAAGTCCCTCGGCATCACCGTGACTGTACCTGCTCCCGCCACGCAGCCAGCGGAGGGCTTTGGGGAGGCATGCAGAGCGCTCGCTGATGAATTAAGCAAAGCCACCGAGTCGATGGAGGCTGCCCAGAAGGCATTCAACTCGGTCCGAGCGGGCACCATCATTCCAGAAAGGCCGGGAATTGATCCCGATGGCAAGCTCAAGTCCGACATGAAACCGAGCGAACTCGCCGCCGCAGTCCAGGGTCTTCGCGATCGCCTTGCGACGTCGAGTAAGAAGCGCACGGAGATCAATGACCAAATCGCGAAAGTTCTTCTTGCCAGGCCAGGAGATTCGGATCTTGCTGGACTATCCGGCTTCATGGCAGACGAACTGCTCGGGGCAAATGACCTTGGGAGTCTTGAGAAAAAGCTGAGCACAGTCGGGACGGCGATTGGTGACATTCACTCGTACGTTGTTGGAGATCGCAAGCTTGAGGTCGATTGGGTGGTGTTTGCTGAACGCAAGTTGGCGACGACACAACCTGCCACGAGCCCGAGCGATCGGTATCAGCGTTGGACGACATTAGCTGACGAATGCCGCAAATTGAAGCCCGACGAGAAGACGAGGTTTGACAACATGCTCGCCGGCTGGCCTGGCAATCGGTTTTCCCAAGTCGACGCATCGATTGAGAATGCTAAGACGAGTAAGGTTGCGGCTGAGAAGATTGACGAATTGGCGAAACGGAATACCAATCTCCGTCTATCATTTAACCAGATCAAAGGGAAATCGCCGTGTCAACTAGCTCTTAGAGAAAGGCCAGGCGAGCTGAAGACGCTCGATGCGAATATAAAGCAACTGGCCGATTCGATTAATGTGGCTATCGCTGGTGGGACCGTTGCGGCACGAATCGCAATTCTGGACAAAATAGAGTTCAAGGCGCTGAAGATAAAACCAGAGTGGGAACCGTACGTCAAGCGGCTGTCCTCGCAAGACGAGGCTAGTATCAAGACCGCGGAGGAGGCTGGCAAAAACCTGACGGATTTAGAAACCTGGGCTTCTGAGGATGCTGCGACGAACGGCTGGCCGAAGGAGTTCCAGACCCTCGCGAATACAGCGCGAAGCGAGGCGGCCAAATCACTTGTCCCCGCCCCCGCGGATTGGACTAAGCTGGCGGACTGGACGAACCGGTTCGAGCAAAAGTTCGTTTCCGCGAAATCGGCATACAAGGAGTGGCATAAGAAGCTGACACCGCTAAGCGATGGCTGGAGCTTGATTTGTCAGAGGTTGTCGGGTCAGTACCTCCCTGCCGATGAACAGAAAAAAGTTACTGACATGGCCCAGAATATCGCCAAGGACGATGAAGTGAAGCTTGGACTGAGCGGCAACCCCATTTGGCCGCAAGTCGAGCTTTTGCTGCAGACGGTCGCGGACAAAACTGATCGCAAGACGCTCTCGGAAATCTACCGGCAGCCCGCTGCGAAGCTGGCTGTGAAGCTGGCTGTGCTCCGCCGACTTGACGCATTGTCTGAGGACAGCTTCCAGAACAGCGAGGAGTTCGACCTGGCAGGCCAGCTTCTCAAAGAGCTAGTTGGCAAGGCAAAGGAGGATGTCCTTAGGGAAGTGAAGGGATTCTGGACGAAGCGCGCGCCGAACATTCATACGTTAAAGGACTTGGAGTCGGCGATTGCCAGCAAGAAGAGCTTTCTTCTTGATGACGATCCATGGCCCCTGAAGGATAAGGATGTTTCCGCCGACCTTAGGCATGATCTGCTGCTGAAACAGGTCTCGGACGAGAACCTGAAACAGGCCTCGGACGAGAAACTGAAGCAGGTCGTCGGGGATTTAATGAAGAAGTTAATCGAGAACGGGAACGAGCCCCCGGACGATTCGGCACTCAGCAAGCTGAAGGGCGAACTGAAGACCGCCCTCAATAACGACGGTCCGGCTACGCGACCCGCTACTGCGCCGTCCAGTCAACCGACCGACGCCGGCCCCGCTTCGGAAAAAGCCAAAGTCAAGTGGACCCTTCAGAAGAACGAGCAAGACGGGGTCTTGGAGTTCACCTGGTCTTCGCCCCAGAACAAGAAACACACACTATTCTTCCGCCACGTCAAGACGGCCGATGGTCATGGTCCGGGCGCCTACCTCTGCACCACAGAAATGTCCGTGGGGTTGTTCGCGGATATCTACACGGCGTCGCGTGCGTTGTGGCCTCAAGTCGAGAAGGATGAAATTCAACGTGTGTGGAGCGACGGCAGTAGTGTGCTCACTTGGTCTCTCGACAAGCAAACCATCAGGGAGCCATTGAAGAAAGAGGGCTGGATGCCCAGACAGGATCGCGAGAAGAACGACTACTATGCCCCGAACTTGCGCGATGCCAACGGTCTGTTGCCCCCTGGCGGTCCCCCCGAACGTGAGCACCCGATCCAGTATCTTACTTCTAAGGCAGCAGTGCGTCTTGCGGATCTCTTGGGCTGCCGCCTGCCGACCGAAAAAGAATGGCAGGCGGCGGAAAAGAAGATGCCGCCCGGCGCAAAGCCGAACCTGCGCGACTCGGTGTGGCAGATACAGCACGAGTACGTTCCAAAGTTGCTGCAGGCTGAGCCCCCTTGGCTGAACGCGCCCGACCCAAGCTCAGGCTCGTACTCGTCCAACCCCCAAGCTGCCGGCGACATATGGGACCAGAACCTGAACGGCAAATTCGTAACTGGAGGGCCGGGCCTGCCTTACGTGGATGGTTCCCTCTGGTTCGACAAGGTCTGTCCAGACCCTGGGAAGGCCACCGACTTCTATCATCTGATCGGGAACGTTGCCGAGTTCGTGACGAATGAACCGTTGGCACTCGGGGAGGACGGGAAGCCTCAGAATAAAGAGGTGAGACTGTTGATCATCGGTGCGTCCGCCCTTTCCGCGCCCGACCCCAAAGACCTCACCTCAGGTGTTGAAAGGATCAACGGAAACCCATGGGCGATCCGGCCTGAGGCATTCTCCGACGTCGGCTTCCGCCTCGCCTTTAGCGCCAGCGCCGCCCCCGCCACATCCCCCCTCCGCACATTCATTGCCAAGGCGAACTACGTCTTAGCCAAATAACCCCCCGCGCAACCGTGAGTAACGGCAACACCGGAGCGGTTCGGTGATACCCTCGGGGCGATCCGTCTTCCGCCCTAAGCCAACCACAAGACGAGAACCGGACGGACGTGCCGAAGCGAAAATCGGCGCGGCCGTTGTGGTCTGCGCGCCACAGACACTACGCCGCCATAGCAACGATGCGAGAGAAACTCGCTTGTTCAAGGCCTGATGGAGACGGTTGCCTCGCTGCCGTTGTCGGCCAGGCCGGAACGTTGAGTGGCGTGCATGCGGCGGCCGATAGCGTCGCCCGAACTGAGCACGACAGGTTGACCGGGGGAGAAGTTGTACCCGGTGGCGCCGACCGCGGGGGCCTGGCTGCTGGAGCCGCACCCGTTGCACAGGACAATCGCCGAACCGGCCGCCAGTGTCAGGATGATCCAACGTCGCGTCATGGCTATATCCTTCTGTCCAGTTAAGGACAACTGAATGGCGGCTGTCCGCCACCATACGTGACGTGCATCGGCTTTTCATCGGTATGACTTGAGATACGCCCATTCCTGGGTTGCCGGTCATTCTCCGCTCACGGGTCGGGATATGGAAGGGCTATGCGTAATCGGACCTCTGAACGCCGGGATGCGGGCAAGGCCACGGCAAGGGGCGTCCGATATCATGCAGCACCCTGTACGGCAACACGAACGCACTACCTTGCAATTGGTGATTCAGGGGACTATATATGCTTGTGCCCTTTAGGCCAATTGTGGGCTCGACTATTTGGCTGGAGAATCAGCTTTGGGCACCTTGTCGAACGATCTACTGCGGAGAGTGAACGCGACCGCCAATGCGCTGCGCCTCGTGCAGATCAATTGCAGCGAAGAGGATGGCGCAGCTCGCGAGGAGTTCCTGTATCGGGAGCTGATGGCCGCCTTGAAAGACGTTCCCAATTCGGAGTGTCGCGCGTTCTTGGCCGAGCTGTCCGGCCATTTCCCTGCCTGGGGTGACGCGGCTGGTGGCAGCGCGCCCGTTAAACCGGATGAATTGGATCTGGATTCCATGCTGCAGCGGGTGATTGAGCAGGGGGCCAAGCTGTCGTCGAACCAGCGGGAGGAGATCATGAAGCGATTGCGAGAGGCATGGCGCGTCGGTAGCCCCGCGCCAATGCCGCCACCTGCCAAGCCCCTGCCTGCTCCGGTTGAGTTGCCCCGCGTGGCGGTGGCACTGCAGAGGTTCGTCGAATTTGTGCAGGCCGTGGACTCCAGCAGCCAGCGAGATGGGTGGAAACGACTGGTCGATCAGTCCCTCAAAGACGAACGCGATTCATCTCTGACGACCAACTTGGCCGAGTTCCGGAACAGAATCGAGAAGGCGATGGCGGTAACCAGCGCGCTGCCCGGTGTGGCATCCAAGCTTTGCGAGCAGCACCTGATGAAGCTCCGTCCGGAAAATATCGAAACCGCGGTGGAGGCGGAGGCGGGCGGGTTTTTCAAGAACGCCAAAGCCAGGTGCTGGGAGGTGTACAGCCAGCGTCTGGCCCCTCAACTGGAGGAGGCGCCGATGCAACGGGCCATCCGCCAGGCTATCGATGCGTGTATAGAAGAACGGAAGAGCGAGGGGTCGGGGCATTAGCGTGGAGACTGATCCATGGCTTCTTTCGAGCTGGTCCATTGGTGTGAAGGGATGTACCTTGAGGCCCATCATCTCCAGGTAATGCAGAGGCGTCTGCTGGACCGGATGGACAGCGATCGCATGCTGGCCTGGTCGTTTCCCTATGGGGTGATCGAGGCCGATCTGTCCTACGAGGCGCTGGCTACCGGGCGCGTGGAATTTGCCCGGCTGAGGGTGATCCTCCGTAGCGGTCGCGAGGTGAGGGTTCCGGGTAATGCCGACCTGCAACCGCTGGATATCAAGGCCGCACTCGATGCGGCCGACGGATCGCTTCTGATCAGCCTTGCCGTTCCCGTCTGGCAGGAACGACGCCCCAACTCCTGCGAGAACGACGGGCAACCACGGCGGCCCGATGCGCTCTATCAGCCGCTGGATGCCGAGATGCACGACGAGAACACGGGCGCCAACCCCCGCCCGGTTTCCATCCGCCGCATCAACGCGCGCCTGGTGGCCGGCGAACTCGAGGGGGAGTTTGAGACAATGCCGCTCCTGCGAGTCAAGCGGGCGGCCGGCGCCGCCGTGGGCCGCCCTATACCCGACGAAAACTTCATTCCCCCTTGCCTGGTGCTGGACGGCTCTCGGGACTTGCGCCGGATCGTCAAGGCCATCGCGGACAAGATCGTCGCCAGCCGCGACGAGCTCGTTCCCCAACTTCGCGCAGCCGGCTTCAACCTCAAGTTGGTTCAGCCGGCCCAGCTCGGTCTGCTCCTCCGACTGCGGGTTCTGAACCGCTTTGCCGCGCGCCTGCCTGCCCTGGTCGCCACGGCCGGAATTCCGCCGTTCCTCTTCTACCTCGAGCTGCGCGACCTGCTGGCGGAGCTGCTTGCCCTTCACCCGGAGTCCGACAGCCTGTTTGATGTCCCCCAGTATCGCCACGACGATCCCGCACCCGTCTTCCTCGATCTCGAACGCCGCATTGACCCGATCATCGCGGATACCGTGCCCGAGCCCATCTGGGCGGCCCGATTCGCCGAGGAGGAGGGCCTGCTGGTCGCCCGGCTCACTGAGCAACAGCTCAAGGAGCCCAATGCCTACTATCTGGGCGTCGTCGCGCAGGGCGATCCCGCTGCCTTGTCGGAACTGGTGCAGCACCAGGACAACTTCAAGCTGATCGCTCACGCGTGGAAGAATCGCCTCGTGCGCGGCGTCCGCCTTATCGAGGAACGCAACCTGCCACCCGGCCTGCTCCGCCAGGGTGGGGTGATCTACTACCGCCTGGACCGCACCGGCGATAGCGAGCAGCGTTGGAACGCCATCGTCAATGACCCCAACCGCGCTGTGGCCATCGTTAGGCCCGCCGATAAGTTTCCGGATGCCGTGTTCACCCTGTATATGACCATCCCCCAGGCGAGGTAATGCCATGACCCTGATCGAGCTGTGCGAGCCGCTGTTTCAATACATCTGCCGCCTGAACCGCTCGGCACGCACAAGCGGTCCCCATGGGCAGGCGGAACAGGTCCGCCACGAACTCCGCGGCCTGTTCGAATCCATCAGGGTCAATTCCCTTTCCACGCCGGGACTGCCCGATCAGTACCAGAAGATCCGGCTTCCCCTGGTGTTCGCCGTGGACTACTTCATCCGCACCGGGCCTCTTCCTTTTGCCAGCCAGTGGCAACCACTGGCTGTGGAGGAGACGCCGCCCATTTACACCGGGGAGCAGAGTTTCTTTCTTGAGTTGGAGAAGACCATGGGGGAGCCGGCGAGGGGAGAACAGGTCGCCGCCGTCAATGAGCGCCTGGCTGTCTTCTACACCTGCATGGGCCTGGGCTTCCTCGGCCAGCACGAGGATGAGCCCGAGGTCGTTCACGAACATAAAGAGGCAATCGCCGCGCGCATCAGGGGTATGATGGACCCCGAGGGCGTGCCCCGCATCTGCCCGGAGGCGTATGAATCGCTCATCGCGGACAACCTTACGGCGCCGCCGCTTCGATCGCTGACACCCATCGGCGTAGCGCTCCTCGGGCTGATCCTCCTTCTGTTCATCGTCAACGCCTATCTGTACAGGGAAATGTCTAAATCGCTTACGGATGCGGTTCAAGGCGTTTCCGATTGGAGCCAGAAGATCATCGATAATGATAAGGTGGCAAAATGAGATCCTCGACCCTAAATGACCTCCCTGTTCCGGCCAAGGTGGGTGGGATGGGCACCGCCGCCTGTGGCTCGATCGGGCTTGCCTACCTCATATTCCGGGACTGGCGGCTCGTGGCCATCGTGGTGGCTGGCCTCGTCTTCGTAGCGATGCTGGTGGTGGGGTTGTACTCGCTTCGACGGCGGCGGGGCGCTGCACTCGGCGCTGCCCTGGGCGAGCGAGTCGCCCAAGGCACCCCCGGCTCCATCTCCAAGGTCGATCAGATTGCCCTGCTTGACGCCCTGCGCAAGGAGTTCGATGGGGCCGTCCGCAAGTTCCGCGAGGCGGGGCGTAGCCTCGACAGCACCCCCTGGTTCCTGCTCGTGGGAGAACCCGCCGGCGGCAAGAGCGAGGCCATCCGCCGGTCCCAGATCCGGTTTATTCCCGGCCTCCAGGATCCCTTCCAGGGCTCCGGCGGCACCGTCAACATGAACTGGTGGTTCAGCCACGATGCCGTCCTTCTCGATACCGCCGGGCGGCTGATGTTCGAGGATATCCCCGCCGGCACCGGCAGCGAGTGGGAAGAGTTCCTTGGCTTGCTCAAGCACTGCCGCCCGCACTGCCCCATCAATGGCCTGCTCCTGATGATTCCCGCCGACAAGCTCCTCACCGACACCTCGGAGGAGATCAGCCGCAAGGCCGGCCGTATCGCCGCCCAGTTCGAGCATGTCCAGATCACGCTGGGAATCCGCTTTCCCGTCTTCGTCGTCATCACCAAGTGCGACCTGATCGGCGGGTTCAACGAATTCTTCGATAGCATCGACGATCCCCAGCGGCAAAACCAGATGCTGGGGTGGTCCAACCCCGCCAAGCTCGACGTGGAGTTCGATCCCAAGCTGGTCGATCAGCACCTCGAGATCGTCCGCCAGCGCCTCCTGCGGCGCCGGCTCCGGCTGCTGCTGGAACCGATGAAGGCCGACGATGGATCCCCCCGCCGTCTCGACCAGGTGGACAACCTGTACGGCCTGCCAGATAACCTGGTCCGCATCGCCCCGCGGCTGCGGCAATACCTGGAAACCGTCTTCGTTGCTGGTGCGTGGTCGCAGAAGCCCCTGTTCCTCCGCGGCATCTACTTCACCTCGTCCATCCAGAAGGGATCGCCCTACGACCCGGAACTAGCCACCGCCCTGGGCATTTCCGTCAACGACTTGCCCAAGGGCCGCAGTTGGGATCGTGTCCGCTCCTACTTCCTCCGCGACCTGTTCATCGAGAAGGTCTTCCCGGAGAAAGGCCTGGTCACCCGCGTCGGCAACGTGGATTCCTACCGGCGGCGAAAGAAAACCGCCGCCCTGGGAGGCGGGTTTGCCGCGATCCTTCTTCTTTCTGCCCTGATTGGATTCTCTGCTTATACACTCCGTTCGGGTATAGGCGAGCATAGCGGATTCTACGCCGATAAATTGAAACCGGCTCTGACCCCAGCGTCACGTCCAGCCATCGTTGAACCCGGCCCTAAATACGCCAACGCTCAGATAACCGGCATGGAGCAGCCAACGTTGCTGGGTGTCATCCAGCGGAGCGAGACACTTGCCAAGAAGCCTATTTATATCTCTCCGGTCTTTCGCTATCTGGCTCTCCGCAAACCGAATGAATTGGAGGATCGCTGCAAGCAGGCCCATGCCCTGTTCGTCGGTGCGACCGTAATGCACCCGATCCTCGGTGAAGTCCGCTCCAAAATGCAGAAGGAACCCGGGGCCACATGGTCCGATGAAGCAACCACGTCTCTGCAGTCGCTTATCAAGCTTGAGATGTCGGCATCTGAGGCCCCTCCCAGCCCGGACCTGGGTCCGATGATGAAATACCTCTTCCTATCCGGTCCGCGCGCGGACAAAGAAGCGGCCCTGAAGGACGCACTCGCATTGCAGGGGGCTTGGACCCAGGCGTCCGACTTCGCCCCGCTCCTGAAGCCTCCTGGCCTTCAAATCCGCGGCGGCACGACGGCTCAAAACGCAGTAGTGAAAGGGATAGACGCCTACATCGCGTATCTGGAGAGTTCCGGCCAGAAGCTCGACAAGGCGTACACATGCGCCTCCAACCTGAAAACCGCACTTGCCGACTATCACACTGCGTTAAAGTCGCTCACCCCGGTCGCCGGGCAGACGCTCACCACATGGAAGGATCATGAGACGGCCGCTGGCGAGTGGAGCACCAAGATCGGTGAGCTGGGAGAAAAGGTGACGGCGATTGATAACGCGCGAGTTGCCTGGGACGAAGAGCCATTGAAGCACTGGCGAGAGCAGACCAGCACCACGCGCCCGGCTGACACGTATGCCCGCCGCGTAGAAGCTTGCCAAGAACGAGTCAAGAACTTGGGTGACATCCTGGCACTGATTCCTGATGAGGCTAAGACCCCCGCATGGCTTATTTCCAAGCGAAAGCACCTCGAGACGGCAAAATCAACAGCGGAAAAGCTAATCGAGACGGCGACGAAGTGGCGTGTGGACGATGCGGCCGATGACAACGGCTTGGCCAAGCTGCAAGCCTGCCTTGAACCACCGCCCAGCGACGAGGTCACGAAGTTCGACATGATATTGGCTGAGTTCGTCAAGCAGGCCGAACAGCCCACCACCCAGCCGAAGACCAAACCCGCCCGGTACCATCTTTACTGGCAGTTGCTTGTCCGGGCCAACAACCGCCTCTCCGCGGCCTTGAATGCAGAGGGCGACATCACGAAGTTGGAATCACAACTTGAGAGGCTGCCCGCCGAGCGAAACGCGGTGGTCAAAGCGTTCCCTTCTACGGAGGACCCCCCTGCCACGGAGGCCAAGGCTGCGTTTGTCTTCGCAATTGCCACGCTTGCCCGGCCAATCGAAAAGTACAGGTTCATCAGTACAGTTTTGGACAACCTGCCCCCGGCGAAAGACGCTAAGCCGTGGCAGGCTCTTGTATCTACACTGGCGGGGGGCCAGGGAGCCGCACGAACGAAGATTCCGCTCATTGCCTGGAATGCTGACGATAGGTTCGACGCCAAGTTTGACCCCAACTCGGTAAAAACCATCCAGGCGGCTTGGCCGCTGCTAGACACACACCTATCCGCCAAACCCCCGGTTATCGAGCGTGACTCACTCTCGGAGAAACTGACACAGTCCAAAGATGACTTTGAGAAATCCTACAAGAATGCTTACACAAACTACTGGCGCGGGCAGCTTAAGGAGGGGACGAACGTCACCGCCAAAGATTGGCCAGGGCTGCGTGGCGACCTCATCGAACTGCAATCGAACATGACGCTTGCCTCCAAGGGGCTGACTAAACTGTTCGTGAGTGTGAACGAAGCGCTCAAAGTCATCGATCGGAAACTCGATGCGGTCGACGTGGCCGGTCAGGCGTCCTTGGAGGACGAGGCCTGGATGAAGCAGTTCGGGGTCATGGTAGAGGCGTGGCCTAAGTTGGACAAGGATCCGCTCGAAGCGAGCAGGAATCTCCGCTCCAGTAAGTCCAGTAAGTTCCGGGGAACGTATTACGTGACAAGCGATGGCTTCGTGCAAAACTACTGCAGAAATCTTTGTGTCAAGGCCTTGGAACTGATAGGTCGGGATAGCAAGGACAGGATCGAGGCCGCCGTTAAGGCGATGGAGGGCCTGGACGCCTTTCCGTTGGTCCGGCGCCCAGGTGTTCGTGATCTGACCACCAATGAACTCGGCAAAGCGAAGGAACAACTCATTATTCTAGGCGACTCTGGGAAGAGCGATGAGGCGGACTCGCTTGCCAAGATTGGGCTCGAAAACCCCCGCAAAGACGCCGATATCATCCTTATCAATTCTGCCATCGAGAATATTCGGTGGACGGCCGGCCTCAATGACAAGCAGAACGAATATCTGAAACGCGTGAGCAAGCTCCTAAATGCACTTCCGGATCCCCAAAAATCCATTTCCTGCACCATCTCATGTCGCAATTCGTCAGCGTTAGTTCCGGTCGCAGAGCATCTCAAGATCGAACAGGGCGACGCTTCCCTCGTCCTTAACCTTCATGCTCTTAATGACAAGGGCAGCGACTTAATGAAGTTCAAGTTGCCCGGAAAGCCATTGATTTTCGAGTTTGGCTTTTTTGTGGAACCAGCGGATAAGGGGGAAAAGAATCCGAAGTGGAAGAACACACAGCCGAATGCGTCATTGCCTGATCCGAATAAGAACGGCAGGATGAGCAACGATTGGTCACTCCTGCACCTGATGGCCGACGGCCGCGCGAAGAAGGTTGATAATCCGAAACCCCAGGAATGGTGCCTGGAGTATCTCGTCCAGGAGGGTAAGGCACCGCTGGTGCTTATCTTCACCTTTGACGCGAATGCGAATATTACGCCACTCGTTGATTGGCTGACCGGCCCTGACGGGAACTAGCGCCGTTTCGAGTTGAACAGTTTCGCAGGTGATGATCTGGCTATCCAGCCTTTCTGTACTGCAGAGGTTCCGTTCGATGGGCTTTGTACGACTGCCAACTGCGCGAGCTGATTGATCGAAACGCGAAAGTCTTGAACTGGAAACGGCAATAGAGAGTCCCAGGTCAGTAATTGGGCCCGCCGCACTAGGAGAAACCATGGCCGCCTTATTCCAGAAACTGCTTGGAAGGCTGGTCCAGGATGAGAAGGACCCTAAGCCTTGGCTGGCTCTGAGCCTCTTCGGCAAGCATCCGACCTACATCGAGCACTTCCTCTATAATCCCGCCGAAAGTCCTCGCCTCGCCGCTGTTTGGAGCCTTCTCTACGACCAGGGGATGAAATCCCTGGTTGCCAAATGGGAGCGACTTGCTCCCAGTGAGCGGCTGCCGGAATGCAAGCACATCATCGTATGGCGGAATGCCCAGGCCGTTTTCGCAGGCCGGATCTGGCCTTCCGCCGACGCCGGGGGCCGGCGTGGCTTCCCGCTCATCGTCTGCGCTGAATGCCGAAACCTGCCGCTGGACTGGGTGCTGCGGACCGTTCTCCCTAGCCTGGAGGCTGTCGAGCAGGGCTGTGATGCCGCCCCCTCTCTTGATGCCGTGCGGGGCATCATCGACTCCGCCCAGAAGAAACTGCGTCGGCTGACGGCGGCGCCGGAGGCGGCCAAGGCCGATCCCGAACCGTCCCACAAAGCCCTTGCCCGGCTTGCCGATGACCCCGCGCTCGGCCCCGATTCGCAGGGGCTGCTGCGCATCCTCTACCAGATCGACCGGAAGCACGATGTCATCAGCGGCCACCGCAGCTCGCAAATTGCCAGGACATCCCCGGCCGACGCCGAGCACGTGCGCGTTCCCCGTGTCGGCGACCTGCCAGAGGACTCGCTGCGGACCTGGCTGGAGTTCCTGGCCGGCCTGATGGGCCAAGCCAGCCCGGCCGTGGCCCTCCTGCCCCTGGACCAGGACTGGGTGGACCTTCTCGTCGGTGAGCCGGCTCCCTCCAGTTTCTTCTGCATCCGCACATCCGCAGCCCGTATCCCCCTCACGACGAGCATCCCCTACACCTTGGGACTGGATTTCATCGCCAGTTGCCAGGAACTGATTGCCCGCGGGCGGACCGCGACGGGTCCGATGCCACTCAAAACCGCGGCCGCTCCAACAATTGCCGCTGCGGAAGACAAGTCAAGACCACCTGTGCCCATGCCTGAGATCACGCCTCAGGAGTCCCCCGCATCCGCCGCGCCTGTGCCGCTGCCGCCCCTTACGCTGCCGTTGCCGCAGTTTCGCCCCGCAGCCCGCGCGCCAGAGCAGGCGGCGTCCGTGCCCGTCCGCCTGTCCGACCGGGACCCGTCAATTCCCGCCCCTGCGGTTCTGAAGGAGACTGGGGCACCCGAGCGGCCGATCCCCGAGCTGGAGCCTGCTGCCCCAGCCCCATCAAGTGCCCTCGTAGCCCCGGAAGTTCCTCTGGGTCCGACGCCCTCGCCCGCGACCGTGCAATTGACGTCTTCCCGGCCCGAGCCGGAACCGCCGGCGCCATCGATCCCGCAACCGATGGCCGAGCCTACTTCCCCTACGGCCGTGGATCCCGTTCCCCGGTTCGTCCCCGTATCGGCGATTGCCGAGGCGAAACCGCGGGGTCTGTCATTGTCGGAGGGGCAGACGGTGGAGCCGGTCGCCACAGCCTTGCCCCCTGCCGAGGCGGGACGAACCTTCGCGGAAACGCCGGCGCATGGCCCAGCGAGTTCCAGCAGTGCGGCAACTGCCGAATGCCAGGCTTTGGCGCCAGTGCCAGGGCCCGCGGCGGTCGGACCACCTCCAGCCGTGACCAGGCCCACGTCAGGCCCCGATTTTCGCTTTCCCCCGCAGCATCCGCCATCGTTCCAGCCGCGCGTATCCGCTGGTGGTCGTCGTGCACGTTCCAAGTGGCTGGCGACAGCGGTTGGTGTTGCCGCGCTGACCGTTGTGGCGATGGTGCTGGCATATTCGTTCCTGAGGCCCCAGGGGAGTGGTTCAAAAACAGTCCCGGTGAATCAGAACACAGGTCCCCAGAATAGCCAGAATGTCCCTGCTCCATCCGCCCCGGACCCGCGATTGAACTGGACAGGCCCAACCAGACTGGGCGAGTTGAATGCCCTGCTCAAGACGCTGAATGACCAACACGCGGCGGTGCCAGGCCCGGAATTGGAGAAAGCCCTGGCGACCTTTCCGGATCGCATGGCTCAGGTCGCGGCCGGCACGTGGACCGTACAGCAGCAGGCTACGATCGAGAATGCACTGAAAGAACTCGACCAGGACCTTGCCCGATCGATCCGGCTTGCCACGAACCAGCTCGCCGAACGGGAACAGTACGCGAAATGGCTCCTGGCGATTCGCGACTTCCGCTTGGATGGCCTGCCCATTCTGAACCAACAATGGGTCGCGAGGCGCGACAGACTGTTGAACGATGTGCCGGACCTGGCAGCCCGGCAGAAGGCGGTGGAATCGCTCAAGTCCCTGATGACTCGACTGCAGGCGACGGATGCGAAGCTGGAGATGCCGAAATCCAGCGGCAAGAGCTGGGAGGATGCCATCGCAGCCGCGGCACTCGCCCGACGGCAGTCCGCCTTGGCAAGAGCGCTGGAACTGATCGCAGAGCCCAGTGGCGTGCCCGCCTTCAGGTCGGCCCCGGAGATCGAAAAATTGGAGGCGGAAAGTAGTCGTTGGATGGCCCAGGCACGCGAACTGGTCCGGGCCTGCGCCCGCATCGCGGAACGACTGGATGTAGGCTATCTGCTCCCGCTGGAGCAGAAGGAGTTGCTTGCGGCGTGGGACGACGCGCAGAAGCTTGCTCCTTTCGCCGATCCGAAGGTGGCCGACGCGATGAAGCCCCTGCGGCAACCCGTTGAGGCGATTCGGCAGGCGCAGCTTCCCATCGAGCCGTTTGACATCAAAGCGATGGATGACGAGGTTGCCATCCTCGGGAAACTTGAGAAACGCATCGGTCGTTTGGACAAGGCGGATCGCACAACCTTGCTGGAGCAGGAATTGGCTGCTCACAAGATCGACCGCTGGCTCAGCTTCTACAAAGCGGCCAAGAGCCAGGAGAGCTTGGAGGCCGTCCTGGAACGATTACCCGTGTTTGGCCTCACTTCAGACAGGATTTTGAACGACCAGGCGGATCGAATCAGCGTCTCTCTACGCTTCAACATCCTGCTGAACACTCTGAAAAGACACTTGGCCGCCGAGTCCGTGGACGATACTGCCGCTCGTCAAGCCGTCTCGGCGTTTCTTGACCCTGCGAGAAAATTGGATGCGCGAGAACTGGGCGACGTCGCTCCGTTGCTTCAGCAGTTGGCAAAGCTGCAAGCCGGCGGATCCGAAACGCCCGATCCGACGACCGCCGGCCCCAATCGACCGGACTGGAAGGCCGACACCTCCGGCAACCACATCCACTTCACCTGGCCGGTCGGGGGCGATCGCCGGCACGAGGTTGAGTTCATCAGGATCGATCCTCCGGGCGACAGCGCCAAACCATTCTATCTGTGTGCAACGGAAGTGCCGCTCGGGCTGTTCGCCGATGTGGTCGGCGCGTATGGCCAATGGGCTGCCCTCAGGGAACTGCAGAAGGACGACCGATCGCGAGGCGTGCATTGCTGGAATTGGTCACCGAGAGGACGCCCGGAAGGGATGATCCCGGCCAACAACTGGATTGATGAGCGGTATATCGGCGGCGAGTACTACGCGGCGGCCAGCAAAACCAGAGTCGATCGTCCTGGCCGCATGCATCCTATGCAGCAGGTCTCCATCTCCGCGGCTGCCTATATGGCCTCCCTTCTGCATTGTCGGCTGCCGACGGTAGACGAGTGGTGTCTGGCGTACAAGCACAAGACTCAGGATCCTCCTCCTCCAGCAAACCTCAGGGACCGGACCTGGCGCATCCAGAACGAGCATCTGATGCAGTTGGGCATTGGTCGTGCTGTGCCGCATGAGGGGATATTCCAGCCAATGAAACTGTCTGAAGGCAGCTCGCCGACGTCTTGGTCCAAATTGATGAAGGGGCCTTGGACGACAACCGGCCCGGAGGACGAATACGATGACGGGATCCTCTGGTTCCGTCCTGCCGATGCAGTGCATGGCGACTGTTTCTGCGACCTGGTTGGCAATGTCTCCGAGTTTGTGTGCAACGACCTACTCGTCTGGCGTGAACTGTCCATTCAAAAACCTGATTCAATATGCACGTTCTTAAGAAGCCGCTTTGTGAGCAGTGCCAACGGAAGCCTTAAAGTGCGAGACCTGTTCGTGATCGGGGGCTCGGCACTGTCCATCCCCCGATGGCAACCTGAGGAACCCCAACGGCTCGGGGCGGTTGACTTGTCGCAGAAGTTCGCCGATGTTGGCTTCCGGCTGGCCTTTGACGCACCCATACCCTCAACCAAGGAAAGACTGAAGGCGTTGCTGCTGCGGCAGGAGTATGTATATGGCGAGAAGCGCACGGATACCAGATAGACCACCGGGAACTCGATGCGGGGCAGGAAGTCAGCGAGAAGCTTGATCACGAGCCGGCCACCTGCCGGGTTGGCCAGGCGATCGATCATATCAGTACTACAATCGAGGAGGGGAGATGTTGAAAATAAGTTAGGTCTTTTGGCAAGCGCGAGGTTCACGGGAATGCGGGCGGTGCCGGCCCAGCGGACGCAGGAACAGCGTCAGGGGCGGCCCGAGACCCGCGATCTCTTGGGGTGTCATCCTTGACCTCCTGGTTATCCAAAGGTTTCATCAGCTCGCAGACGCTCGAAGTCTGAGCTTTAGATGCGCTGTATAATGTTACGCTGCCCCATTTTGCATCAAGTTCCTTCCGGCATCTGCCGATTTCCTTCCATGGCGTGGCCGATGGGACTGCTGGCGACGGTGATAGGCTGGGAGATCTCGCGTTCGCAGTTCGGCCAGCGATCTCGCTTTGCGCAGATTGGGGAGCGAGGCCATACGCACAACCTGCCCATCGCACTGTTGACGGTGATGGCGCCCCGCCAGGGCCTATAAGGAAGCCTATGATGCTGCATCGCTTATTTGCGAAGAAGATCAAGGCTGCGGAGGTACCGCCGAAGCTGCTTTGGCCAAGGGTCATGCTGAATGTGGGGTTGGCCTTGAATGTAGTGGCGGTCATAGCGTTCAGCCTGCACCAATACGGGGTATACCGGGAGTCTGAGGTAAGCGAGCGCGTCAACCTGAAAGCTCACGAACTGCAAAGCACGATTGCTCACCTGGACGAGGTGCTGACGATGTCGGCTTGCATGGCGGCTGTCACGGGCGATCGGATGTGGGAAGATCGGTACCGGCGTTTCGAACCGGCCTTGGACGCTGCGATCAAGGATGCCGCCAGACTGGCTCCGCGAGGGAACGGCGATGCAGCGGCCTTGGTGACTGACCAGGCCAACGCCAATCTGGTGGCAATGGAAAAAAGGGCCTTCGACCTGGTGCGGCAGGGGCGTAAAGACCAAGCCAGGGAGGTTCTTTTCGGCGCGGAATACGAAGGCCAGAAAGGGGTCTATGCGCAAGGAATGGCCGCGCTCGCCGAAGGCCTCGCGAGTTCTGTCGAAGCGAACCTCGTGAAGAAGCGGCATGAAGCCTATCTGGGCGTCGTGATTGCGGGGGCCCTCATTGCCTTCACAATCGTCGTGTGGCTCATGCTTCTAGCGGCAATCCGCCACTGGTCGCTGGCCTTGCAGCGCGAGAAAGCCTTGTCCGACAACATCAACCGAACCTTGCGACTGAGTGAGAGCCGCCTGGAGGCCCTGCTCAAGCTGGCGGAGAAGTCCGATGCTTCGCTCCATGAGATCATCGACCATGCCCTCGAGGAAGCGGTGCGGCTCACAGGCAGCACGATCGGCTACCTGGGGTTCATGAGCAAAGATGAACGAGTCCTGACGATAAACGCCTGGTCCAAGTCCGTGATGGCACAGTGCGTCATGGACGACAAGCCGATCGTCTTTCCGATCGAGAAGCTCGGCCTCTTGGGGGAAGCCGTTCGCCATCGCCGTCCAATCATCACCAACGACTACGAGTCGCCGAATGCGGCTAAGCGGGGGTACCCTTCAGGACACCTGCAGATCAAGCGGTACATGAGTATCCCGGTACTTGACGCGGGGCGGATTGTGGCTGTGGCCGCTGTCGGCAACAAAGTCGCCGAATACGACGATTCGGATGTGCGGCAACTACAGTTGCTGATGGATGGCATGTGGCGGCTGATCCAACAGAAGCAAGTCCGCGATTACCGGCGAGAACAGGAGCGTCTGGCGCACCACGAGGCTGTCCGCGCGATGGAAAGGGTCCTGGGCGTCGTCGGACACGAGCTGCGCACGCCGCTTGCGGGGCTGCGAGTCACTTCAGAATTCCTGCTGATAAACGGCGCGCATGGCTCGGATCAGCGTCAAACATTCCTGGAGAACATGAACGCCGAGATCGTTCGCATGACCGACACGGTTGACTGCCTGCTGGAGGCGGCGCGACTCAACAGCGGACGCGCGCAATGGACCTGGTCACAGTTCGATCTGCGCTCCGTCTGCGAGGAGGCCATCGCCGGCATCCGGCCGTTGATCCACAACGATGCGGTGGCGCTCATATTCGACGCCGATCCGGCCAGCATCCTGATGCTCGGAGATTCCAATGCCGTCCGCCGGCTCGTGCTGAACCTCTTGGACAACTCGCGAAAGCACACAGCGCACGGGGAGATCCGCGTCACGATCCGGGCTCAGCGGCTCGATCAGCACGACCACGCTGAAATCCGGGTGCAAGACACCGGCGAGGGGATTAGGCCGCCCGTGATGAGCAAGCTCGGCGAGGCGTTTGCGCTCAACTCGGGGGCGGTCGGGACCGATCACGTCAGCGGAACGGGGCTGGGCCTGGCGATCTGCAAGGGAATCGTTGGAGCGCACGGCGGCCGGATGAGCATCAATTCCGCAAAGGCGCAGGGCACAGTCGTCTCAGTCGTCCTCCGAACAGACCTGGCAGCGCCCATCAACGGGGCGGCTCCCAAACTCGACACAAGCCATGAAATGGTCGGAATAGCAGAGGTGTGTGATGTCGATAATCCTAGTCGTTGATGACATGCCGATCTTCCGGGAACCGCTCGCGGCGAGTCTCCAACTGGCCGGTTACGAGGTGATTACGGCCGGGAACGGCATCGAGGCAATGGAGAAGCTGCCCCTGCGTCCCGACCTGATCCTGCTCGATATAGCCATGCCCCAAATGGACGGTCTGAGCTTCCTGCGGCAGCTCCGGCAAGACCCCGGCACGCGCGACTTGCCCGTCATCTTGCTATCGGCGGTGTCGGACAAGGCCATCGTGGCCGAGGCCGTCAGAATCGGAGTTCAAGGGTACCTCCTGAAGTCGCGATTCTCGCTCAAAGAGCTGCTTGCGCGGGTCGAGAAATACGTCGGGCAGGCAGCGGAGCCGGACCAGAAGCCAGCCGCACCGCCGCCATCGTCCGCAGCCGCCGCGCCATCCGCGGCGTTGCGGGTGCTTGCCGCCGCCGCGTACGCCGCAACGCAGCCGCCGAAGACCGCGCCATCCGCGCCACCACGGCACGCGCCCCCCGACGCGGCCGGAGCAAGCGAGAAACACCGCCGCTCCGAATCGCCGCAGGTGATCGCGGCCCAGGTTCAGATCCCGCAACTGCTGACCCGTGATCAGTGCGAGCACCGCGCCAAGACCGCGCTTCAGGCCAAGACGCTCTCAGGCATCGTCCGTGAGGTCATCACCGAGGCGGCCTCGCCACGCAGCGATATGACGCAGATCGCCTGCATCATCTCCAGAGACCCGATGCTGTCGGCGCGAGTGCTTCAGGCGGCCAACAGCGTTGCCTATGCCACCGGCCGTGGGATGGTGACCAACATGGCCGACGCCGTCCGGAATATCGGATGCGCCAAGATCCGCGACATCGCCACCACCTTCGGTATCTTCGACGCGATGCCCGAATCGAGCGCTGACGGGTTTAACCCGATTCGCTGCTGGCAGCATGCCTTCGCCGCGGCGATTCTGTGCGAACGGCTGGCTGCAATCTCCGATCAGACCAACGCCGGCACCGCCCATCTGGTTGGGCTGTGCCATGATCTGGGGGAGATCCTGTTCCACACCCATTTCGGGTCCGAGTACCAGCAGGTGCTCGAACTGGAATCCCGCTTGGGCAAGCCACGCGAGCAACTCGAACGCACCATGCTGGGCACAACCCACGGCGAATTGGCGATGCTGACACTGCAGTGCATCGGCCTGCCGGAATCCATCCTCCGTCCCATTGAGGCATACCACGCCAGCATCTCGGATCACCGCGATGATCCGGGCGAACGACTGGCCCGGGTGCTGGCTCTGGCCGAGTTGGCCGCCAATGGCATGCTGCTGGCATCCAGCGGCCATGCAGCCGTCAAGCCCATCACCCGCACCCAGTTGCGCGCCGCGGTTGGCCAAGACCAACCCGCGCGCCCCGACAGCGCCAGCATCCGTTCGGAGGTCTTCAGCCTCTCCGGGCTTCTGGCCCGCTTGCCGGGTCGCGAGGAGAGCAAGCTCATGACCGCGCTGTATCCGTGCGGAAAGGTGCGCGTTCTGCTGGTGCGGGCGCCGGTGTTCTCGTCTTATGATCCCATCGAGGCGGCTTTGGAGTCTCTGGCCAAGGTCACTGTCGTCAACCGATTGCCCGCGACAAAAGCCGACATTGCCGAGTACGGAGCGTTGGTAGTCATGTCGCCCACGTCGTCAGCGCCCGGCATGACCGGTGCGGACATCGGTCGGACGATGGGCATGCGCGATGCGGGCCCCTTGCCGGTCTCGTGGCTGGTGGGGCGGGCCGATGCCCCGGCCGCACCATCGGAGCCGCAGCCGACTGTTTGGCCGATTTCGATTGCCCACCTCGCCGAGTTCGTCGCAGCCGCTGACGTCCAACAGCAACCTCAGGCCTCGGGTGACCTGTCCATCGCGTCCGAAGCGGCCTGAAAAAGAAAAGGGGTCACTCCTGATTAATTGACAACGACCACGGTGCCGCCCCCACACTTCTCACCCCCCGACCGGGGGCGTCGTCGCGCCACCGCCGCCCTTCGCCTGCTCGATCTGCTGGCTCGTCAAAACCTTCGGAATCCCCGCCACACGCTTCACCATGGCCGCCTTCGTCTCCGCCAAATGCGCACTGCCCACCGCCGCCACCGCCGCCAGCAATTCCTTCCCCACCGTCTCCTTCGCCACACCCGTCGTCTTGTCCCGCTTCACCAGCAACCCCGCCAGCGTCTTCCGATCCGCGTCCGTGATCACTGCCGCATAGGTCAACCCCGCCAACTGCTTCTTCTGATCCGCCGTCACCCCCAACCGCTGCGCAAGACCCGAATCATCAATAACCCGCACCGCCAGCCGATGCAGATCCCACTGCGCCGCGGTCGCCCACGCCTGCTTGGCACTATACACATAATCAAACGAGGTAATGTTGTAGGTTCCCTTCTCCAAACTCGCCCGCATCACGGCATCCCCTCGGCGAACCGTCCACGCTCCGGCGCCACGGGCAGTGATCCCCTCCTCAGGGCCGCCAAACCCGAACCGCGAGGCCAAGCTCGGCCGCGCCTCCACCGCCGACCGCGGCGGCCCGTACGGCATCCCCTGGCCAACCACCATCGTATCCGGCGTCGTCTTCTCTGCCGTTATGTACCGATACACAAACCACCCCCCGCCGCCCATTGCCAACAGAACAATCACCGTCGCCAGCCACATCGGCATGCTCAACCGACGTCGAGTCACCATTTCCGTCATAACAAACCTCCCGCGTCACCGCGAGCACGATCCCCAAAAAAAGAAACAGCCATCCCCGCATAGCCGCTACCCCTGACTTCCCAGGTCGTTGTTCCAACAACAAATCGCCATCATACCGCGACGACTGTCAGGGGTCGCTACTTCCCAGATAGTCGTTGCCAATGTCATTTGACACACAAAAACCCAGATTGTTCCCATTTCTCTACCCCAGTTACTACCCCCCCGTTGCCCCCACGCTTCGCCATCACTGCGCGCACCCCCACTGTCACTGTCTCCCCTGTCAAAGAGCCCGCTTCCCCAACCCACTTTCATCCACGCATTTACGCCCGCATCATCGACCGAATCAGCCCATCCAGCATGCGGCTGACCTGCTCGGTGTGCATCGCCAGATCGTCGTAGTGGATATCGAACTTCAGATCCCGGCAAAGGATGAAGTAATACCTCAGCGATTCCAGCGCCGTCTGCGCCAAGTTATAGAAGTGCGCCTTGTTCCGCGGCCCACGCCGCTTGAACCCCTCCGCGATGTTCTTCGGCACCGCCACCGCCGCTTCTTCCATCTGCTGCGCAAGGCCAGCCTGCTGCTCACCCGGCAAACTCGGCGTGAGCTTGAACACCCGCATCGTCAGCGAATGCGCTTCCTGCCAAACCTTCATTTTCTCGAAGCTGTCGATCCGCGGCCGCCGCTCGCGCCGCTCGCGATCATCGTCGTGCATCCCCTCCCCTTCTGGCCGTTCCCCACCTCCCATCGGCTCGTCGGCGTGGCCGCCCTCGGCCTTGTCATCTGCCGCGTCAAAATCACGTTCATCAAAGTCCTGGGTCATGTTAGGAATACCTACCTTCCGTAACTGTTGTCTGGCTGCCCTCAAGGCAGCGGGCGACCACAGGCGTTATTCAGCTGCGGAACTCCCGCAGCCGCTGGGATGGATGCTCTTGAGCCCTTGAACCCCCCCCACCCCCATGCAATAATACCCAGCCCCGAAAGCCCGTACCCAGGATGTCCGGGATTGAGAACCGTTTCGAAGCCAACCTCCTTATCACCAGCGTCGATTTCGCCATTAACTGGGCTCGCAAGAACTCCCTCTGGCCCATGACCTTTGGCCTCGCTTGCTGCGCCATCGAGATGATGGCCGTCGGCGGGCCCCGCTACGACCTCGACCGCTTCGGCGCTGGCGCCTTCCGCGCCACACCCCGACAAGCCGACCTGATGATCGTCGCCGGCACCGTCAACTACAAAATGGCCTCCCGACTCAAACGCCTGTATCATCAAATGGCCGACCCCAAGTACGTCATCGCCATGGGTGCCTGCACCGTCGGCGGCGGACCCTACTTCAAGTACGGCTACAACGTCGTCAAAGGCGTCGACCTCCTTGTCCCCGTCGATGTCTACATCCCCGGCTGCCCCCCTCGCCCCGAAGCCCTCATCGAAGGCATCATGCGCCTCCAGGACAAAATCATGAAGAAAACCATCGCCCGCCCCCCCCAACCCACCCTCATCCCCGCCTGACCACTCATCCGCCCAAACCCCCATCCAATGTACACACCCCACGCATCCCATGCCCACCCCGGCCTGCATACGCAAACCCCATTGCCTTAACCATCTATCTCACAAATCCTTACAACACTCACTTATTCCCTTTTCTTGGCGCATCATTTGCATTATAATCGTTCCGGCCCTTGGGTCTCAGTTCTCCGCAGCAGAAGGAGTCCGTCTTGTCTCTGCCCCATCAACCTCTTGCCCGGTCCCATTTCTGGATTGGCTTGGCCGTCCTCACCGCCCTCTACGCCGCCACCATCTTGGCCCTCAAGCTGATGCTGCGTTAATCGACGCACAGGATCTGCGCGATCGTCCGGCTCGCACACCTCTTCTTCCCGCCATAGAAAAAGAAGAGGGAACGCCGATCCTCTGGTCTCGGCGCCCCTTCCAAATAGGGCCTGCTATCCGTTGTCGCCTATCCACCGCCCGCACCAACACCTGACGACTACTTCATTCGCCATTGCTATAGGTGTAGTAGGTCTTGATATTCCTCCCGTAGTATCCGCCGCCCTGCGCTCGCACCGCGTTCAGCACCACGCCGATGTGCTCCGCCTTCACCTGCCGCAGCCCGTCTCGCATCCGCTGCAGCGTGCCGCGGCTTTCCTCGTGCGCTCGCACCACCGTCACCACGCCATCCACTCGCGGCGCCATGGCCACCGACTCCGACACCACCAGGAACGGCCCGGTGTCGAAAATCACATGGTCAAACTCCTCCAGCGCCCGCTCGATGAAATCCGCCAGCAATTGGCTCTCGAACAGCTCCGTCGCGTTCGGCGGCTTCGCCCCGCTCGTCAGAACCGACAAATTCGGTATCCGCGTCGCGTGCAAGCAGTCGCCTAAACCGGACGTCGTGTTCAGGACATCGCTGAACCCTTTCTCGTTGCCGAACCCGAACAGCCGATGCAGCTCCGGCCGGCGGAAGTTCGCGTCCACGAGCAGAATTTTCCGCCCGTTGAGCGCCAAACCGGCCGCCAGGTTCGCCGCCACCGTCGTCTTCCCGCCCAGCGGGCTCGGACCGGTCACCATGATGCTCCGCGTCGTCTCCAACGCCACCGAATGCTGCAGCCGCGTCCTCACCTGCCGGAACTGCTCCGCCGTCATCGAGTGCGGCGCATCGAAAATCGGCAGCTTTGCGTTCGCCACCGCCGGATCGTCGTCCTCGTCCGCAATGATCCCCAGCAGGTTCATCTGTCCCACCCGGCTCACGTCCCGCGGGCTGCGGACCGTGTCATCCATCATCTCCCTCAGGAACGCAATCCCCAACCCCAGCATCAGCCCCAACATCACCCCCGCCGGCACCATGAACCACACCTTCGGCCAGCTCATAATCTCCGGTATCTCCGCCGGCCCCCCCCATTCAATACGCACCTGGTTATCAGGGGTCAGCGTCGCGCTGATCGTGCTCAACACATTCGCGGTCTGCTGCCGACGTTCGTTCAGGTCTTTCTGCTTCTCCTTGTCCAGGTTCATCTTCGCCAGCTCGCGGCTGAACTCCACATGGACATTCTTCAAAACGGCGATGCTCTTCTCTAGCGAGGCCAGTTCATCTTTCTTCCCCTTCGCTACTCCCTCCAACTGCGACAGCAACAACGTCGAGAAGTTCACCCGCAGCTCATTCCTCCGCTCCGAGAGCATCTTCTCCGTCAGGTCCGCAAGGTTCGTCGCGCTCAACACATCCTTGTGTTCCTTCCCATACAAATCGCGCTTCATATCGCGCGCGATCTGATACCCCGCAAGCTCCCGGCCCAGTGCTAACACCAGCGGAGTGCTGTCGATCGCCTTCTGCACCTCCGGCGGCGTCTGCCCCGACTCAAACTGCTGCTTCGCACGCTGATACTGCCCTTCCGCATCCGCCGCTTCCGACGATATCTTGATTCTACCTTCCACCAAGGCCCTCAGCTCTGTCTCCGTCGTGGAGAACATCCCCTCCACTCCCGCCCCTTTCTCCGCCAGTTGTATCTGCGTGGTTTTGATCAAGCCCGATATGTCCCTGATTTCCGCGTCATACCGGTCCTTCAACTGGCTCAACCCCTTGGTCCGGTTATCCAGCTGAGTCTGCGCGGCTTGCTTCTGCAGCTGAATGTGCTCCGTGACTACCTCATCCACGATGATCTTCGCGTCCCTAGGGTTGCGGCAGGTCATCCTAACCATCAACAGCGCCGAATCCGGAAATGGCGCAACCCGGAAATGCTTCTCCAAGTCGTCCTTCGCGTCCTGCGTGTTCCCCTTGAACTGCTTGAACCAGTCCGTTTCCCGCATCGGCCCCGCCTTCGCCAGCACCTCCGAGAACAACGCCGGGAACGTCAGCCTCTGCTGCTGCGTCCGCGCCAGCGTCACCAGCCGCGTGTCCGAGACCTCGCTGACCCTCTCGTTCACTGCGTCCTTCGTGATCTCCATCTTGATTTCCAGCAGCCCCGTCGCCGTGTACGACGGCCAATACGCCGCCCACACCCGGTGCGCCAGGTACCCCCCCGCGCCGCAAACCATCACCAGGATGATAATCAGCCACAGGTTCGCCCGGATGATCCGCCACACATCACCGGGCGTCATCTGAAATGCCCCGGCACCCGGCAGTCCTCCCGCTGCATACATCATCCCCCCCGCCACGGGGGCGCCAGCTTGCGGCAAGCGTGCACTCGTTGTCTGAGGTAAGCTCGTCATATGCGTCCATCTCCTGCCGCTGGTTAAACGGCGCTAGTCTTCATCCATTCTCCGACCACTGCCAGAAAACCCGGACTTCGCTCCGTGGGCTCTCTCATTAAGAACCGCCTCATCCGTTCTTCTTCTCCCCCGCCTCGCTCATCTGCTTCGCCTTCTCCAGCAGCCCATCGATCTTCTGATCAATCTGCGGCTCCACCTGACCCGCCTTCACCTTCGGGTCCGCCAACATCCGCTTGGCCTCCTCCAGGCTCTGCCTCGCCTCCACAGGCCGCGACTTCTTCAGATAGGCCTGCCCAAGGTGGTAATACGCGTCAAAGGACTGCCTCTCCGCTGCCTTCTTCAATAACGCAATGCCTTCGTCCACCTTCCCGCACAACACCAGCACCCACCCATGTGTATCGGCCACACCGGGGTTGAACGAATCCGCCTTGTTCGTGATCTCGTACGCACGCAAGCTGAAGTTCAACGCCCTTGTGGGGTTCGGCGTCGTCGGATGCTCCGCCAACAGCAACGCCAGATTGTTCAACGCCTCCAGTTCCAGGCCCACCTCCAACTTGTGCTTGGCCAACTCCAACAAGTACCGGTTGTACACCTGCTCCGCCTTCAACAACGCCTCCGGTATCACCGCTCCCGCCGCGTGATACCCAGGCCCGCACAGCCTCAACACCGTCAGCTTCTGCCCGTCCAGTAATCCGTCGTACTCCGACCCCACCAGCTCATCCATCGTCTTCACCGCCTTGGCCCAGTTCCTCTGCGACACCTGGATCCGCGCCGCCGTTATCTTCCACCGCACGTTCCGCCGCGGGGACAACAACGCCTCCGTCTTCTCCACCCCCAGCGACGCCACCATTCTCCCCGCCACCGCATCCGCCACCTCGTCCCCCCCCGACGAAAGCGAATCCACTGCGCTCAGCGCTCGCTCGAACGCCTTCACTGCCTCGTCGGTCTTCTTCAGCCCCCCAAACGCCAAACCCCTCTGCATGTACAGCCACCACAGCGTCGGCGACTGCGACGCACCCGCCAGCAGCTCGTCCGTCAGCTTGATCACGTGATCGTACCCTTCCGCTTTGATCAGGATGCTCAAATGGTCGTTCAGCAGGCTCGTATCCCGCGGCGCCAGCTTCCGCGCCTCCACGATCGTGTCATATGCTTTCTGCAACTCCCCCTGCGCCAGCCACAGCCCGCTCTCCGTCCGCAGCCAGATCGGGTCCTGTCTCAATTCAGGATTCGCCTTCGCCTCGTCCAACAGACGCTGCGCCAGCATCCACCGCCGGTCCGCCGCATAGAACTGCACCAGCTTCAACCGTATGTCCGCCCGCAACGGCGCAAGCTGCACCGCCGCCTCCAGTTCACGCGCAGCCTCATCCATCTGGTTCCGCCGCCAATACGCGTCCGCCAGACCCACCCGGAAATCCGCCTCTCGCGGCCTCAGGTCCCGCGCCTTTTCCAGGTCGCCCACCGCCGCGCCAACCTCACCCTGCAACAGGCTCACCGTGCCCCGGCGGTAATACGCATACGGATAATCCGCATCTGCCTTCAGCGCAAGCCCCATCTGCTCCTTCGCACCCGCGTAGTCACCCCTCGCTGCCTTCACCCATCCCAGCAGGCTCAATACCTCCGGATCCGATGGCGTCTGCTTCAGCACATCCCCCAGCGACTTCTCCGCATCCTCATAAAGCCTCGCCATCACCTGAACATCAACCAGCTTCTTCCTCACGCTCAGGTCTTTGGTCTCCGCCACCACCCCGCCCAACAGCTTGATCGCCTTCTCCAACTGCCCCGTCCGAACGTAAAAGTCCGCGATCTGCCGCTGCAGTTCGGCGTCCTTCGGCGACTTGTTCCCCGCCAACAGCCACGCCTGCTCCGCCTTCGCCACCCCTTCATCCCCCATCCGCTCCTGGTACCGCGCCAGCAACACCAGCGGCGCCGGCTTGTCCTTCCAATTCTCCCTCGCCTTCAACTGCTCCAGCACCACAATCCCATCGTTCACCTTCCCCGTCCGCAGCAGCAGGTCCGACAAACCCCGATACAATTCCACCTCGTCCGGCCACTTCTTCAATGCCTCGCTCAGGGTCACCCGCGCCTTCTCCAGATAATCCCCGGCAGCCTTCGCATCCTCCCGGCTCAGCAGCGACGCCAATCGCATGTAGTCATTCGCCACCGACCCCCACGCCTCGATCCGCTCCCGGTTCTGCTCCAGTTCCTTCTCCCGCTGCTTCGTCGCCTCCTTCACCACATTCACATCCCCGCTCCGCTCATCCAGCCGGGTGCTCCACTCGGCGAAATTCGCTCCGCCCACACCGAGCTTCTTCCCCTGCTCGACATACTTCCGCACCAGCTTATCCTGACCCGTCGCCAAGTGGCATTGCACCAGCCCCAGCAGCGCCTGCCCATTGTCCGCCTGCCGATCCAGCGCCTTGCCATAGCTCCCAATCGCCGCCTCATACTGCTTCGCCGCCTGCTGCGCTTGCCCCAACAACACCCAGGTCCGCGAAAACTCCGGCAAGCGCCGCGATATCTCCAACGCCCCGCTCAACGCACCGTCAATATCGTTCTTCGCCAGCTTCAGCCGCGTCTGGTAATTCAGGCCCCCCACCTGGTCCCAATCCAGCTTCGCCAGCTTCCCGGCATACTCTTCCGCCCGGTCCGGCGTCCCCGCCACCAAATAGTGCCGGAAAATCGCCTCCACGATCTGCCCGCTCTTGGGCATCTTCTTCTCCGCATCCAGCAGCACCACCAACGCGTCCTCCGGCGGCTTCTTCTGCCGGATCATCAAGTCATATCGCGACAACGCCCGGCTGGCTTCGTCCGCAATCCCCTCCAACGCCTCCTGGTTCAGCTTGTCCATCTCATCAGGCTTCGCATCGCCACGCGCCATCGCCGCCAGCGTCCTCCACAGCACGTCCTGCGGCAGCTTCTTCTGAACCTCCCCGATCAGCGCCATCGCCTCCGGCTGCTTCTTCTGGCTCAGATACGCCTGCACCAGCGCCTGGCTCGCAGGATACGCCTTCTCCCCCTTCTGCAATTCGGCCTGGCTCAGTTCCACCAGCAGCTTCTGCCCCGCCTCCAACTCGCCCAGCACCAACAGCTCCTGCGCCTTCAGCAACTTCTGCCGGTCCGTATCCTGCGGCAAACCCGCCGCAAGCTTCTTCGCCTCCTCCGCCTTCCCCGTCATCCGCAACAGCGCCACCCGATACATCTTCACATCCGGATCATCTGGAGTACGCTGCTCCATCGCTTTGACCTGCAGCTCCGCAGCCTCGGCGTCCCGATCCCTCAGCATCAACTGCAACAGCCACTTCCTCGCAAATGTCGCACCCGGCTGCCGCTCGACCAGCGCGCTCAGGATGCTCCTCGCCTGCCCCGTCTCCCCAACGTTCGCGTAGCACTGCGCAAGCAGAAACTCCAGTTCCACCGTCCCCCGCCCTCGCGCACCTTCCACCTTGTCGTACGCCTTCTGCAACAGCCGGATCGCCTCGTACTTCGCTTTCAAGCCCCCGTCCAGCGTCAGCAGCATCTTCCCCTTCAAATTCAACAGCGCCGGATGCTCCGTCGGATACCGCCCCGTCGCCCGCGCATACCCGTCCTCAATCTCCCGCCGCAACCCCGGCCGCTCTCCCTCGCCCGCTTCCTGGTAAACATCCAACCGAAGGTTCGCCAGATCCACCAGCCGTCTCAATTCCAGTTGCGGAATCAGATCAGCCCGGAATCCCACACAATCCCGGTTCGCCCTCGGGTCAAACGGCAAGGCCAGCAGCTCCACCGCCTTCTGAAGCTTCCCCGGCTGCCTGCGAAGGTATGAAGCCACCGCCAGCCGCACTTCCTGATCGTCGCATCGCTCCCCTCCCAGCCATTTCCACTGCTCTTCCTTCTTCACATTCTCCGGCGAACGGCTCAGGCTGTCGATCGCTTTCCCAATGTCCTCGCTCGCCAGCAGGCTCGCCCACGTCAGCCTCACATCCACATACTCCGGCTGCTCCGGCTTCACCAGCCTCGCAGCCTTTTCCATCAGCATCCCCAAGAGCCCCTGTATCGACTGGTTCGCCTCTGCCGGCTTGCCCCCCACCAACAGCTCCATGGCCGCCTTCAGCTTCGCCCCCCCTGCCGCCTTCTGATCCTCATCCAGCGCCCCAACTACCTTGCCCAGCACCAGCTCCATCCATGCAAGCTGGTCCTTGTCCACTTGCCGGTCCTGCTCCAGCCCCAGCGACGACATGACCACCCTGAAATAGTTGTACAATAGCACCGCGTTCTGCTTCTGCGTCTTCAGCGGCTCGTCAAATACCGCCACTGCCTCCTGGTGCCGCTTCCTCGCTCCCGCCGGATCGCTCGCACTCATCCGCTCCACCGCCAGCCGCATCATCGCCCTGGCCATGAACCACGGAATGTCCGCCTCCTCCGCGTTCCCCTTCACCAGCTCCTCCAACGCCGCCAACTCCTTCTCGATCACCGATTCCGGCATCGACTTCTTCGCCAGCCACGCCCCGATCACTGCAATGTGCCCGTACGCCTGCGGCCGAACGTCCCGGTCGTTCACCTTGGCCAACTGCTTGGCGTTCGCAAACGCCGCCGCCCTCTGACCCAGCAATACATAGCTCTCCGGCGTCGGCCGCAACTCCGTCAACACCACGCACCCGTTCATCAGCCTCTGCAACGCCGGCAAGTACTGCGGATCCGCCTCCACCGCCTGCTGCCACGCCTGCATGTCCTTCCCCACTTCCGTCCAGTCGTATTTCGCCAACTCATGCCGCACATCCCCATACTTGATCCACAGATCAAGGTTCCCCGGCTTCAGCTTCGCCGCCTTCGCGTAATAGGTCTTGGCGTCGTTCAGATACTCGTCCGGCGACTTCGTGTCCTTCGCCTCCTGGGTCGTCGCCGGACCCGTCGTCGGCCGCGCCGCCTGCTTCGCCAACTTCACACACTCGTCCCCGCGCGCAATCAGAGCATCCGCGTTCCCGCCCCCCAAGACCCGTGTCAGAACGACCCCTGCACCCAGCAGTCCCATCACCGACAACGTCAGGATCGTCAGGAACCGTTTATTGACTCGCTTTGCCATTCCAGCCGTCCTCGTGCTATCTTTCCCCTGTTCCACCACTGCCCGCCTTGTCTACTTTCTCCTCTGATACTGGTTCCAATCAGGCAGCGCCTTCTCAACCTCCGGCAACAACACCGCCAGCAGGTCCTTCATCGCCTCCGCCGACGCCTCCCGCGTCGTATTGTCGCACCTCAATTCCACCTTCGCGTAATAAGCGTACTTCGCAAACAGGTTCTGCAACGACCGCCGCACCGCCAACGAGTCGCTCATGAATCCCCCGTTCACGTGGAAAAAGTACGCCACGTTGCACGCCGGCACCGCCGAACGCACCCGCTGATCCGAAAACGCCAGGTACCGCGACTCCAGCACCCGCTCCCCCACCTCCCATCGCTCCGTGCTCGCTTCAACAACGTCATACCCCTCCGCGATGAAACACCGCTCCGGTATGTGCGCCACCGTATCCGCCTTCCCCGTGTAGTAGCTCAACCCCACCCGCACGACCGCGGCCGGATACTGCCGCCCATACTCCATCACCTTCTGCCGTTTCTTGTCATACGGCAGCTCCTCGAATTCCTTCTTCAGGTCCTCCACCTTCCTGCCCGCCACCGCCGCATTGATGTATGAGCAGAACAGGTAATCGTCCTTCTCCCTGCCCTTCTCGCGATACGCCGCCAGCGCCTTCACCACATCCTCATCCAAGTCATCTTCCAGCACCCGCACCCAATTCCCCAGCACCGCCGGGATCGCTTGCGCATCGCTGAATGGCACGCGCATCGGCACGGGTTCTTTTTTCAGATACACGTCCCGCGCCCACAACCACCAGTTCAGCCCGGCCGCCGCCACCAGCAGCACCGCCACCGCCACCCAGAAGCTCACCCGGATCTGCCGTTTGTGCTCCGCGTCCCCGACCCCGCCGACTCGCAGGCCGCCGATCATCTGACCCATCCCGCTCATCGTCCCTCCGCTTTCTCCCCGCCCGACACACCCTCTGCCTTCCCCCGGTGTCCCCCGCCCACTGTCGCCATCAGCCGCTGCGTCGCCGCCGCCAGCTCGCTTACTCGCTCCGCTCCCGCTTGGGCGCTGCTCGCGGCGGCCTGGCGCCCCGCCGACCGCGGAATCTCAATCACCAGCCCCTCGCCCTTCCCCGCCGAGCGCTCGCCAATCGCACGCTTGTCCACTTCCTCAATGAACACGTTGTCCAAGATCCACCCCGCCGCCTGCAGCAGGAAAAACGCCGGGATCAGCATGATGACGCCGGCAAACTGATGCGCAAAGTTCTCCGACCACTTCGGGCTCACATAGTGATCCAATAATCCCTGCCCCGACACCCGAAATACGTTGCACAGAATCGCGATCGGCACCGCCAACACCGTGATCAGGATCTTCTGCCACATCGGCCGGCTCGACAGAAATCCCATCGCTCCCGCCAGTGTCACGAACGTCATCAGCGACTTCAGCCCCGCACACGCTTCTGCCACGTTCAGCACCCGCTGATTCGCTCCGTCCCCGATGAACAGCTTCGTCCCCGACCGGAACGCCTCCACTCCCGTCACCCGCAGCGTCCCCGCCGCCACCGATGCCGCCAGTTCCTGCAACGGCAACGCCACCCAGCTATACACCAGCGGAGGCCACGGTATCGCGCACACCAGGAACACGATCGGGAACCACGCCACCTTCATGATCTCCCAGCCGCACACCAGCAACGTCACCCCGAACACCGTCGCCACAATCGCCGAATGCTGCACGAAATCGTTCTGCCCAGGGTTGATCCCGTATGCATACGTGAACAGCCCGAACAGCGTCGTCCCCAGCCCCCAGTCCAACACCACCACCAACACCCCATAAAAAACCATCGCCTGCGCCACCGTCAGAACGTACGCGTTCTCCCCGGACAGCCACCACCCCACCGCGCCCGCGCACGTCATCCCGCCCGCCACTCCCACCCGCGTCAGACGCAACAACCGCCCCCACAACATCGGCCTCACCTCCGAATTCAGCAGCGCCTCCCGATTCAGATACAAGTAATATAACCCGATTGCCGGTACGAAAAACGAGTGCTGCCAGTTCGTGTCCCCCAGAAACGGCACCGTCAGCAGACATAGCCGCCTCAACGCCGGCCAGAACACCCCCACCATCAACACCCCTATCACACCCAGCCGAACCCATCCCACCTCCCTCAGTCCGTAACCCGTCCCCTGCGGACCAAGAATGCTCGGCCCGGCATAATTCACCGCCGGCGCTGTCGATCCTTCATTCATAATACGGCTCTCGCCCTGAACAACTGCCCTCGATGCCACCAATCCCGGTCTCTCAGAACAGACCGCGCCTCTTCACCTCCCGCAGTTATACGCCACAGCCGCGGCAAAGGGTCTGTTTCCGCCATTTTCCTGACGCACCAAACCGCTCCGCGCCCCACCTTGCCACCCTCTACAAAGCCCACGGACTTGCTTCCGTGGGCCCCACCCTCGTCCACGCTGCGTGGCCACTCGTCTCATCGATCCGTGGCATACCGCGTCACTTGCGCCGGTGCATAGTTCCTGTCATACAGGAAACCAAACCCATACGTGACCCGGAACGCGCCGCGGATCGCTGCCAGGAACGGCGGGTAGAAATCCGTTCCCACCTGCACCATGTCGTTCGGCTTCAGGAAAATGTCCGGCTCGCGCCCTTCAAAAATCTTGTACAAATCCACTCGCACGAACACCTGCTTGTCGCCACCGATCCGACGCACCACGTCCGTCCGCGACGGCACCGCCATCGGGCCCAGACCTCGCGCCGCCGCAATCGCGTTCATCAGCGACACCTTCTGCCCTGCAAAATTGTACGCCCCGGGCGCCAGAACGTGCCCGTACATGTAATAAACACCCGTCAGCGGGACCGGCACGTAAATCATGTCGCCCGGCCGAACCACGATGTTCTGCTTCAGGTCCCCGGTCTTCAACGCCGCCAATCCCACCCGGATCACCCGCTGATCCTCGTCCACCAGCGCTCCGGTGCCAAATTCATACGCCGGCTGCGTCTTCGCCGCTTCCGCCGGCTGCGTCGCAGCCACGCCGGCACCGCCAACAACCCCTGCCCCCTGCGTCGTCGGGCTGATCAATACCGTCTTGCCTTCCACCGTCCCGAACCGCCCCTCGTTCCCCGCCGCCGGCTCCTTCGCCTCGGCCTCCCCGCCCTTCGCCGGCTCCGCCACCATCGCCATCACCGGCCGCTCCACCGCGCCACCCTCCGTCTTCGGCGCAAGATCCGTCGGACCCGTCGTCGGCGCCGCCTGCGCCGGATCCGTCACCGGCTTCTCACCAGCACCCTTGTCCGATGGCTTCTCCGATGACCTCTTGCGAATCACATATATGTACTCCACCGGAAACGTCACGTCCCCAGCCGCCGTCAACGCCTGCAGCATCCGAAAATCCGCTTCCCGAATCGGATACAGCCCCGGCCTCGACACCGAACCCGTTATGTTAAACGTCCGACCTATCGCCTCCACCACCGTCACCGCCACCTGCGCATTCGGCAGCAGACCCGCCTCCTTGTACTTCGCCGCAATCGCCTTCTGCAGCAGCGCTTCGGTCAATCCTGCCGCCACCACAGGCTCCTGCAGCATCGGCAGGCTCAACATCCCCGTCTCGCTCACCCGCGCCGACCGCACCGACTCCACACCCATGTTCACAAGGTCAAACACCGACACCGTGATCTGATCGCCCCGCGAGATCACATAGTCCGCGTTGACCGGCTTCAGATCCTCCGCCGTCACCTCCGCCGCCCCCGCAAATTCCGTCTTCGCCTCGTCAACCGCATCAATGCTGTCCAAGATCGGCACCACCAGCCGGTCTGAGTGCGGACCACGCGTTACCTCGCTCTGGTCCAGGAAACTCTTGCACCCCCCCAACACCGTCAGCAGCAGCCCTGCCGCAAGTGCCACAGCCACGCTCGCTCTTACCGATGCCAACACCTTTTTGCTGTAGCGCACGACGGGCTCCTTTCCGTTCTAAAACACTGCGCAGTAATTCTCTTACTGCCTTGTCCAGTCTCGGCGACATCGCCCCGGTCCGCGCCTAAGAACCTCTTGTCCCATTACAACCCTGGACAAGATCCCTTATTGATCAGGAACTCCAGCTTTCCGCCCGCTATTCTTCGGACCGTTTTCTCCGCCCGGCCCACGGGCCACCATAGCTCAGACGCTTTCAGACGCTTGTAGAGGGGATCTGACTGGTCGCCAGGGATCGTTCCATATCCAATTCCAGCCCGCTCGGATCCCGCTCCACCAGTGTCTCTCCGGAGGCCGACCTTCCATCGGCCGAACCGTACTTTACTCTTCCATTGGCGTTTTTCAAGCGCACTGGCCTGTCTTCTCCAATCGCTTTCCTCTGGCAATCGCTTGCCGCCGCTTCACTCGCCACATCTGCAACAAACCATCCGTAAGCCATGCCACTCGCCTGCAAACTCGCGTTATCCCCTTCACTCGTCAAACTCTGATCGGCCCATTCAACTTCTTTCTTCATTCATTTCCCACCGCTTTCCACACCGCTCAATCCCCTCAATTCCTCCGCCCTCTTGTCCCATAACAATCCATCTATCTGTCATCCAGTTCACCCATCCCCCCAACCCCGCCATAACCTCCCCCTGCCCCACGTCTGATAAACTCCACCCCATACTTTCCCCAAACATCCGGCGTCATCCATTCTTGGGTGCCCCATCTCACTCCGCCACACCCATCTCACCCATGAACATCCGAGTATTGCACCCAATCCCCCGCCCCTCCACTTCTCTCGTCCACCTTCCGTCTCCTGACCTCTCGTTGACTTTTCCCACTCCCCTTCATATCTCTTTCTCCGTGTCCGACATCTCCCCATTCCCTCCCTTTGACCATCGCCCCTTCATTTGCGCCGCCTGGCGTGTCCTTAAATACTACCTCCGCGGCCTCCATCACATCACCATCACCCACCCCTGCCCCATCCCCCTCGCTGGCCCCGCTATCCTCGTCTGCAACCACATCAGTGGCCTCGACCCCGTCGTCCTGCAGTCCGCCTGCCCTCACCTCGTCACCTGGATGATGGCCCGCGAGTACTACGACCAACCCCTCGGCCGATGGTTCTTCCAACGCATCGGCGCCATCCCCGTCGACCGCTCCGGCCGCGACCTTGCCGCCACCCGCGCCGCCTTCCGAGACCTCGCCGCCGGCCATACCCTCGGAATCTTCCCCGAAGGCCGCATCGCCCCAACCCCCGACCTCCAGCCCTTCCAGACCGGCGTCGCTCTGGTCGCCATCAAAGCCAATGTCCCCGTCTACCCCGCCTGCATTGAAGGCTCCATGCGAAACCTCGACTTGCTCGAAGCCTTCCTCTACCCCCAACGCATCACCATCGCCTTCGGCCCGCCCGTCCTCTTCGACCGCTCCAACACCTCCCGCCCCACCATCAATTCCGCCACCGCCGCCATCCACGCCGCCGTCCTCTCCCTCCGCCCACCCCCCAACGCTCTGTCCCCCTTGACCCCTTGAACTCTCAGACCCCCTCACCCCTCTCCGCATCCACCCCCGTCTGCCCCTGCTCCCTCATCTGGCTCTCCCGCCCATGCCGCTTCACCGCCAGATTGATCGCCAGCTCAATCGCCGCTCGCATCGACCCCGGACTCGCCCGGTTCCGCCCCACAATATCAAACGCCGTCCCATGATCCGGGCTCGTCCGAATAATCGGCAATCCAATCGTCATATTCACCGCCTGATCGAACGCCAGCAGCTTCACCGTGATCAACCCCTGGTCATGATACATCGCCACAACCGCATCAAAACCCCCGTTCTTCGCCCTCATGAATATCGTGTCCGACGGATAAGGCCCCGTCACATCAATCCCCTGATCCTTCGCCATCAAAATCGCCGGCTCGATGATCCGCTCTTCCTCATCCCCAAACTGCCCGTTCTCGCTCGCATGCGGATTCAACCCGCACACCGCAATCCGCGGCCTGGGTATATCAAACCACTCCACCAGCGTCTGATGCATCAGCTCGATCGGCTGAAACACCGCCCCGATGTTCAACCGGTTCCATATCCCCATCAGCGGCAAATGCACCGTCGCCAACACCACCCGCAACGGCCCACCCGTAAACATCATGTTGTACCGTCTGGCCCCCGTCCGCTCCGCAAACAACTCCGTATGCCCCGGATAACGGAAACCCGCAAGCTTCCAACTCTCCTTCGCAATCGGTGCCGTCACCACCGCGTCCGCAATCTTCTTCTTCGCCGCCTCAATGCCGTCCAGACAGAACCGCATCGACGCCTCACCCCCGATCTTGCTCGGCGACCTCACCGCATTCCCTAGAATCGAATACTGATCGTAATCCACCACCACCACGTCATGCGGATACGACCGAAGCCGACCGTTGTACTGGTCCCGCCACCAGAACACGTCAAACTCCGCCAGATCCGCCGCGTAGTGCAGCATCTCGTTCATGCCATAAATGATGTACTTCGCCCGATGCCGCAAACTCGGGTCCGCCAGCGCCTTGACGATCACCTCCGCCCCGATCCCCGCGGGGTCCCCCATCGTAATCGCTATCGTCGGCCGATAATCCATACTCGCTTCGTGCCTCACTGCCTTCATCCCTTCCACCCTCTATCTTCGGCTCACCCCTCCCGACGCTCAAGCCACGAAATGATAGTCTTGCTGAGGATGTCCGTCTCCAGATTAAACGGCCAACCCAGCGGCCTCGTCCCCAAATTCGTCAACTTCAACGTCGTCGGTATCAACGCCACCTCAAAGCAATCCCCCGAAATCGCCGCCACCGTCAGACTCACCCCATCAATCGACACCGACCCCTTCGGCACAACGTACTTCGCCAGCTCCCTCGGCGACTCCACCACCAACCTCACCTCATTCTCATTGCTGATCACCCGCACCAGCTTCGCTCGCCCATCCACATGCCCCTGCACAAAATGCCCGTCGATCCGGTCGCCAATCTGCAACGACCGCTCGACATTCACCTCATCCCCCGCCTTCAGCAACCCCAGATTCGTCTTATCGAGGGTCTCCTTAATCACATCAAACCCCACCGCCTTCCCCGCCTCCACCACCGCCGCGGTCAGACACACCCCATTCACCGCAACGCTCTGCCCCAACCTCACCCCCGGCCAATCCACCCCCAGCAAGAGCCTCCGAAACATCGGCCCATCCGAAACCGCCAAGACCTTCACCGTCTTCTCAACAATGCCATTGAACATAATGTAATCGCACAGGCCGCCTGCCCGTGCTCCCATGTAGTAATACGGGCATCTTGCCCGTGTATCCAGAAGAGATGGTACTCAATCGCGAAAGGCGTGCAATTCCGCTGCGTGCGATCCGAATGTGCGGTATGATACACATTGAGGTAGCGTCATGACGATCGTTGACACGCCGCAACAGCGCAACAAGCACAATGACGTGCAGGGCCATCCGGGCCGCCGGATGACCGAACGGCAGTTCCTCGACTGGATCGAAGAAGACACCCGGGCTGAATGGGTCAATGGGGAGGTTCTAATGATGGCGCCGGTGAGCATCGAGCACGACAAGATCGCTTGGTGGCTTCGCAGTATTATCCAGCACTATTCCGACCACCACCGCCTCGGAGTTGTGTGCGGCCCCGAAGTCCTGATGCGCCTCTCCGCTCACAAAAAGCAGTGGCGATTACCCGATGTGCTCTTCGTGGACCAATCCCGCGCCGCCATCGTCAAGCGTAACCATTGCGACGGCCCCCCGGACCTGCTCATCGAAGTCGTTTCCCCCGACGACCCCGCCCGCGACTACCGCGAGAAGTACCTCGCCTACCAAAAAGCCCAAGTCAAAGAGTATTGGATCGTCGATCCCCTCGCCAAGCACATCGAAGCTTTCAGACTCGCCCGCACCAACAAGTACCGCCCCATTCCCGACGACAAAGGCAAGCTCCACTCCACCGTTCTGCGCAACTTCTATATCCGCCCCGACTGGCTCTTCGGCAAAAAACCCAAAGACGTCCTCGCCGTCCTGCGCGAACTCGCCATCCTCCACTGATCACCAATAACAAATAACCATTCCCCCTCCGTGCCTCCGCGTCTCCGTGGTGAATGAAACCTCTAATTCGCCTCCCCCACATCCAGCCGGTGCTTCCGCATTTTCTTATATAACGTTGTCCGATTGATATTCAACTCCCTCGCCGTCTCCTGCCTATTCCAATTATTGCGTTTTAATGCCGCCTCGATGATCCGCCGCTCCGGCCCCTCCAACGCATCCTCAAGCGGCATCGCCTTATCGAATGCTTCCCCATTGCTCCCGTTGTTCGCCGCTTTCGGCGCCGTCACCCCCGCCAACCCCTCCGGCAAATCATCCACATCAATCTGCGGCCTTCGGCACAGCACCACCGCCCGCTCCACCGCATTCTCCAACTCCCTGACATTCCCAGGCCACTCATACCGCTGCATCGCCGCCATCGCCTCATCCGTAAACCCCAAGACCTCCCGCCCACTCTCCTTCGTAAACGTCCTCAAAAAATGATTCGCCAACAGCGGTATGTCGCTCAATCTCTCCCGCAAGTTCGGCAACCGAATATTGACCACGTTAATCCGATAAAATAAATCCTGCCTGAAATTGCCCTCGCTCACCAACTGCCCCAAATCCACATTCGTCGCCAACATCACCCGCGCATCCACCGTCTTCGTCTCGCTGCTCCCCACCGGCTCAAACGCCCGTTCCTGCAACACCCGCAATAGCTTCACCTGCATCGCCGCCGACGCCGAGTTGATCTCATCCAGAAAAATCGTCCCCCCATCCGCCGCCATGAACCGCCCCGGCTTATCCCCCACCGCCCCCGTAAACGCCCCCTTCACATGCCCAAACAACTCCGACTCCAACAACGTCTCCGGCAACGCCCCGCAGCTCACCTCAATAAACGCCTTGTTCCTCCGCGGACTCCGATGATGAATCGCCCTCGCCAGCAACGATTTCCCCGTCCCGCTATCCCCCGTCATCAACACCGTCGTCCTGCTGTCCGCCACCGCCTCCACCAGATCAAACACCTTCAGCATCTTGTAGTCATGCCCGACAATATTCTCCAACCCAAACCGCAGATCCAACTGCTGCCTCAGCGTCTGATTCTCAAACAAGAGCGCCTGCTGCCTCGCCGCCTTCTCCACCACCACCCGGATCTCATCATCCACGATCGGCTTGGTCAGGTAATCAAACGCCCCCAGCTTGATCGCCTCCACCGCCCCCTCGATCGACCCATACCCCGTGATGATGATGATGACGACATGCGGAAACCGCCGCCTGACCCCCCGCAAAAACTCCGCCGGCTTCACCCCCGGCATATTCACGTCCGCCAACAACAACTCAATCTGCGCCCCCTCGATCACCCCCATCGCCTCATCCGCATCATCCGTCGTATGAACCGCATACCCCTCCCGCGACAAAAACTGCGACAACGACTGCAGCATGATCCGGTCCTCGTCCATGATCAGCAGCCGCGGCTTATGTGCTGTGTTAACCTGTAGCATCCGATAAAACCCTTCCCTCGACCACTTCCTGTCTACCCATGTTGCCCCTCGGCAACACGCGTTCCCTTTTTACATCGGCACGATCACGTGTTGTTCATAGACAACATCCCACCCACCCCCTCCAAAATGAAACCCCAGCGTTTTTATCGGACCCGCCAATCGCATCCCCCATCTTTCAGAATCCGCTCGCCCCCTGCTGCCACGCCACAAGTCGTTATACTAATAGAATGAACATGCCATCATTCGCACACCCTCCCTCGATCCACACCTCCAGTTCCTCTCTCCGCCACTCCGCCGTCCGATCCCGGCACACTAGAAATCACTTCATGCCCTCCTGTCTCCGTGGTGAATCTACGGTTCCCGATGTGTTCTCTGTGGCTAACGGATCACGCAGCTAATCAAGGAGTAAACCCATGCGCATCGGCATCCCCAAAGAAATCAAGTCCGACGAATACCGCGTCGCCATGATGCCCGTCGGCGTCGAACTCCTCGTCAAAGCCGGCCACCAGGTCTTCTTCGAAACCCAGGCCGGCGCCGTTTCCGGCTTCACCGACGAACAATACCGCTCCGTCGGCGCCACCATCCTCCCCACCCACCAAGCCATCTTCCAACAAGCCGACCTCCTCGTCAAAGTCAAGGAACCCCAACCCTCCGAAATCATCCTCTTCCGCCCCGGCCAAGTCGTCTTCACCTACTTCCACTTCGCCGCCGCCCCCGAACTCGTCAAAGCCTGCCTCGAGGCCGAGATCGTCGCCATCGCCTACGAAACCCTCCACGACCGCAACGGCCGCCTCCCCTGCCTCACACCCATGTCCGAAATCGCCGGCAAAATGTCCATCCAGGAAGGCGCTAAATACCTCGAAAAACCCTCCATGGGCCGCGGCATCCTCCTCGGCGGCGTCCCCGGCGTCGCACCAGCCCACGTCGTCATCCTCGGCGCCGGAACCGTCGGCACCAACGCCGCCAAAGTCGCCGCAGGACTCGGCGCCAACGTCGTCATCATGGACATCAACCTCGACCGCCTCCGATACCTCGACGACGTCATGCCCCCCAACGTTCACACCGTCTACTCTGACGCCCACACCATCCGCGAACAACTGCGCCTCGCCGACCTCGTCGTCGGCGCCGTACTCATCCCCGGCGCCAAAGCCCCCTGCCTCGTCACCCGACAGGATCTGGCCGATATGAAAAACGGCTCCGTCATCATCGACGTTGCCATCGACCAGGGCGGCTGCTTCGAAACCAGCCGTCCGACCACCCACAAAGACCCCACCTACGTCGTCGAAGGCGTCGTCCACTATTGCGTCACCAACATGCCCGGCGCCGTCGGCCGAACCAGCACCATCGCACTCTGCAACGCCACACTCCCCTATGCCCTCAGCATCGCCAATCAAACCTACCAGAAAATCGCCGCCGCCGACCCCGGCTTCGCCCAAGGCATCAACATGATCGAAGGCCGCCTCACCAACCCCGCCGTCGCCGACGCCGTCCACCTGCCGTATCATCCCCTCCAGCTCTAACACCTCACAACCAACGACTTACAACTGGCAACCACCAGCCCCCTGTTGAAAACCTCCCTCTCCTCTTCCCTATTCCCAGAAAAAGTGTAGTCTATTCATCCAAGTATCCGATCTAAAGGGACAACGGCGCTGTCGCATTCTTTTTCAACAGTTCTTGACTAGGTATCTTGGGAAGGTAAGATCAACCAGGCAAAGTCAGAACGCTCGCGCCAACGGCGCATTTTCTCCCCTCCGGAGGACACCGTGAGTAACGTCCGGTGTCCTCTTTTATTCCCCGTATCCATCTTCCCACCCAAAACTTATATCAACACCCCACAAGAAAGCCCACGGCGCCACCAGCCGCCACCGCGCAATTCCTGCCGCCATCACCCCGGCGGCCAACCCATCGTCCGACCCGCCAGCACATGCAGATGCAAATGCGACACTTCCATCCCCGCCCCCCGCCCGCAATTAAACACCGTCCGGTAGTCGCTATGCCCCATCTGTTTCATCAGCGTCTTCGCCACCACAAACATCCCCCCCACCAGCTCCGCATTCCCACCCTCCACCTCATTCAGCGACGCAATCACCTTCTTCGTAATCACCAGCAGATGCACCGGCGCCTGTGGCCGAATATCGTGGATCACAATATATTCCTCATCCTCATACGCCACCTTCGCCGGAATCTTCTTCCCAATGATCTTCTGAAAAATCGTCTCTTCCACTATCCACCTTCCTCTCTTCTCTGACCCCTATCCCCTTACCCCTTACCCCTCTACTCTACCACACCCCCCCTCCTCGCGCGTATATACTCTCACCCAATGGTCCTCAACTTCCTCTTCGAAACCTTCGCCCTCGGCATCAAAAACATCATCCTGCATAAACTGCGCTCTCTGCTGACCACCCTCGGCATCATCTTCGGCGTCGCAGCCGTCATCATCATGGTCGCCATCGGCGAAGGCACCAAACAGGCCGCCCTCGAACAGCTCCGCCAGCTCGGCGCCTCCAATATTCTCGTCCGCTCCATCCTGCCCCCAGAATCCGACCAGGCCACCGCCCGAACCACCCGCATCCTCGAATATGGCGTCAAACGCCTCGATTACCGCCGCCTCCGCGAACTCCCCGGCCTGTCCGCCATCGTCCCCATGCGCGATACCCAGGCCAAAGTCGTCTTCGGCGAACACCGCGTCCCCGCCGCCGCCATCGGTACAATCCCCGAAATCTTCGGCGTCCTCAAACTCCCCCTCGAACGCGGCCGATACCTCACCCAGATCGACTTCGATTGCCAACACGCCGTCTGCGTCGTCGGCTCCGTCGCCGCTCAACAACTCTTCCCCTACCAGGACCCCCTCGGCCAACACATCCAGATCGGCGCCGCCAACTCCGGCATGGTCGTCGCCGAAGTCGTCGGTGTCCTCGAAAAAACCGGCCTCAGACCCGGCACCGGATTTATCAACCGCGAAATCGACCAGGATATCTATTTCCCCCTCTCACTCGCCCAAACCATCTTCGGCGACACCATCGTCCGCAACACCTCCGGCTCCCAGGAACGCAAAACCGTCGAACTCACCGAAATCTGGCTCCAGGCAAACGAAAAAGTCGACGTCGAAGCCCTCGCCTCCATCGTCGACAACGTCGTCAATCTCAATCACCCCTCCAAGGACTACGAAGTCAAAGTCCCCATCGAAATCCTCCGCCACGCCGAACGACTCAACCGCATGTTCAACTTCATCATGGTCGGCATCGCCTCCTTCTCCCTCGTCGTCGGAGGCATCGGCATCATGAACATCATGCTCGCCTCCATCACCGAACGAACCCGCGAAATCGGCATCCGCCGCGCCCTCGGCGCCAAACGAAAACATATCACCCTCCAATTCCTCATCGAAACCACCGTCATCTCCCTCACCGGTGGCTCCATCGGCATCGCCATCGGCTCCCTCGGCGCCGTCTCCCTGCCCCACATCGTCCGCCTCTTCAACGCCGACCAGAACTACCCCACCTCCATCGCCACCTGGTCCGTCATCGGCTCCTTCATCGTCTCCGGCCTCATCGGCATCGGCTTCGGCCTCTACCCCGCCATCACCGCCGCTAGAATGGACCCCATCGAAGCCCTCCGCCACGAATAGCAAATTCCCAATTCCCAATTCCCAATGCTCAACCCCTCCCCCTTTCCCCCAATCCCGCCTACCATTCATCTCACTATGAAACGACCCAACACCACTTCCCCAACCCCGCCCCGCTCCGACGACTTCTCCACCAACCTTGAACAAACCCAGGAATCCACCGAATCCCCCCGCAAGCCCGACCTCCGCCACCTCGCCACCGTCCGCCAGCTCGCCGACCAGCTCGTCGCCGCACTCCAATCCCTCCCCGACGGCGATCTCGTCGCCGAAATCATCGACAACGCCCTCAAGCTCCTCCGCGACCGCACCAACCGTGGCGACATCAAGCTCATCAACAAAGCCATGAAGGAGATCCGCTACGCACTCAAAATCTTCGCCCCCTATCGCGAAATCCACAAAGTCTCCATGTTCGGCTCCGCCCGCACCCCCGAATCAGACCCCGACTACCAACAGGCCGCCGACTTCGCAAAAGGAATGGTCGCCGCTGGCTGGATGGTCATCACCGGCGCCGGCGGCGGCATCATGGCCGCCGGACACGGCGGCGCTGGCGCAGACCCTTCCTTTGGCCTGGCCATCCGCCTCCCCCACGAACAAGCCGCCAACCCCACCATCGCACAGGACGAAAAACTCATCAACTTCAAGTACTTCTTCACCCGCAAACTCATCTTCGTCCGCGCCGCCAACGCCCTGGCTCTCTTCCCCGGCGGCTTCGGCACCCTCGACGAAGGCTTCGAAGTCCTCACCCTCATCCAAACTGGAAAATCCGTCCCCATGCCCGTCGTCATGATCGACCACCCCGGCGGCACCTACTGGAATGACTGGCTGCACTACATCCAGACCGACCTGCTCGAGCGCCACCTCATCAGCCCCTCGGACTTGAGCCTCTTCAAGATCACCAACAGCAACGAGGAAGCCATCCGCGAAATCACTCGCTTCTACAACAACTACCACTCCGTCCGCACCGTCCGCCACGACCTGGTCATCCGCCTCCAACGCAAACCCACCCCAGCCCAATTGGCCCAAATCAACACCCGCTTCACCGACCTCACCGACAGCCAACCCTTCCGCGTCGCCGGCCCACTCCCCGAAGAATCCGACGAACCCGCCCTCGCCCAACTTCACCGCCTGGTCTTCCCCTTCAACCACCACGACCACGGCCGCCTGCGCATCCTCATCGACTTCCTCAACGACCTGCCGGAAACCGATCAACGCTGACCCGCCCTCCCCGCCGGACACCACTCCAACAACACACACTCCCCACATCTCGGCTTCCTCGCCACACAAACCTTCCGCCCGTGATAAATCATCAAATGCGCCCACTCCGTCCACTCCTCCTTCGGCACCGCCTCCATCAAATCCTGCTCTACTTTCACCGGGTCCGTATTCGTCGTCAGCCCCAGCCGCTCACTGATCCGCCCCACGTGCGTATCCACCACCACCCCCACGCTCTTCCCAAACGCATTCCCCAACACCACATTCGCCGTCTTCCGACCCACCCCAGGCAATTCCACCAGCTCCTCCATCGTCGCCGGCACTTTCCCCACATGCCTCTCCACCAGCGCCGCCGCCATCCCCCGCAGCGACTTCGCCTTGTTTCTGAAGAACCCCGTCGACTGAATATCCTTCTCCAACTCCTCCTGCGATACCCTCGCTAATTCCGCCGCCGACCGATACTTCTTAAACAAACCCGTCGTCACCGCATTCACCCGCTCGTCCATGCACTGCGCCGACAGAATCGTCGCAATCAGCAACTCCAGCGGCGTCTCAAACTCCAAGCTGCACTTCGCCCCCGGATACGTCCGCTTCAAAATCGGCAGAATCTTCCTCACCCGCTCCGCCCTCGCCTCAACCCGCTTCCCCACTGCTTTGCTCTGGCTCATACCCACAACCCCGTTCACCCACGAATCACCAGCTTCGCCACCGACACCATGTTGCTGAATACGATCATCAGCGACAACAGAATCAGCACCGCGAACATCAGCCACATGCTCTCACGGTGATACCGGTCGAACTGATCCTTCGCCGGATTCGCCACCTCCGGCTCATCCGCATGCGCAATGTATTCTTCCCGGTATTTCCACACCTTCGGCCACGTCACATACCGGTCATACACCGTCAACACCACCGCCCCCACAAGAAACACCGACCGCAGAATCCCATGCAGCACATTCCCCGTGCTGCGATCCATCAGCACCCACTGCGACACCACCGTCACCAGCAACATCCCCGCGCACCCCAACGCGATGGTTGACAACGTCCGCAGGATATTCCCCACGATCGCACCCGCCAGCAGCGACGCATGCTGGTTCTCAAGGTTCACCGACAACACCGTCGGCAAGATCGGATTCCACTCCCGAACCGTCCGAAAGATGATCGGCGCCGCCACCGCCACAAACAACACGCCCCCAAACCACGTGGACAGCGACACCCAATACAGCGTCTGGACAAGTTGAAAAGCACACATGACACCGCAACGATCCGCCCCCGCCCCCACAATCCCAAAACTCCCGCCCCCCCCTCTGAGTCATCGTCCATCGCTCATCGTTCTTCTCGCTCTCCTTCCACCGCTCGGCCCCAACCCCC
>JAPLNB010000315.1 GCA_026693085.1 Planctomycetota bacterium | reverse complement strand
CGATCCACCGACAACAGACCCAGGACAAATGACCAACGACAACCAACAAAACGAACCCATTTCCCCCCCCACAACCGGCCAGCCCCAGACTAACGCCCCCACCCCCTTCGAAAATCCAAAATCCAAATTCGAAAATCCCATCGCGCTCTCTGATTCATCGTTCATCATTCATCATTCATCGTTTCCCCCCCTGATGACGCCCCCGAAACCCGAAACCCGATCTCCCCTCCGAAAATCAAAAATCAAAAAGACAAATTCCCCTCCCCATCTTTACCCCTCCCCATCCTTCGCGTAAAAAGGCATCCCCTATGAGCATCCTAGTCAATAAACGCACCAAAGTGATCTGCCAGGGCATCACAGGCTCCGCCGGCGCCTTCCACACCAAGCAGTGCCTCGACTACGGCACCCGAATGGTCGGCGGCACCACCCCAGGCAAAGGCGGCCAAAAAGACCCCAACGGCCTCCCCATCTTCGACACCGTCCGCCAAGCCGTCCATGCCACCTCCGCCACCGCCTCCATGATCTTCGTCCCTCCCCCCTTCGCCGCCGACGCCATCATGGAAGCCGCCGACGCCGGCATCAGAGTCATCGTCGCCATCACCGAGGGAATCCCTGTCCTCGATATGGTCAAAGTCAAAGCCTACCTCCGTGATAAACCCAAAAGCGTTCTGATTGGCCCAAATTGCCCCGGCATCATCACCCCGGGCGAATGCAAAATCGGCATCATGCCAGGCTACATCCACATCCCAGCCAAACAATCCAAGGCCGGAAAAAAAGTCGGCATCATCTCCCGCTCCGGAACCCTCACCTACGAAGCCGTCTGGCAGTGCTCCTCCCGCGGCATCGCCCAAACCACCTGCGTCGGCATCGGCGGCGACCCCGTCAAAGGCCTTAACTTCATCGACCTCCTCGACCTCTTCAACCGCGACAACGACACCGACGCCATCATCCTCATTGGCGAAATCGGCGGCTCCGACGAAGAAAACGCCGCCCACTTCATCAATCAGTACGTCAAAAAACCCGTCGTCGCCTTCATCGCCGGACGGACCGCCCCCCCAGGCCGACGAATGGGCCACGCCGGCGCCATCATCTCCGGCGGCGAAGGCTCCGCACAATCCAAAATCGCCGCCCTCCGCGATGCCGGTATCACCGTCGCTGATTCCCCAGCCAACATCGGCCAATCCGTCGCCAATGCCCTCGGTGTAACTATATCATAGCGAAGCAATATTACGACAAAAACCGCCGCTTCATCCCCCGCCACCATCTCCACCATGTCCACTCCACCGGCGTCTGCACCACCTGCACCCCACCCCACTGCACCTCCGACTTCGGCTTCCAAACCACGCTCATCGTCTTCTTCCCACACATCACCCGCGCCGCCTCCCCGTATCCCTCCTCCATCGCACCCACAAAGTCCCACCCGAACTGGTTCCCCGCCCCTTCCTCCGCCTTCTCGCTCTCCAAGTCATCCACCACCACCGCCCGAAAATGCCCCGCCTTCAGCTCCCCATGCAACCTCGCCTCAAACTCATCCCGCTGCGCCAAATGCCTGAACATCCACGGGTCCAGAACATACGGCGACTCCCCCGCATACACCGCCAGCATCGGTGGCTTGCAAAGGATCGGCCCCGCCCCTCTGCCTATCGCCAACACCGTCGCCTCCGCACGCGCCCGCCCCATCCCCTTGTCCCCATGCTTCCACACCAGGTACGGTATCGCACCCACCATCACCACCGACAACACCACCACCCCCGCCACATACGGAACCCTGCCAGCAGAAATCTGCAGGATGATGAACACGACCGAGACAACCACCAGGTCCAGAAACACGTTGTACGCCACCCCCGGCGACGTGAACAACCCGAACGTCACCACCCCCGTAATCACCAACGCCCAGAACGACGCCCGCCTCAGCTCCTCCACCCGCATCCGCAACACCGACAACCCCGCCAACCCGAACCACACCATCGCCGTCCAATCCAGCCCCAACCCCGAACCCCACAACCGCCGCCAGTAGAACTCCCGCACCCATGCCCAAGTCGTCCCCACGCCCGCGCACGCACGCATGTTCTCCATGAACCGCCCCCCGCTCGCCCAGTTCACCAACCCCACACTCACCACCATCCCCATCGCCACGACCCCCGCCAGCTTCACCGCTTCCTTCCACCGACCGCTCAGCACCATCGCCAGACCGCACGCCGCCGCCCCATACAACGCCACCACCTTCCCCGTAAACGCCAGCACAAAGAACACCCCCGCCAACACCGGCCGAGCCCGTTTCCCCTCGCCCACCCCAAACGCCAACCCCCACACGTTCAGCGCCGCCGGCAGCAGATCCCCCCGAACCGTCGTCGCTGCGTACTGCCCGCACCCCGCCGACAGCACCAGCACCGCACCCGTCCAAGCCAACGACCGGTCCACCCCCAACCGCCGCAACAGCACATGGATCCCACTCAGCAGCAGAACGTCCGCCACCAGCGTAATCGCGATCGCCGTGTTGATCGGGTCCAGCCCCGCCCGGATGAACGGTGCGATCACCACGAACGACAGCGGCATATACCGCGTCCCGCCATACCCGTAGTCGCTCACCAGTGGCCGGTAGAACACCCCCGCCGCCAAATCCATCGCCTGACCGATCACAACCCCGCTCGACTGCCCCAGATTCCCCCCGGTGTACCACGCCCGCCCAAAGTGGACCACCGTAAACACAAGCAGCGCTCCCGTCGCCACCGACAGCAACCGCCTCCCCCCCTCAGTCGAGTCCCCAAGCACTCTGCCCGCGTCGTCCATCATACCGACCGATCGTAGCCGCCCTGCACAACCGTCACAAGCCATCTTGCCCCCGCCCCGCGATCCTCATACCCTTGCTTCCCGCCCATGCGTATCATCCACCTCATCACTCGCCTCATCGTCGGCGGCGCCCAGGAGAATACCCTGCTCTCCTGCCAGCGCCAGCGCGAGCGTGGCCATGACGTCACCCTCATCACCGGCCCACCCCTCGGCCCCGAAGGCTCTCTCATGGACCGGGCCGTCTCCCATGGCTACCGCATCGAGGTCCTCGACGACCTTCGCCGCGCCATCCTCCCCCTCCGCGACGTCCGCGCTTACCGTCACCTCACTGGCCGCCTCCGCGAACTCCGCCCCGACATCGTCCACACCCACTCCAGCAAGGCCGGTATCCTCGGCCGCCATGCCGCCCACCACGCCGGCTGTCCCGCCATCATCCACACCATCCACGGCCTGGCGTTCACCGCCTCCACCTCGCCTCTGGTCAATTGGGTCTACAAGGTCCTCGAGAAGCAGGCGGCCCCGCTGACCACGCGGATCGTCTGTGTCGCCGATGCCATGCGCGACCAGTCCCTGGCCGCGGGGATCGGCTGCACGGAGCAATACGTCACCGTCTACAGCGGCATGGAGACCTCGCCGTTCCTCGATCCGCCAGTCTCCCGCGAGCAGGTCCGCCAGACCCTCGGCATCCGTCCCGAGCACCTGATCGTCGGAACCGTTGCCCGCCTGTTCGATCTCAAGGGCCACGACGACCTGCTCGACGCCGCCCCCTCGCTCTGCGTCCAGTTCCCCAACCTCCGCTTCCTCTGGGTCGGCGATGGCAGGCTCCGCCAATCGTTCGAAGACCGCATGACGGCCCTCGGCCTACGCGACCGCTTCATCCTCACCGGCCTTGTCCCTCCAACACGGATCCCCGAGCTGACCGCCGCCATGGACATCCTCGTCCATCCTTCCCGCCGCGAAGGCCTCGCCCGAGCTCTGGTCCAGGGTCAACTCGCCGGCAAACCCGTCATCGCCTACGACGTCGACGGCAACCGCGAAGGTCTCATCGACAAGCAAACCGGCTTCCTCGTCCAGCCATTCGATCGTGAGACCTTCTCCCGGCAGCTTGCAGTATTGCTCACCGACCCATCGCTTCGCCAAGCCATGGGCATCGCCGGCCGAGTCTTCGCCCTACAGCGTTTCGGCGCCAACGCCATGGCCGACGCGCTCGATCGCGTGTACCAGGACGCCATCAACGCCACTCGCCGCGCATAGCCCTTTCGCAACCCCGGCGGATTCTGTAGCCTGTAGGCAGGACAGGCCACCATGACGAACAACCACTGGATCAAAGCCGCGTGCCTTCTGGCGATTCTGCCAGCGTGTCTCACCTATGCCGCCTCACCGCCCGCCGACAAGTCCGCCGTCAAGGCGGCTCTGGCGGCACGGCTTGCCCAGGTCGAAAAGCAGATCGCCCAGCGGATGATGCGGCGAGCCCAGACCGCTGCCGACAGGCTCCCGCGCCTGGAACTGGAGATCGACATGCGGATCGTCTGGCGTTGGCTGCTGGCCAAGGCCGAGGGCGCCCAACCCTCGAGCGACGCGCAGATCACCACCTGCCTCCGTGCCGACCTGTGGCTCGATTCCATCGCCGCTTTGGAGGCCGCCTTCAGCCGGACCGACACGCTTACCCCCGCCCAGACCGATGGCATGGCCCGACTGCACAAGCTCACCTTCAACCTACCCGACGCCAAGTCCGTCGGCGAGCTTGACCAGATCAGCCGCCAACTGGGAATCCTGCTTCTGTTGCTCTCCAATCCCGGCCCCGAAGCGCAGCAAGTCCCCCCGCAAATGCGCCCGATTCCCATCAAGCCTGCCGACAACTCCGCGGCCACCCCGACGCCGATTGCCACCACCCAGCGCACCGATGTCCAGATGGCCGAGGAGGTGGCGAGATTGAGAGTCTCCCCTGCCCTTCGCCAGCAACTGATCGCTGTGGTCTGGGTGCTCGTGGAGCCCGCCAACGGGTCGGCTGCCGACCACGCGGCCTGCCGTAAGATCCTCGAAATCGCGCTCGAACTGGCCGGCGGCCTCAATGCCAACATCGGTGTTTCGCCGGAGTCCCGCGCGGAGATGGAAGCGCAGCTCGCCGAGGGTTTGGCGCTGTTCATGGACCCTCGGACCCAGGCGACCGGTCAGACCAAGGTGTCGGCCCTCCAGCAATACCGCCTAATGCTCGCCGCCATCCAACGGCTGAAGCTCACGCCGGAACAGACCGCTCAATTCCTGCCCGTTTTCACTTTCGCGCGTCAGAATCCTGAACCAGGAGCCCGCGCCATCGCGATGCTCGAGCAGTACGCCAAGCATCGCGCCCAATTCGAGGCCCGCACCAGGCCGCCGCTTGGCACCTACCAGGCCATGCGGAGGAACCTGGACGAGCTGGCCAAGCAGTTTACCCGGTCCAGCGTTGCGTTCTGCACCGCTGCGGCCTCCGCCAACGTCAAAGACATGGAGCAACACATCGAGAGCATGCGGCGGGTGGGCGATGTGCTGAACAAGCTCGATCAGATGCCCGCGACAATCGATGCGCTGGCGTCATTCAAGCCCAAGCAGTTTGGCAATCTCGATCGGCGGGTAACGACGGTCGCGACCATCATCGTCACCCATGGGAAACAGCAGGCCGAGGCGGCCAAGTATCTGGACGACCTCCATCAGCTCGGCAAGACCGCCAGCGAACTCGGCCGGCTCACCACCAAAGACATCCCGCCGCAGATCGATCGGACCTACGCTGGCGGCAAGCTGTCGCTCCTGGAGGCCAAGTGGAAGGGGCTGATTACCGAACTGGCCTCCGCGGCCGCGTCGGCCAACGGCGAGATCGATTCGGCCAAGATGGACCGCCTGCCTGCCGTGCGCACTCTGTACGATGCGCTTAGACAGGCCGCGGTGCTGGAAGCCGCCTTGGCCAATACGGAGTCATTAAGAGGTTGGATCGACTGGCGTATGACGCCTGCTGATCTGCGGGCGGTGCTCGCTCCGCAGGCCGCGGCGCTCCGCGAGGCAATCGCCGCGTTCATCGGCGCCGATTCCTCTGCGCTCTTCGCCATCGAGTCGCCCGGCGCGTTGGAGCAATGGCCGAAGGTCGAGGCCCGCTACCGGCCGCTGACGGCCTTGATCATTCGTTCCGCCGCGTATCGCGAGCAGTGTCGCGCTCTGCCGAACGGTTTTATTGGCCTGGCTGCGTCACTCATGACCCCGCTCGAGGGCGCGCCGTTTGGCCCTGAGCGGCAGGCCAGCTTCGCCATCCGCCTCTGGCAATTCCGGACCGCTATGGGCGACACGGCCGCCGCCGCCGAGGTGCTGGCGACCCTGTTAAAATGACTTGGCGTGCCCCGGGCGGGCATATCCAGTTTCGAGGAGTGTCATGGCATCGATTCTCGTCGTTGGCCCGCATCCGGACGATCAGGAACTGGGCATGGGCGGCAGCATCATCCGCCTGGCCGCACAAGGCCACCGCGTTCACATTCTGGATGTGACCGATGGTGAGCCGACCCCGACCGGCTCTTCCGAGATCCGCGCCAGGGAATCGGCCGCCGCCGCCCGGATCATAGGCGTGCAGCGGAGCCTGCTGGGTTTGCCCAATCGCCAGGTGGTTCACTCGATCGAGAGCCGCCACAAGCTCGCCGCCGTCATCCGCGTTCATCGGCCGGACTGGATGTTCCTGCCCTATCCCATTGATGCTCATCCCGACCACGTGGCCGTCACCCGCATCGGCGAAGACGCCCGCTTCGACGCCAAGCTCACGAAGACCGATATCCCCGGCGAGCCCTGGCATCCCAAGCGGATCATCTACTACTTCTGCACGCACCTGCGACTGAGTTTCCAGCCCACCTTCTGCATCGACATCAGCCAGCAGATCGAGACGAAGATGGCGGCGATCCACTGCTACCAATCGCAATTTGGCCAGGGTAACAACCCGGTTCCACAGATGGTGCAGACGTTAAACGCCTACTTCGGCGGCCGAATCGGCACGGCGTACGCGGAACCGTTTTTCACATACGAGGTATTGGGACTGGGTGGACTGGATCAGTTGGTATGACGGGAACGGCGCCTTAGGTCTCGCACGCCAGCTCTTCCACCTGCGGCATGTCCGACGCCGGGGCGCCGATGGCGGTCAGGACTTGGTGCAGATCGGAGATCCTCCGGATCACAAAATCGGCCACGGGATGGACGGCGGATGTTGTGAATGGTTGGCGAAGCGCCGCCCGCATTCCGACCCCTTGAGCGCCCACGATGTCGGCCTTTACCAGGTCGCCCACGAACAGCGATTCGGCCGCCCGAACCCCCATGGATTGCAGTGCAATGTCGAAGATCCGCCGGTGCGGCTTGCGGTAGCCGACCTCGCTGGAATAAATCCTCACCGTGAAGAACTCCAGCAGCCCATGCAGATCCATGTGTTTATCCAGCACAAATCCGGGAATGAAGGTGTTGGATACGAGCCCCAGCTTGTAGCCGCGGTCGCGAAGCTTGCGGAGGGTGGGCACCACGTCTGCCGCGACCGAGCTGTAGTTGGTGACCGGTAGATACCACTGCCACGCGAGTTCCCGCAGTGTCGCGTCGTCCAGTGTCAGGTTCATCTTCCGGCAGAGCCGGACCAACAGGTCGAAACTGTTGAACTCCCGGCGGCGTATCTTGGACAACAGATACGACCAGTGAACGGCGAAATACTGGGCGCGGAAATACTTACGGAACGGGGGCAGCCGATGGCCCTGGGCTTCCAGGTAAGCGTAAGTCTTCTGGCCGGCCTCTTTGAAAACAGCGCGGGTGTCCATCGGCTCGAAGTCGAAGAGGGTATCGCCCAGATCAAAGAGGATGGCGCTCAACATAGGATTCTGCAATTCATCTCACGGCCGCACCCAGCTATATATAGCTTAGGTCCGGCTTCCTGCAAACCGGTAAGCATGCGTTTTTTCGGTTCTTGGGCGTAACGCCTCAAATCCGCGTCCGATAACCGTGTTGTTTGGGATCATCTGACCCCAGCCAGGCGCAGAACTTGCTCGACCATTTTGTCGGCGCCCTGATAGACGACCCACGGACCGACGCTGTTCATATAGCAAGGCGTGGTTACCAGGCGGTTGGCCTCGTCAACGCAGACGTCGGTTTCGCCCGTATTCTGGTGCCGGGCATTCATCGCGACGATCGCGTCGGCGGTGCCACGATCGGTGCCGATTGTTACCAGGGGGTTCAGATTCCGCGAGCCGAACACCTTTGCCGCCAGCACCGGGGCGATGCACGCCAGGCCGATTGGCTTGTGCGCCGCGTGCATCTCCAGCATCAGCCGTTCGACCTGCTGGTTCACTTTGCAGTTCGGGCCGTCGGCGGCGAAGGTGCAGAGGTTTCTGACCGCTCCGAAGCCGCCGGGGAAGACCAGCGCATCCAGTTCGTTGGCGTTCACGGTGGCGATGTCGCGGATGTTTCCGCGGGCGATGCGGGCGGCTTCATCGAGAACTCGCCGCGATTGCGCCTCCGGTTGCTTGGTGAGGTGGTTCATCGCTACGGCCTGGAAGACATTTGGGGCCGTGCAGATGATTTTCGCTGCTCGCCGATCCAGGGCGATCAGGATGCTCACCGCTTCGTGGATCTCGCTGCCGTCGAACACGCCGCATCCACTGAACACAACACCAACGCGTAAAGCCATGGCAGGCCTCCTTGGGAATCTGGCGACCAGACGGTGATTATACGTTGAGGCGATTTGCCGCAATACCGAAAAACGGGCTGGCCGCCTTTCAGAAATGCCGACTTTGCTTTAGCCTATTGGGGACAAATCGGCCGGACGCGATTGGAGGCAATCGCGTCCAATGGGGTTGTGACGGCTCGGTAGGGAGTTAGAACAGAGGTAGGTAGCGCCATGCCAAGCTGGCTCAGCGATATTTTGTTTCCCATCCTACGTTGGCTGCACATCGTTTCGATGACTTTGATCGTCGGCGGCACGATGTTCTTCGAACTGGTGCTGCCGGCCGCCATTGAGGATCTCAAGCGCGAGCAGCAGCTCTATGTCTTTGCGCGCGCGCGCTGGGTCTTCCGGTGGGTTGTGTGGCTCGGCATCGCAGGCCTGTTGCTCAGCGGCCTGGCGGGCGTCTACCGGATGTGGCAGGCATACCAGTCGGTCGCATTCGCCTTCATCTTGCGGTGGTTGGTCGCCCACATCGCGCTGGGTACGGTGTCGCTCATCATCGCTTTGCTGCTGACCATAGGCCGCCGGCCGCCCGATGACCCGGTCCGCTGGATGCGTCTGAACCTCGTAATCCTCTTGGTCGTGATATTCGTCGGCGCCGCGACGCGGCATTTCCAGATTGTCTTGCGGGAGCAGGAGCAGCAGCAGTTGGAGGTGCGCAAGTGGCCGGAAGGTGTGCCCCCGGGGGTGGAGATGCCCAAGCATCCGCCGTCGACCCAGCCCGCAACAACGCAGGGGTCAGAACGGTGAGCGAATCGCCGCAATCCAATCCGCCGTTGGAAGCGGGCGAGCTAGTGGCGCCGGGGGTGTATGCGCCGGCCGGCGCGATGCGGTTTCAGTACGCCCGCAGCAGCGGCCCCGGCGGTCAGAACGTCAACAAAGTCAACACCAAAGCCGAACTGTGGGTCGCTGTCTCCTCGCTCCGAGGGCTGAGGGCCGATGCCGTCGACCGCCTCCGGCAACTGGCCGGCCATCGACTTACGCTGCGGGACGAGATCCACATCATCGCCCAGACCAGCCGCACCCAGGAGGCCAACCGCGCCGCGGCCATGGAACGCCTGCGCGAGCTGCTTCTGCGGGCGATGCACCGTCCCAAGACCAGACGCCCCACCAGGCCCACCAGGGCCTCCAAATTCCGCCGCCTCGAAGCCAAGCGAAAACGCGGCCAGGTCAAGATACACCGCAGCGGCGGCCACGAGGATTGACCGGCAGCTATCCCCCCCCCAAAAAAAACGGACACGGCTCTGGCCGTGTCCGATGGTTCCTGCAAGTGAGGCAGACGACTGATTAGTCATCGTCGTCATCGTCGAAATCATCGTCGTCGTCATCGTCGTCATCGTCGTAGTCGTCGTCATCGTCTTCGAAGTCGTCTTCCTCGTCCTCTTCCTCTTCGTCTTCCTCGTCCTCGAAGTCCTCATCCAAATCTTCGTCTTCTTCCTCCTCAGACTCCTCCTCCTCTTCGTCTTCGAACTCCTCTTCTTCCTCTTCTTCTGCCACCTCTTCTTCCTCCGAGGCCTTTCTCGGTTTCTTCTCTTCTTCCGGCTTCTCCTCCTCTTCCTCATCACGCTTACGAGGCCGCTTGGCGTTCTCCGGGCGGATGGCATGCTCGAGGCAATCAAGAAGACCAAGAGGCACCGCCGGCGAGAACAACTCAGAGGCGCCAAAAACGGTCGGATCGAGATCGAGCGACGAGGTGGCCAGACGATTGGATTCGAGTTGAGTGGTCATGGGTCGTATCCCCGTACTGACAACAGTTCTCCGCCTTCTACTGGCGGCACACATTTCCAGTCTTCCGGTGCGGCCCAGCGATCCATGGCATACAAAACCACTGGGCGCCCTGGCTTTATCGCGACCGGCAAACGCCGGTACGTGAGTGGCGGCATTGAAACGACTTTGGGTGGCGGGGTCAAGGGGCAAAGCCAGCAGATCATTCAATCAAAAAGGAAAAGCGAAATCCGCAAAACAGCCCTCAGTCAATCGGGGTCTTACGCAGCAGCAGCGCGTTGCCCAGCACGCACAGGTCCGACAAGGCCATCGCGGCGGCTGCAATCAGCGGATTCAGCAGCCCAACCGCCGCCAGCGGGATCGCCAAAACATTGTAGATGAACGCCAAAAACAGGTTCTGGCGGATTTTTCGCATCGTCGCCCGCGACAGCCGGATCGCGGTCGCAATGCCATGCAGCGAGCCGGACACCAGCACGATCCCGCCGGTTTCCTTGGCGATGTCCGACCCGGACCCGATCGCGATGCCCAGATCGGCGGTCGCCAGCGCCGGCGCGTCATTGATCCCGTCGCCCACCATCGCCACATGCCGGCCAGGCGACATGAGGCCGCGGATCACCGCCGCTTTCTCGCTTGGCTTGACCTCGGCGTGAACATCGTCCGCCGGTATCCCCACCTGCGCGGCCACCTGTTCCGCCGCTGCCCGGCTGTCGCCGGTAAGTAGAACCACATGCAGCCCCATATCTCGCAGCTCACCAATTGCCGATACCGAGTCACGCTTGATCGGGTCCGACAGCTCAATGATCCCCAGCCGCCTTACGGCTCCGCCGCCCTCGACCAATCCCAGATGGACTGCTGTTCCCACTGGGTCATAGGGAATCTTCAAGCGGTTGGCGCTGTCCTCGGAGCCAGGCTCCTGCCCGTTTTCTCGGATCAGGTCGTCATTCCCGACGACGACCGTCTTCCCATCGAGCGTCGCGACAACACCCAGGCCGGGCTTGTTCTTGAAGCTCGAAACATCGCTGATCGCCCACGCCCGCTCCCGGGCGGCTTTCACAATCGACTTGGCCAACGGATGCTCGCTGTACTGCTCGGCGCTTGCTGCCAACCGGAGCAACTCATCTTCGGACGTGTCATCCAGCGCGATCACCCTGGAAACCGCCGGCTTGCCAAGCGTGATGGTCCCCGTCTTGTCCAAAACGACGATGTCAATGTGCTCGGCCGACTGAAGGGCGTCGATGTCGCGGATGAGGATGCCCCGCCGCGCTCCCCGGCCGATGCCCACCATGAGCGTCGCCGGCACCGCCAACCCCAATGCGCACGGGCAGGCGATGATCAGCACCGAGCAGACTGCCTGCGCAATGCTGGCCCACGTTTGCGCCGAATTGTAGCCGCGCAACGACCCGACCACGTACCAGCCGATGCCCGTCAGAAGAGCGATCAGCAATACGGTCGGCACAAACACCGCCGAGATCCGGTCGGCCAGCCGCTGCACCGGCGGCTTGCTTGACTGGGCGCCCTCGACCATTCGCACGATCTGCGCCAAAGCGGTCTGAGCGCCGACCTTGGTGGCGCGGACGATCAGCCGGCCGTTCTGATTCGCGGTGCCCCCGATCACGCTGTCGCCTTTGGTTCTGCTGACGGGCAGCGACTCGCCCGTGATCATCGATTCATCCACTTCGGACTGCCCATCGACGACCACACCATCGACCGGAATGTGATCGCCCGGCCGAACCAGCAGCCGATCCCCCACGTGAACCTCTGCCACCGGGACTTGGCGGATATTGCCGTTTCGGGAGGCCTCGATGTCCCCGGTATCCTCCAATCGCATCGCCGTTGCCGGGGCCAGGTTCAGCAGCTCGCGAATGGCCGACCCCGCCTTGTCGCGAGCCCGCGCCTCCAGGTAATGTCCGAAGCTGATCAGCGCAAGCAATCCCGCCGCCTCCATGAAATACAGGTTCGGCAGCACCGACCACCAGCCCAGCAGGTAGCCCACAAACGCGATCAGCGAATAGAGGTACGCGACGGTCGAGCCCATGGCAATGAGCGTGTCCATGTTGCTCGTGCCGCGCTTCAGCCCCGCCCACGCTCCCTGATAGAAGCCCGCCCCGACGTAGACCAAAGCGATCGTGCTGGCCACAAGCGCCAGCCAGTCCATCCACAGGTGCACGTGCGAGTGCGGCGAGGTCAGATAGAGCACCCAGTGCGTCAGCTCGACCGGCAGCCAGAGCGCGATGCCCGCCACCGCCCGGCGCAACCATGCCCGCGCGTGCGCCTGCTGCCGAGCCAGCCGCTGCTCCTCGGCGTTGGCCGCGGACACGCTCCGATCCTCCGGCTGGGCGCCATAGCCGGACTTTGAAATCGCTTCGGCAACAACCTCGGGATCGGTCAGCGCAGGATTATATCGGACGACCGCCCGCCCACGCGCAAGGTTCACTTCGCACGCCTGCACGCCCGGGACCCCCGCCGCCGCACGCTCCACATGTGAAACGCAGCTTGCGCAGTCCATCCCCGTTACGGCGATCGCCGCTTCGCGGGTTTCGGTCGATGGCGTGGTGCTGCCGGACTGCATGGTCCGTCGATTATTGGAGACAAAGCCCGCGAAAACCAGTGGCCCATGATCACAATCGCAGCCGAGGCGCATCGGCTACTTTGCGTTCACGTACTGTTCTCCTTGCATGGGCGACACACCCGGATCATTGGACGCCTCCGCGGCGAAGTCAAAACAGCGCGGCCCGCCTCCGGCTGCGCCCAAAAAAAGTCCCGGGAACTCACGGGACCAGAGCGCCTTGATCAAACAGCAGGCTTACTTCTTGTAATACGCCGCGTTTTTCTCGATGAACGCGGCCCATTCCGCGGGCAGGTCTTCCTGGGGGAAGATCGCCTTCACCGGACATTCATCGACGCACAGGCCGCAGTCGATGCAGGTGTCGGGGTCGATATACAACATCTCCGCAGCGGCGAAGGCAGCCTCTTCTTGCGTCGGGTGAATGCAATCCACCGGGCACACCGCAACGCACGCGGTGTCCTTGGTGCCGATGCATGGCTGAGCGATGATATGAGCCATAAGGTGCTCTCCTTGGTTTCGGTTGTCGGATTATAGATTCCGATGGCCCCATGGCAACAAGAACCCAATGCCAGCCGCCAAAACGCTCTAATCCGGAATCAGCGACTGCCCCGTCATCTCTTTCGGCTTGGGCAGGCCCATCATATAGAGGAGGGTTGGCGCCACGTCCGCCAGTCGGCTGTCTTCGCGGAGCTTGCGGCCCTTGTAGCGGTCGTCCATCACGATCAGCGGCACATCATAAGTCGTGTGCGCCGTGTACGGATTGCCCGACGCGGGGTCGATCTCCTGCTCGGAATTGCCGTGGTCGGCCGTTATGACTGCCACACCTCCCTGCTTCCGCACCGCATCCAGAATCCGCCCCGTGCATGCATCAACCGCTTCGATCGCCTTGATCGCCGCCTCCAGGTTGCCCGTATGACCCACCATGTCCCCGTTGGCGAAGTTCACCACGATCAGATCGTACTGCCCACTGTCCACCCGCCTGACGACCTCGTCCGTCACGCCGTACGCGCTCATCTCCGGCTGTTGGTCGTACGTCGCCACCTTCGGGCTCGGCACCAGCACGCGATCTTCCCCCGGGAACGGCGGCTCCCGGTAATCATTGAAGAAGAACGTCACGTGCGGGAATTTCTCGGTCTCGGCGGAGCGAAACTGCTTCAAACCCAGGTTCGACAGGTACTCGCCGAGGATGTTGGTCATCTTCGGCGGCTTGGGATACGCCACGTGCACCGGCAGGCCCTCTTCGTATGCCGTCAGCGTCGTGTAATACAGATCGAGCTTCGGCCCGCGGTCGAAATGCTTGAAATCCGGCAGAACGAACGCCTTAGTGAGTTCCCGCGGCCGATCACCGCGGAAATTGAAGAAGATGATTGAATCGCCGTTCTTCACCGTCGCTCGCGACGTGTTTCCGTCGTCGCAGATGATCGACGGGGTGATGAACTCATCGCCCACCATGTTGGATTCGGTGGGGTGAGCGTAGTAGTGCTGAATCGCCTTCTGGGCCGAGCGGAATTGAGCGCCATCGCCGAATAGGATCGCGCGATAGGCCTTCTCGACACGCTGCCAGCGGTTGTCGCGGTCCATCGCCCAGTATCGGCCGTTGATCGTGGCCACCTTCCCGACGCCGATCTGCTTCATCTTCGCCTCGATGTCCCGCATGTAGCCCAAACCCGAATCCGGCGGGCTGTCGCGCCCGTCCATGAACGCATGCAGGAAGACCCGCGTCAGCCCCTTTCGCTTGGCCAGCTCCAGGCAGGCATACAAATGCTCGAGCAGGCTGTGCACGCCGATGTCCGAGCACAGGCCGAACAGGTGCAGGCTCGTCCCCTTCTTCAGGGCGTTATCGACCGCCGCGACCAGCACGGGATTGCTGTAGAACTCGCCCGAGCGAGTTGCCTTGGTGATGCGGACCGATTCCTGATTGACGATTCGCCCGGCTCCGATGTTCTGGTGCCCCACTTCGCTGTTGCCCATCGTCCCTTCCGGCAAACCGACCTCAAATCCACTGGTGTGAACGAGCGTATGCGGATATTCCGCCATCAGTTCGTCTTCGGTGGGGTGCTTGGCCAGAAAGACGGCGTTCCCCTTATTCCCTTCCGGATGCGGATTGTGTCCCCAGCCATCCCGGATGATCAACATGACAGGGCGTCTCGGCAGAGCAGGCATATTCTTCCTTTCGGGCGAAACAAGCGGAGCATCTTACCCGCCGTGTGCGCTCTCACAAAACCGATGACTTTGGGCAATCTCGCTCGAACATCGATTCCGGTCGCAAGCAAAAAAAGTGCGCGAGAATACAAAAAAATGTTGACTCGGAATTTTGCGGCAACTACATTTAGCGATTGAAAGGAGGTAATTAGCGCCATGGCAGTGAAAGCTAAAGCGAAGAAGCCGGCTAAGAAGACGGCGAAGAAGACCACCAAGAAGAAGTAATCTTCTTACTGAACGCGTGGCTCCTTTGGACGTTCAGTTGATCTTCACGGTTGCGTAACAATTACCCCATTCGTTTCGGGCCCGGCTCCAAAATGGGTCGCGAGACAAAAAAGAAAGCTTCCCAGCCACGGTGGAAGCTTTCTTTTTTTCCACCCATCTTCCCTCCGCCCCGCCTGCTCGATGCCGGGCAGCCCGTGCCGGGGCATTTGCAATCGAGGTTCGCCTTCCCTTGTCTTAGTCTGATGAAAAGGGGAAAATCCATCCCCTGTTGGGAAGCTTCTCTCCACATGGAGGTGGTTCGTGCGGACCATAGCGTTTATGAACCAGAAGGGCGGCGTCGGGAAGACCACGACCGCCGTCAACCTTGGCGCTGCGTTGGCCGAACTCGGGCAGAAAGTCTGCCTCATCGACCTCGATCCACAGGCCCACCTGACCATCAACTTCGGCGTCGAGCCCTCGAGCGATAACATCAATCTCTACAGCGTGCTCGTCGAGGGGCACAGCTTTCTCGAAGCCGTCCACAAGATCGACGAGAACACCGCGATCGTGCCCAGTTCCATCGACCTGGCCGCCGCCGAGATCGAAATGGTCGGCATCCTCGGCCGGGAGCTGGTCCTGAAAAAGCGAATCGAGGCCGCTACTCACGACTTCGACTTCATCCTCATGGACTGCCCGCCCAGCCTCGGCCTGCTCACCATCAATGCATTGGCGGTCGCCACCGAAGTCATCATCCCCATGCAGCCCCATTTCTTCTCTCTCCAAGGCGTCGGCAAGCTGTTGGAGACCGTTTCGCTGGTCAGCCGCCGCATGAATCCCACGCTCAAGGTCACCGGCATCGTGCTGACGATGTTCGATTCACAGACCAAGTTGTCCAACGAAGTGGTTTTCGACCTGAGCAGCTTCCTCGAACAGGCCCGCGGCAAGCCCGTCCCCTGGGCCGACGCCCGCATGTTCGAAACCCGCATCCGCCGAAACATCAAACTCGCCGAGAGCCCCAGCTTCGGACAGACCATCCTCAAATACGAGCCCGCCAGCAAGGGGGCGGCCGATTACCGGGCGTTGGCCAAAGAAGTTCTCAAGCTGGGCGGCGTAAACGCCGACAAGCCCCCAGTGTCCCTCACCATCAACCCCGTCGATGTCTCCAAACTGGCTGCCGGCCATCCAAAAACAGGCCAGAGCGATGTCGAGGCAGTCGCGTGAGGAACCATTGCGTCAACATCGGGTGATCCGCAACCGTACATGGGCAATCGAGCTGCATGAAGATTCTTCGCTACACAGTGCTCATTGTGACCATCCTGTACTGGATGCTGATTCTCATGATGACGCATCTGCCCAGGCCCCCGCGCATTGGGCCGTCCATGAACGACAAACAGGCGCACCTCATCGGCTACAGCATCTTGGCCAGCCTGATGTATCTCTCACTCTGGGCCACCCGCCCAAGGCTGCGCTGGACCTGGCTGTACGCCGCGGCCATCGTCCTGGCTTACGGGGCTTTGGATGAGTGGACCCAGCCGCTGACCGGCAGGACCTGCGATATCTACGACTGGCTCGCGGATTTGGTCGGCGTTGCCGTCGCCATATCCGTCCTGGCCGGCTTGCGATACTGCCTGATTGCATGTCGGCTTGAGAAGCGCTAGGATGCGGGGGATGCAAGGCCCGAATCTCTTTGCTCCCTGGCGAATCGACTACATCCGCTCGCTGGGCAAGCCTGGGGAGAACCGCTGCTTTATCTGTGATGCCGCCGCGGCGAAAACCCCCGACCAGCAGCGGGACCGGCTGATCCTCTGGACCAGCGATCACTGCGTTGTGGTGATCAACCGCTTCCCCTATACCAACGGCCATCTGCTGCTGGCCCCCAAAGCGCACAAGGCCGAGCTTGAGGAACTCACCCCCGAAGAGCAGTCCGACTTCCAGGTTCAGACCACCGAAGCGATCCGTCTGCTCAAACGCGCCATCTCCCCGCAGGGCTTCAACGTCGGCATCAACCTCGGCCGCTGCGCCGGCGCGGGATTGCCCGGCCACCTTCACCAGCACGTCGTCCCCCGCTGGGCCGGCGACACCAACTTCATGAGCGTCGTCGGCGAGGTCCGCGTCGTGCCGCAGGCGATGGAGCAATTGTGGCAGGAGCTGGTCAAGGTCAGACAGGAAATGACAAAGGACCAATGACAGAGTATTGGATCGGAACGCGGTGGGCACCTTCATCGTTCTGTTTATGAGCATTCTGGCTCACTTCCTCACGGTTTTTATTCCACTCCTCGTGGCGATAGACCCCTTTGGCATGCTGCCGGTCTTTCTGGCCGTGACCGGCGACATGCCCGAGCGGCGCCGCCGCCGCGTGGCCATCGAGGCCGTCCTGACCGCCACGCTCATCTGCCTGATCTTCATGTTCCTGGGCACCCAGATCTTCCGGTTCCTGAGCATCACCGAAAATGACTTCCGCATCGCCGGCGGCATCCTGTTGCTCGTACTGGCGGTGCTGGATCTGCTTCACACCGGCAAACCCGCGGTCCACGAGCCGGACATCGTCGGCATCGTGCCCCTGGCCATGCCGCTGATTGCCGGACCAGCCACGCTGACCACCCTCCTGGTGCTCGCCACCCGTGGGGACTGCGGCTACGTACTGACGACCGTCGGCCTCTTGGTCAACTTCACGATCCTCCTGGCCGTCATGCTCGCCGCCAGCACCATCGCGAGATTCGTGGGCCTTAACGTGCTGCGGGCGTTCAGCAAGCTGGTGATGGTGCTGCTGGCCGCCATCGCCGTGAACTTCATCCGCTCGGGCATCACCAATGTCATCCATGGCCGCTGACGACGCTCCCCTTGTACCATCCGCCCGCTCGGAGGTAGTCTATCAGAATGGATGCTGCCATATTCGGACTGATCGTCGCTGACCTGATTGCCGAACCCATGAATGTGCGCCAGCCGCCCCCACCGGGTGGGCTTCACCTGGTCAATTCCATCACGCTGACCACCGGCGGAAACGTCTGCAACACCGGCGTTGCGATGGCGAAGCTCGGCATGAAAGTCGCCGCCGCGGGGCTGGTCGGCAAGGATGTTCTCGGCGTTGCCGTCATCGACCGCCTCCGCGAGAGCGGCGTGGACACCTCTGCCGTCTTCGCCACCGACAAAGCGCAGACCAGCGCCACCGTTGTCGCCGTCGAAAAGGGCGGCGAACGCTGTTTCTTTCACACCCCCGGCGCTACGCCGCTCCTCGACGCCGCCGCCTTTCGCCGCTGCTTCCCCATGTTCCGCCAGTGCGCTTTCGTGCAGGTCGGATACTTCGGCCTGTTGCCCACGCTCACGCCCGACCTTCCGCAGGTTCTCCGCGAACTCCACATCGAAGCCCCCAAGACCAGAATCGCGCTCGACACGGTCAACCCCCCGGCCCAGTGGGAACAGCTCGAGCCGATCCTGCCCCACGTGGACATCTTCGCGCCCAGCCGAACCGAGGCGGCTGCCCTGACCGGCGACACCGCGCCCGCCAAAATGGTCGCCGCGCTCCGCCGCCACATGAAGACCGGCCTGATCGGCATTAAGCTCGATGCCGAGGGCTGTTACCTCGATGACGGTAGCCACGCCGTCGTCGTCCCCGCCGCCAAGATCACGGTCGTGGACACCACCGGCGCCGGCGACACCTGGTTCGGGGGCCTGCTGACCGCTTTGCACCGCAACATGCCCCTGGAGAAGGCCGGCCGCTTTGCAAACCGCGTCGCCGCCGACTGCTGCACCGCCCTGGGCGCTTCGGCCGGCATCCGAACCTTCGACGAAACCCTCCAGCGAATCTAGGAACCTCTTCCACGCACCCAAGCACAAGCCGCCCCATCGTCCGATTGCATTGTGAGGGACGCCGGGTAGAGTATCCGGCCTGATGTCCCGAGCACATGACACCAATCCGGTTCCCGCTCCGCTGGTCGCATTGGCGGCTTGGCTCCTGCCGGGATCGGGATACCTGCTCATCGGCCAGCGCGCCCGCGCGCTGACCATCTCCATCACCATCCTCCTGCTGTTCGTCCTCGGCCTGCTCATCGGCGGGGTCAAAGTGGTGGACCCGCCTGCCAGCTATACCCCCAACCCCTTGAAGATCCTCTTCGACAAGCCCTGGTTTGTCGGCCAGATCCTTGCCGGGCCCATCACGCTGGTCACCGTTGCGGTTGGCAAAGACTCGGATGACCGGGTTGCCTCCTCTTCCTTCCACCCCTCGCACGCCCGCGTCAACGAGATCGGCACGCTTTACACGGCCGTCGCCGGCATGCTCAACCTGCTGGCGATCATCGATTCAACCTATCGCGCCGGCCGATCCGGGGGGAATCCATGAGCCCGCTTTGGCTGCTCGCGGACTATACCTACCAGCCCTTCGTGAAGGCCGCCCCCCTCTGGGACTACTGGTATCTGCTGCTGCTTCCGCTGTGCCTGGCAATCGCCATCGTCTACAAGTCCATCCGCTGCGATTCCATGAGCCGGGTTCCGAGGCAGGCGCTGGAATTGTTTGCGTTCATTATCGTGGTGATGGTCCTGGCCGCGGGGGCGCTTGCGGTGCTGGTGAATATCCTTAGTTAGTTGCCAGTGGTTAGTGATCCATTGGCGGCGGCCTTGGCTTTTCGCGGCCAAATGTGCTCGAGGCTGCTGATTCCCATCATTGAACACGCGCCAAGGTAGACGATCCCCCCGGTGCCCACGAGGGTTACCAGCCGCAGCAGTGCCGCCAGGCGCGTGTGGTTGCCCTCGTCGGGGTAGAACGGCGCTTTCTGAATCATCCAGCACGCCCCCGCCATCAGCGACGTCGCAATCACCAGCTTGATGCAAAACCCCCGAAGTTGCCCAAGGTCCAAACTGCCCGCCTTACGCTGCAGCAGCCACAGCATCAGCACCGCCTGCACGATAAAGCTGGCGGACGTCCCCGCCGCCATCCCCGCCTCGCCCAGTCCGGTCCAAACCAGCGGCACCTCCACAATCAGGTTCACCATGAGCGTCACCACCGACATCACCAGCGGCGTCCTCATGTCATGCAGCGCATAGTACGCCCGATTGAGGATCTGCTGCAGGCTGAATGCCCAGATCGCGATGGAATAAAGCCGCACCGACGACGCGACCCATGTCGTATCGCTGCCCTTGAACCGCCCATATTCAAACAGAAGCTGCACCGCCGGCTGAGCCACCATGATCAGCCCCACGCTTGCCGGCAGACCCTCCCAAAGCGTCAGCTTGATCCCTCGCCGCAGGCTTTCGCGGAACCGTTCCCGGTTGTTGTCCAGTGCATCAGCGCTGAGCGTCGGGAAAATCGCCGTCGCCACCGCGATTGCGAAAACCCCCAGCGGGAACTGGTAGAGCAACTGGGCCCAGTACAGTCGCGGCGCCGCGCCCAGTTCCATCGGCTATCTCACCCAATGTCCGAAAAAGCTGAAATGCGTGATCAACTGATCGTGCTGATCCAGGCTCTGCGCCAGCAGATAAGAGATCCCCCGGTCGATCGCCACCGACAATTGCAGCACCCCCGCCCCGATCGCCACGGGCACCGACATGATCAGCATTCGCTTCACCGCCGGCGTCCACAGACTCGTCCATCGAAACCGAAATCCGATCGCCCGCAGCGACGGCAGCAGCATCGCCACCTGCAATGCCCCGGCGACCAGCACGCCGCACGACACGAAATAGATGGCAGCCGTCTGCCCCGCCGTGGTCTTCATGTCCCAGATCTTCGCGCCCAGGATCGTGCTGCCGATCAACCCCGCGTTCAAAACGATTGGCGCGGCCGCAATCAGCCCAAACCGCCGATGCACCTGCAAAATCGCCCCCAAAAACGCCGCCCCGCACACCAGCAGCACATACGGCAGCATGATCGCCGTCAATTTCACCGTCAGCAGCCGATCCGCCTGCAAATGCCAGAACCCCGCGATGCCCCACAAGATCAACTCGCCAACGATCGTCACGCCAACCAGTATCGCCACAAGCAGATTGACGCTTGCCGCGGCAAACCGCGCTGCATCCTCCTGGTCCTGCCTTTTTATTGCCTGCGAATACAGCGGAATAAACGCCGCCGACAACGCCCCTTCCCCGAACAACCGCCGAAACAGGTTCGGAATCGTGAACGCCACCGTAAACGCGGTCGATACCAGCCCCGCCCCGAAATACCTCGCCGCCAAGCTCTCCCTCAGCACGCCAAGAAACCGGCTCACCAGCGTCAGCCCGCTGATCAGCCTCGCATGATGCACAAACGTCTTGGCCGGCTTCGCCGCTTCGGTCAATCCGGTAGGGCCGCTCAATTGTACAGCGTCTTGGGACATCCGTTTCCTAATCGCCAGTTGCCCGTTGTTATCTCGGGCTCACCCCGCCGTCAGCCTCTTCTTCAGCCTCTGCGCAGCTTGCCGGGGATCATCCGTACTGATCACGGCGGCGGTCACGGCGATCGCCCCGATTCCGGTCGCTAACACTTCATCGACATTCCCCTCCGTTATCCCTGCAATCGCAACCGCCGGAATCCGAATCGACCCCGCCACCTCCCGCGCATACGCAGGTCCCGGCAGAAAATCGCGGGTTTTGGTCGTCGACCGGAAAATCGGCCCCACGCCAATGTAATCCGCCCCATCCACCACCGCCTGCCTCGCCTGCTCGAGCTGATGCGTGCTCACCCCCAGAATCATCTCCCGCCCGATCACCTTCCGCACCTCCGCCGCCGGCAGATCCCCCTGCCCCATATGCACCCCATCCGCCCCGCACAAAACCGCCACATCCGCCCGATCATTGATGATGCACAGCACACCATGCCGCCGACAGAGCTTCACCAATTGCCGCGCCCGTCTAAGCAGTCCTCCGCCCTCCAACTCCTTCTCTCGCAGTTGCAGACAATCTGCCCCGCCCAGGATCGCCTCCTCCGCCGCCTCCAGCCATGGCCGCCTGCACAGCGACTCCGTAATCAGCACGTACAGCCGAACGTTCTTGAACCGCTCGCCCCGCCCCAGCGTCCTGGCGATCTTCTGTTCCAGGTCGTAGAACCGATATCGAAGCTTCTCCACTGCCCCAGCCGCTGCGGCGTCTTGCATCTTCAACGCCTCCTCGATCACCCGCAGCGCCTCCCCCAGTCGCTTGCCCGCCGCGGTCACAACGGCGCTCAAATCCTCCCGCCGCACCTCCGCTGCCGTCTTATGATCCGTCCCAACATCCCCAGGCGTGTCCCGATGCAGGATCGCTTCCCCCAACCACGGCCCAACCACCCCCGCCAAACCATGGCGGACCGCTTTCAGCTCGCCCGACAGATCATCATGGTCCAGAACAAACCGCGCATAGTCCTCCAATACGCGCAGCGCCTCCCGAGCGCGATTCGCATTCGCATCCAGCATCCGTAGCACCGGCCCGGTAATCATACGTCTTCCGCTCAACATTATGGGTCGCGGCGGATGATTGTAGAGATGCCCGCCATCATGACAATGTGTGGCATCGTATAGGTAAGGATCGTCACAGGGGCCAACGCAAATCCTCCTTCCAGAAAGGCCTGAAGCCTCTGCAGCCACAGCGAAGGACGCCGGCGCGAAAACGCGGCCGAATTGGTGCTTCCGATCTCGCTCCCTATAATCCCCCCGAAATGCCTGAATTGAACCAGATCATCCGCGGCGATTCGATCAAAGTCCTCAACGATGGCCCCGAAGTTGGATCGACCTCGTCTTCGCCGATCCCCCCTTTAACATCGGCTACCTCTACCACGGCTACGACGACAGGCTCAAAACCGATGATTACCTCAAATTCAGCACCGACTGGATGGCCGCCGTCCACCGCGCCCTCAAACCGGCCGGCTCCTTCTACCTCGCCATCGGCGACGAATACGCCGCCGACCTCTGCATCATCGCCCGACGCCAGCTCGGCTTCAACATGCGCAACTGGATCATCTGGCACTACACCTTCGGCCAGCAGACCAAGAGCAAGTTCGCCAAGAGCCACACCCACATCCTCTACTTCACCAAGCACCCAAAACAGTTCACCTTCAACTCCGACGCCGTCCGCGTTGCCAGCGCCCGCCAAACCACCTACGCCGACATCCGCGCCAACCCCAAAGGCAAGCTCCCCGACGACACCTGGTATCTCCGCCCCCAGGAAACCCCCGAAACCTATTTCTCCGGCGACAAAGACACCTGGTTCGTCAGCCGCGTCTGTGGCACATTCCACGAGCGCGAAGGCTGGCACGGCTGCCAAATGCCCATCGAAGTCCTCAACCGCATCATCAAAGCCTCCTCCAACCCCGGCGACATCGTCCTGGATCCCTTCAACGGCAGCGGCACCACCGCCGTCTCCGCCGCCCTCCTCGGCCGCCAATATGTCGGTATCGACCAATCCCCCGAATACGTGAAATTCGCCCAGCAGCGCCTCGCCCACGCCCTGGAACAGTCCATGGGCACCCTGTTCGGCGACACCTCGACCGATGATCTCGCCGGCGCTGTCAACGACCGCAACCGAGCCTCCAAAGTGCAAACCGAAACCGATGCCTTCGGCCGCCCGCGAGTCCCCCGCCGCGGCGCAACAGAAACCGTTTAACGGCCAAATAAAGAAAGGCGACCCATCGAGCCTGAGGGTCGCCCTCGTATCGCGAAACTCCGCTGGTTATCGTACGCTGGCGATGTTCATTCCACAGCCATCGCCCTTCTTACCTTTCTCGTCACCATGATCAGCATGATCGCCAGGCCCGCCCACGTCGCCGTCGGCAATGGGACTTGGAAAACCTGGTCCTGATACCGGCTGTTCGTCATCGCCATCAGGTGCTCCATCGGCCCCGTGCCATCCAACTCCCACAGCCAATTCTGGGCGGTCGCCAGATACGGTTGATCTGCAATCGGATCCTTCACCCGGAACGCCCCATCCTTCAGATCGAGGCTCTTGTGCAGATTCATGCTCCCATCGCCGCTCCGCACCTCGTCATAGATAATCTCCCACACGGCAAGCTGAAACGCCGCCGACGTGTTGCTATCGATAACGTCCCGCCGATGCCTGCCCCACAGCTCGCGGACCAGATCCGCCTTCGTCAACTCCTCGCCCACCTCCATGCCGCCGATCGTGGGCGCATCCTCCAGGCCAACGACACTGTAGTTGTACTTGCCGTAGCCGATCTTCTGAGTCAGCTCAGTGCAGAACGTGTCGAACACCCCCACAGGCCCGCCGCCTTGCGTGTCATTGCGCTTCCAGTGCAGCGCCCCAGCCGACGTGCGGTGATAGGTCTTGCCTCCGTCCATCGAAGTATCAAAGATGCGATACTCTGAGATACCGGTCTGTGTCACGGTGATGCTATCCGCCGAAGCGATAGCCGCCAGGCCGCCCGACAATGCCAGAACAGCACCCCAAAGGTGTCTTGCATGGACCATCTTTTTCTCCTTGTCCCGTAGGTGCTGAACTATGGCACAGCCCCCGGAGCAGTCAAAGAAATTGCGCGTTCCACGAAGGCCAATAAACCCGCAATCCCCCCGATCGTCCCCGTTGATGCCGCCTGTGCGGTGTGTACGGATTGTTTCGCGGCAACCGTTGTCCGAAACATTCTGTCCCCGGCGATGTATGGAGAGATGAACGGGTTACTGAACGATGAAAGGAGCCTGCCGTGGATCACCTGAGCCTGTGTTCGCGACGCGAAATCTTGAAAACCGCTGCGCTCGCTGCAGCCGCCGTGCCCGTCATGTCCCTGCCGGACGCCGCCTTGGCCGCCGCCATACCGGCCGCCCCCGCCAACGACCGCATGCGCGGCCTGAAGATCGGCGTCGCGTCCTATACCCTCCGCAAAATGCAGCTCGATGACGCCATCAAGGCCATCCGCCGCGTCGGCCTGAGTTATGTCTCCGTCAAGGACTTCCACCTCCCCCTCAAGAGCACCCCCGACCAACGCCGCGAAGTGGCCAAGAAGTTCCGCGACGCCGGCATCACCCCACTGAGCTGCGGGGTCATCACCATGTCCAATAATGAGGCCAACATCCGCGACGCCTTCGAGTACGCCAAAGACGCCGGCATCCCCACCATCGTCTGCAGTCCTGCCATCGATTCCATGCCCATCCTCGACAAAATGGTCAAGGAATACGACATCAAGCTCGCGATCCACAACCATGGCCCCGGGGACAACAAGTACGCCACTCCCTACGATGCCATGAAGCTCATCGAAAAATACGACCCCCGCATCGGCCTCTGCATCGACGTCGGTCACACCGGCCGCATGAAAGTCGATCCCGCCAAGTCCATCCTCGACTGCCGCGCCCGCCTCCACGACGTCCACCTCAAGGACATCAACGTTGCCGAGGCTCGCGGCTCCTGCGTCGAGTCCGGCCGCGGCGTCCTTGACCTCAAGGCCATCATGCACGCGCTCGTCGAAATCAAGTTCACCGGCCTGGCTGGTTTCGAATACGAAAAAGACGAAAGCGACCCCATCCCCGGCCTCGCCGAGAGCGTCGGATACACCAAGGGCCTTTTGGTCGGTATGGCCGACTGAGAAGCGGTTTCAGAACCGTACCGAAGGGCGCCTCGGGAGGCTTGGCCACCCGCTCCCAATCGAGCACGATGCAACCTATGTAACTGCTTCCAACGAGAATCATCATGAAAACACCAACCCTCGCTGTCAGCATCCTTTCTGCTTCACTCTCGCTGCTTGCCCCCGGCTCGCGCCCCTGTGCTGCGGCTCAGCCCGCACCCAGCACGCCCCCGGCGCAGTCCTGGTTCCCTTTCACCCCCAAGCTTGATCCGTTCCAATCCACCAGCGGATTCGACCTCCGCACACTCAACGAGGAATTCGCCGGCGAAGGCGGCTTCATTGCCGTCAAAGGCTCCCACTTCGTCCACTCCACCACCGGCCAACCCCTCCGCTTCTGGGCCGTCAATGGCCCCGCCAGCGATCTCAAAGACCGCCAGTCTCTCCAGAAAAACGCCCGATTCCTCGCCAAGTACGGCGTCAACATGGTCCGCGTCCACGGCGGCTACTTCAACCCCGATGGCGTCGTGGACACCGCCAAAGTCAAACATGCCATCGACATCGTCGAAAGCATGAAACAGGAGGGAATCTACAGCCATTTCTCCATCTACTTCCCCCTCTGGCTCACCCCCAAACCCAATACCCCCTGGCTCCAAGGCTACGACGGCAAGAGCAAGCCCTTCGCCGCCATCTACTTCAATAAGGACTTCCAGAGGGTCTATCGCGAATGGTGGAAAGCACTGCTCCTCACCCCCAGCCCCGTGACCGGAAAACGCCTCATCGATGAGCCCGCCGTCGCCGGCCTTGAAATCATCAACGAAGATTCCTACTTCTTCTGGACCTTTGACGCCAAGAACATCCCCGACGCACAGCTCCGCATCCTTGAAACCCAGTTCGGCGGCTGGCTCAAGCAGAAATACGGCTCCATCGATGCCGCCCTCGCCAAATGGAACGGCCTCAAAGTCGCCCGCGACAACCCCGCCGAAAGCCGCGTCAGCTTCCGCCCTCTCTGGAACATGTTCAACGACAAAACCTCGCGAGACAAGGACACCGCTCGCTTCCTCCTCGAAAACCAGCGGAATTTCTACCAGGAAACCGGACAGTTCCTCCGCGAACTCGGCTTCAAGGGCGTCATCACCGCTTCCAACTGGGCCACCGCCAGCCCCGAGGTCTTCGGCCCACTCGAAAAGTACAGCTACACCGTCGGCGACTTCATCGACCGCCATGGCTACTTCGAATGCAACCACAAAGGCCAAAACGCCGAGTGGTCCATCCGCGACGGCCACACCTACAGCGACCGCAGCGCCCTGCGATTCGACGCGCCCACCCCCGGCAAGCCCAAATCCTTCGTCCACCCCGTCATGGACATCCACTACGACAACAAGCCGTCCATGATTTCCGAAACCACCTTCTGCCGCCCCAATCGCTTCCGCTCCGAGGCCCCGCTTTACTTCGCCTGCTACGGCGCCCTCCAGGACACCGATGCCATCGTCCACTTCGCCCTCGACAGCTCCGCATGGGCCGTCAAACCCAACTTCTGGATGCAGCAGTGGACCCTGATGTCCCCCGCCATGATGGGCCAGTTCCCCGCCGCCGCACTCATCTACCGCAAAGCCCTCGTCTCCCCCGGCGACACGCTTGTGGAACTGAACCTCAAGGTCGATGATCTGCTCAACCTGCAAGGCACCCCCTTGCCCCAGGCCGCCGCGTTCGACGAACTCCGCCTCAAAGATGTCCCCCAAGGCATCACCCTCAAGCCCGGCAACGTCATCGACCCCCTCGTTCACTTCGCCGGCCGCACCAACGTCAACTTCACCGCCCAAGGCGCCCCGCCAAAGCTCGCCGATCTCAAGCCCCTCATCAACCGCCCCCGGCAAACCGTCACCAGCAGCACCAACCAGCTCAAACTCGACTACGGTAGGGGGGTCATCACCATCAACGCCCCCGCCGCTCAAGGCGTCAGTGGCAACCTCGCCGCCGCCGGCACAACCGACCTGACAGACCTGGTCATCTCCTCCCAACTCGACCTCGGCCACATCGTCGCCGTCACCCTCGACGATCGCCCCCTGGCCACCAGCCAGCGCATCCTCCTCCAAGTTATGTCCGAGGAGAAAAACTCCAACTTCCAAACCGAGCCTGTCGATCAATCCTCCAAACGCATCAAAACCATCGGCCAGGACCCCTACATGGTCAAAGGAATCGCCGGCTCCGTCCGATTCAAACGCTCCGACGCCGCCAAGCTCAAAGTCACTTCGCTGGACTACAACGGCTACCCCCTCAAGCCCGCCGGCGCCGCCGACTCCATCAACCTTGCCCCCGCGACGATATATTACCTCATTACCCCATAGCAACCGGCACGACTGAAAAAAAGGCCCCGGATGCATATCCGGGGCTTTCTCACTAACTTCATCCGATCAATCTTCGCCCTCGCCGTATCAGCCGTCTCCAGCCGACGTCGCTGCACGGTCACTCCCGGAAGTAGCTGTTGACGGCCTGTGTGCCGGTGCCGGGCTGCATGCCTTCCGGCCAGAAGTTGAAGAAGACCGCGCTCTCGTCAGCAATGTAGTCAACGTGTACGCCGACGGCGATATAGAACCGGTCAAACTTCCGCGTCAGGCCGATCGCTGACCGATTGCTGAGGCCCTGGGCGAAGTCGTAGCTCTCGGCCACATGCAGCCGGTACTGGCGCGTCAAAGCGTAGTCAACTGCGAAGATGAACAGATCCTGCTTGTCAAAGATGAACGGCAGACCGTTGACAGGGATGTCGCTGGCCGTGTTGCCCTCGGCGTCCTTGAACGTGACCGCGTCGACGTGCCGCAGGCCGACGTAGTAGCCCAGACGCGGGTCCATGTTGACCGACATGCCGATCGATCCCCTCGCCAGGTTGCCGTAGTCGGTGTTGATGTTCGCGTTGCCGAGAATACGCACCGTGTTGCTCACCTGCCACGCCGCGTCCAGGTTCACGCTGTTCCGCGGGATCGACGCCTCAGGCATCGACACATAGTACAGCCCCCGCGAATCAACCGGGTTGAGCTGCACCTCAGGCGGCTGGTTGAAGAAATAGTTCCATTCCAGGTCCAGCGAGACGAAATCCACGCTCCGCCACCCGCCGGGCCCGCCTCGCTTCGTCTGCCACCGCTGATGCAACGCCCACTGCATCGCGCTGATGTCCCGGATGTTGTCGATCTGCTCGTCGTAGACGAACACCTCGGTCGCGTCAGAAGACTCAGCGGCCGCATACACGTTCAGCTCCGGCTCAATCACGTGCCGCAGCCGGTTCAGGTCAAACATCTCCGATTTCACGCTGTCATCGACCTTCCAGAACGACGTGGCCAATCGCAACCCGCCCGCCCCATAGGTCCGCTCAACGGCGTTTCCGTCGATCCCCTGCGAGTACGGCGTATACCGCCCCACAATGTACGGAACCGCCCGGAATTTCCCGATGCTGAACGGCCAGTCAATCTCCTGCCGGAAATCGCCCCGGTAAGTGATGTCATCGTTCACCGCGGCGGAGGGGGTGGGGTGATTGACATTGTAGGGCGTCCCCAGGGAAGGCAGGCCGGGCGAGAACCAGAAACCAAGGTCGGAGAACGGGTCCGCGGTGCTCGGATCGAATCGCAGCGCCGAGACGGTATTGGCGCTGAAGAACGTGAAGGTGTCGTTCATCAAGCTGTCACCGATCCGCCGGTACCCGAGCTCAAACGGCCGATCCACTTCGACCTGTTCCTGAACAAGGTCGGCAACGGTGACAAAGTCGTTGGGCTGCCAGCTCGTCAGGAAGGTGATTGCTTCCGAGTCACGCTGCCGCTTGAGGTACAAAGCCGTATCGCGGGGCGGCCTCGTCCGGAAGTCCCGGCCGAACCATTCCTCTTCGAACGTCGGATCCGAAATGTACCCGCCGCTGAGCTGCATCTGCCAATCGCCCGGGAAAAAGTGCTGGTGCTGCCAGTAGATTCGGCCGCGGAACTCGTCTTCCTCACGCGCTACATCGAAACGACGCCGGCCCAGCACGTCTTCGCCATGGTCATAGACGCCGTAGCTCGTCAGCTCCCCCGAAAACGACCACGGCTCCAGCGTCCGCTCGATGAAACCGCCGGTGTACTTGGCGTCAATTCCCGCCCCCGGGCCACGCTTGCTGTAGTAGTCCAGCTTGTACGAAGCCGCCAAATCTTTCGGCGGCAGCCGGCCAAGCGTCTCAAACAGCCCCCACTCCGTGCTTACGCCGAAGCCAAACGCATTCGAGTTATGCATCTGCGCGCCATACAGGGCACTGCGCTCCGTCACCGTCCCACCAACCACCGGCAGGTAGAAAACCGGAATGTTCCCAAATGCAAACGTCGCGTTCTTCGCCACAAAGTCCGTCTGCGTCCCGTACAACTCGTTGCCCGTCTCCGTCTGCCGGATGTACGCGCTGCTGGCCCCGATGCTGTACGACGGCGTGTGGAACGTGCTGCTGCTCAGCCGCGTCTTCTCCGCCTCATATTCCTGCCTCGTCGCCGATGACGACAACTGCCGCAGCACCTGCGCCCGGACAACAATGGGAATGTTCGCCTTCAGATCGTGTGTGTACAGCACCACGTCCGTCAAAACCGCCCGGTCTGTCGTGAAATCGTAAAACGCACGGTTCGCAGTCAGCCGCTGCTCCGGCTCCTTCGCCGGGTTCGCCGGCGTATGGATGATCCGCACATCACCCTCAAGGTAAACCCCGGTTACCGCCTCCCCCACCGTCTTGATCTTTTCCGCCGGCGTCAGGTTCATCAAGCTTTGGAACGCGGTAAACACCACCGCGCGATCCGCCATCAACTCAATCACTTCCCCCTTCGTCCCCTTCTGCAACAAAGCCACCTTGCCGGTCAGGATCGCAGCCACAACCCCGTCCGGCGTCTGCCTTGTGATAAAGCTGTCCGCCGAAATCGTCACCGGCTGCAAATGCCGTACAGGACGCGTCGATGGCTGCGTCCCTGGTCCCGCCCCTTCCTCTTCCACAGTCCACTGCCCGCTCGGCTGACCACCCTTCAGCAGTTTCGGCCGCATCGATTCCGCCAGCCGATACGGTTTCGAGTCGCTGCGGTCGCCACCAACTCGCGGCGCCACCAGCCGGATCGTCCCCCGAACCCGCGCATCCACATACAGCCGCGGCCCGCTACGCGTCACCCCATCCGGCTGCACCAGCCTCGTGTCGCCGATCAACACGATCTCCACCCGGTCATGGTCCAGCACCGCCTTCTTCACCGGCGTCACCCAGATCACTGCCTGCTGTGCCGTCAGGTGGTTCTTGTCCGCGTCAATCGTGATCGGACCGTCCAGCAGCGCAACGGTCGTCTCCCCGCTTACCCAAGTAGACGCCTTGGAGGCGCTGACCACCAGCGACTCGATCGGATTGTCATATTGCGCTCGTGTGCTGACAGCCAACACGAAGACAACGATTAGAAAAGGACCGGCCCAACGGACTCGCACCCAGCTACTCCTTCCGCTTTGCCTACGGCAATCAGACCGGCCGCATTATAGATGGGCCGCGGGCAGCGTCAAACCCAAGACATCCCGGCAAGTCGATGCGAACACCCCCGCCCACCTCAAACATGCCGGCGCCTCCCTGGACTGCCATCGCCCCGATTACCGGAGCAGCACCGCCACAAACCGCCCCAGCAACCACAATGCCAACGCCGCGTCTGTTCCTTTACAATGGATCGCGTAATTCGGCCGACATACTATTGCAGCAACGTTTCTTCCCCTGCACCCGAGGAGCACAATGATCGCACGCATTCTCACCGTGGTCGTCCTGCTGGCAGCCATCGCTTCAGCTCGGCAGGCAACCACGCGACCCACCACCAAACCCGCCAAGCCCGATAATTCTCAAGCCGCCAACAAGCCACCCACTCCGCCTTCAACCAAACCCATCGCCGCTTCCAATAGCGCCTTCCCCTCCCTCCGCGAAACCATCGCCAAGCTCCAGCAGACCAAAAAGGCCGAGCAGGACCTCCTCAAAGTCGCCTACATCGACTTTGACAAGCCCATCGCCGAGAAACCCGCCAGCTTCGTACTCTTCGCCGATGACCGCATGACCCTCCAGTCCATCCTCAGCCGCCTCAACAAGGCCGAAAAGCAAAAAGACGTCCGCGCCGTCCTCATCAACATCGGCGATACCAACTTCAACCTCGCCCAGGCCCAAGAGGTCCGCGACGCTCTCCGCTCACTCAACAAGGCCGGCAAACGCACCTTCGTCTACGCCGACCGCTACGACACCGCCGCCTACATCGCCGCCTCCGGCGCCAGCGACATCTGCATCCTCGAAGGCGGCGAAATCGAAATCCCCGGCGTCGGAATCCAGGAACTCTTCGCCAAAGGCCTCCTCGATAAAGTCGGCGTCAAGGCCGATTACATCCAGATCGGACAGTACAAAGGCGCCGACGAAACCCTCACCCGCACCGAACCCTCCCCAGAACTCAAAGGCGAACTCAACAAGGTCCTCGACTCTCTCTATCAGCAGATCGTCGATGGCATCAGCTACCACCGCAACCTCCCAAAGTCCCAGGTCGAGGACATGATCAACGGCGTCATGATGACCGGAAAAGTCGCTAAGAACCGCGGCTTCGTCGATCACCTCCTGGACCAGGATGGCCTGCGGGAAATGATGAAAAAAGAACTCGGCTGCGACGTTGACCTGCTCCACGACTACGGCCAACCCAAACGCCCTGAGCTGGACTTCTCCAGCCCCTTCGCAGTCCTCAGCATGCTCACCAAAAAACCCGCCGAAACACACAACAAGCCCGCCGTCGCTTTGATCTACCTCGACGGCGTTATCGTCGACGGCAAAGGCGGCGATGGCCTCTTCAGCGACGGCGCCGCCGGCAGCGAAGACCTCCGAAAAGCACTCCGCCTCGCCGACCGCGACGAAAATGTTGACGCCGTCGTCCTCCGCATCGACTCCCCAGGCGGTAGCGCACTCGCCAGCGAAGTCATCTGGCAAGCCGCTCGCCGCGTCGCCAAGAACAAGCCCCTCATCATCAGCGTCGGCTCCATGGCCCAATACCGTTCAACGGAGGATGACGACCGAATCTCGAAATGGGCGCGTGGGCTGAGGGCATTGGCGGTGCTGAGGCCGCTTCTTATACCACTGGCTTTGCTGTCGTTTGATGACGCGGGGGTTGATGCGGTTGCGCCGG
>JAPLNB010000314.1 GCA_026693085.1 Planctomycetota bacterium | reverse complement strand
CTTCGTTGTGCATGCTCGTTCGGAGCGGGCAGGCGCCGGCAAGCAAGGTGATACGTGCCAAGATTCTGCTCAAGGCCGACAGCAATGGCGAGAATGGCACGGATCTGGAAATTGCCGAGGCTCTGGAGGTCGGCATCTCAAGGGTGGAGAGGGTTCGCGAACGTTTCTCAAAAGAAGGTCGGGCGGCCCTGGATCGCCGGCCCCAGCCGGCTCGGCCGGACCAGCGGATTCTGGACGGCCAGGGCGAGGCCAGGCTGGTCATGCTGGCCTGTTCCAAGCCACCCGATGGCCACGGGCGCTGGACCTTGGACCTGTTGGCCGACCGGATGGTGAAGCTGAACCATGTGCCGCGAATCTCGCGGGACACCGTGCAACGGGCGCTAAAAAAAACGAGATCAAGCCGTGGCTGAAGGAGCAGTGGTGTATTCCGCCCGAACAGAGCGCCGAGTTTGTCTGGCCTATGGAGGAGGTGCTGGATGTCTATCAGCGGCCGCTGGATCGCAGGCGGCCGGTGGTGTGCCTCGACGAGAAGCCGGTGCAGTTGCTGGCCGATGTGCGCCAGCCACTGCCCCCGTCGCCGGGGCAGCCGGCCAGGCAGGATTACGAGTACAAACGTGAAGGCACGGCAAACCTGTTTGTGGCGTTCGAGCCGCTGACGAACTGGCGACAGATTCAGGTGACACGGCAACGCACTCGCCTGGACTTCGCGGCGTTTCTGACGGAACGGGTCGAGAAGCGATATCGCCAGGCCGAGAAGATCATTCTGGTGATGGACAATCTGAACACCCATTCGCCGGCCAGCTTGTACGTCCCTGGCCGCCGATTGCACGGCCATCGAGCGGGAACGCAACCGATTGGGCGTCGGAGTGGACTGGCAGTTCACTGCCGCTGGCGCCCGCATCAAGCTCAAGAGACTTTATCCATCAATCCAGGTGCGATGAACCACTAGGTCAAGACCAGCGAGGCTCGCGCGCTGTCGTCAGACGGCAATGGCGAAGAACCGACGCCCCGCCCCGAGGCAAGTGGCGGGATTGGCGCTGGTGATCCCGACGAGACCGGCGGCGAAACGACCAAGGCGGGCGTGGGTGACGATGGCTCGATCGACGCCGGCGCCATCTCTGTTGTTGCGGGGCCCGCTGACGTAACCAATACCGCCGCTGAGCCGCTCATCGCCAGCGATCAGGACAAGAAGAGTGGGCCAGAGGGACCGCGGGCCTCAGCGCAGTGCAACCAATGCGCCTACACAGGCCTGCAGCATGGTTCCGAGTACGGACCGGAGGTGTTGGAGCGAATCAAGGGACTGACGATCGGCTTTCAGGAACTCCGCCGTGATCTGGAGGCGCGGTCTCTTGAGCGGGAACTGTTGCCGATCTTCCGACCTCTGTTCGGGATCGTCTGGTTCCTGGTCAAGACCATGGACGAGCGGGATGTTGGCGAAGGGCCCTCCGACGATCAGGTGATCCTGCAGGGGGTGGCGGACAGTCTTCGGCAACTGCTGCAGTTTCACGGCATCGAGATGTTTCGCGCCAAGCCGGGGGACCCATTCGACGTGGCCGCCATGCGGTTTCTGTCGAGCCCCCCAGCCAATCCCAAGTCGGCCCTGTTGGTGGAGGAATCCTGCCGACCGGGTTTCCGGCTGGGGCAGCGCGTCCTGGAATGCGAATTGGTCAAAGTCAAACTGGCCGAGGGCGGTCCGGAGAACCCATCGGCGGATCACCACATTCTCCGGGAACATGTCTTGACCTGAAAGGAGGTCATATGTACATCGTAATTGAGCTTGGGACCTGGAAGAGCGCGTGTGCGTACGCGGACGTCACGGGCCGGCCGGTCGTAGTCACCAGCCCATGGGGGGAGTCCTCCATTCCGACGGTCATCTCCCTGTCGGACAGTGGGCCGCTGATCGGTACGGAGGCGATCCAGGCTGCCGCCCGGGATCCGTCGCGGTGCATCAGGTACCCCAAGCGGAAGATCGGCACGGACGATGTCGTCAACGTCGGCCCCGACGGGAAGGAGTGGCGCGCCCGCGACTGCTACCAGCTCTTCGCATCGGTTTTTAAGGACATGGTTGAACGCAAGACAGGCGAAGTGGTTGACACGGTGGTCTTGACAGTGCCTGCAGGCTACAACGATGCGCAGATCCGCGAGGATAAGGAGGCCGCGGAGAAAGCGGGCTTGACCGTGCTTCTGGTCGTTCGCGAGCCGACCGCATTTGCGGTTTCAAGCGATCTGGCCAGCCGTGGCAGCGGCCATGTCGCGATCCTGGACGTCGGCGGCGGCACCACGGACGGCACGGTGCTCAAGGTATCGGGCAACAACCTTGACATCCTGGGTACGGGCGGCGTCCCCAATCTTGGCGGCTGCGACTTCACGGCCAGGATTGAAAAAGCCGTGATCGACAAGTTCCGCAGCGAACATGGCTTTGTCCCCGACCCGGTTGCCGACGCTCTGGACATGCTCAACCTGAGTGAGCAAGCGGAGCGGGCGAAGATCATTCTGAGCCGTTGCCCCACCGCCACGATTGTGTTCACCTGCCGCGGACATACGACGCGCATGGACATCTCTCAGGCAGACTTCGAACACCTGTGCGCCGATCTCGGGGCTGAGGTGGTGGGTTGCCTGACCAGGACTCTGGCGGACTGCAAACTCAGGCCAAGCGATCTCCGCGAGGTGCTGATGGTGGGCGGCGCCAGCCAGATGCCCATGATCGGCCGCCTGATCGACCAGGAACCGGGGATCAAGCCCACGTTTGGCCGCGAGCCCTTGTATGGCGCTGCGATGGGCGCAGTCACCATGGGGTTGGCAGAGCTGGCCCGCCGGGGGCAGAGGCAGACGGTCAGCGGCATTCTGATCCCGGCTCCAGACTTGTTTGTACAGGAAGTGACCGCGCACCCGCTGGGCGTAACGGTGGTCAACCCCGGCGACCACAAGTTGGTCCACAGTGTGGTTCTGGAATGCGGCCGGCCCTATCCCTGTGATGTGACCCGCCGGTTTCAGCTTGCCGTGCCCGGCCAGACCGAGGTCCGCATCGAGTTGCTCCAGGGTGACCCTGACGCTCCCCGCAAGAACTGCCGTGTGCTGGGCTGCGGTGACATGCGGGATCTGCCCGCGATTGCGGACCGCTCGCACGTGATTGAGATCCGCGTTCGCATCGACGCCAGCGGCGTGGTCTGGGTTACGGCCCGTGATGTGGAAAGCGGTAAGACGTTGGAGCTGACGGCCGACCCCCGGAAAGTCTCGCAGGCGTCCTGAATTCACAGTCGGAGTAGGGATGCCCTTTGACGGGGCACCCCCTCCGCGGATCCGGACGAGCGGGATTACCGTATCCGGCTCTTGCCTTGTGTGATGACGCCAAGTCGGTACAGAGGATAAGGATGATGAATGCGGGCAGGCAGAATATGGCGAGCGATCAGGCGAGCCATGCGATCCCAGGTGACGCCTCCGCGTTGGCTGCGCCGCGACAGGGCGCGTTGCCAAAGCCAGCCCACCTGGAATCGGAACAGTCCCAACGCGGGGCTGTTCATGGGGACACCATAGTAACGACAGTGTCCCTCCACGACCGTGCCCAACCATCTGCCAACCTCCGGAGCGGTCGTTCTGGAACCAGTCCGGCGACCCTCCCATCCACCGGCACCAGAAGTCCTCCAACTGGCTGGCCCATCCCCGGACCGCGAACCGCGGCTCGCTCCGCACAACCAGCCCAAGGGGCAGCGTGCCCCGGCGCTCAATCTCCTCGGCCAGCGTATGGCAGCCGTAGAGCAGTCCGCTCGTTTCGCGCGAAGCCACAACCAACCCTTGGCCTTTCGTCCCGTCGGGAAGCGTCCAGCGTACCCCCTATTTGTCCAGCGGCACTGCGAGGGTCGTGACGCTCATGGCTGGCAGCCGAATACGGATCTCATCGTGGCTGTTGACCTGGAATGGAGAGGTCGGTTGCCAGAAACCCTTGGCCGTGGACTGCTCGCCTGAAACAGTCCCGGACAGGGCCAACCCTTTCGTCTGAAGTTGGAGGTTTCGCGGCTCCTGAGCGTTATTGATGGCAACGACCACGAGTCGTTTGTTGGCGTCGTCACGGAAAGCCGTGGCTTGCAGCAGCGGATCGTCGGATTCGGTCTCCAGACGCACCGCCCCGCGACGAACCCAGCGAGCGTAATGCCCGATGGCATAGCCCATCCCTGTAATCTCGACGGTCCTGCGGTCGTTGTCGATCAGCACGATCGTGTCCTGCTCGGTGTACAGGGCATCCTTGGCATCGCCGCCGCGGCCCCGGAAATGATCCCGGTGCGAGGTGAGATCCCAGATGCTGTTCATCCCGTAATACGCGGAGGCGTCGGCGTAGACGAATTCGTCGTGGATGTGAATGGCCCTTCCTCGCAGCGCATCGAACGACAGCGCCGGCGCCTCCGAATGGGACACTTCCATCATCCACAGGGGCACGCTGTATTTCCGGCCCAAGTCGCGGAGATTTCCACGCAGCTCGATCTCATGCGGATCAGGCTTGCCCAGGGCAGAGCTATGCAGAATCCGTGGCACGCTGGCGTACGGCGAGCCGTACGGGTAGCAGTGATAACCGATCGCTCCAACGAACGGCCGGGCGTCCGCGTCGGACAGAATCGCTTCGGCGACAGCTAGGCTGTGCGTAACGGTCTCTTCACAGGGGACGACCAGCATGACATCCTTGAAACCCTCGGCCCGAAGCCGCTGACCGATCGCGCGGATGATTTGCACCACTTCCTTCGTTCCGCCGCCGTCCAATTCCCGGTTGCCGCTGGTCGGCTCGTTGAAGGGCATGATGAAACGAGGGACGGTCCCGTAGTGCTCGCGCCAGAACTTGGCCGCCATGGCGATCTGGTCCGCGCAGGCCTCCAGGAACTTGGGATAATCGGCCTTACGCAGATCACGAAGCCGAGTGTTGCCACCGCCGACGCGAATCTTCGGGCACAGGATATAGTCGCTGAGGCCCAGAGGTGCGGCCAAGTCCACCACCTTCTTCTTCATGGCGTCCGCGCCGAAGGCGCGGTAGCCGTTCCAGCCAGCAGCGTGACCGTGATCTGCCAGTTGGAAGAAACCGATCTCCAGATTGCCGGCGTTCAGCTTGACCTTTCCATAGGCCGCCTCGATCGCTCTCTTGCGCAGATCCGGGTCGAGCGTGTCTCCGAGCGGTCCTTCATAGACCAGCGACAAGGTGGTAGCCCCGAAGCCTTCCATGATCTGGCGTAGCTTGTCTGCGTCCACGCGGAGAATCGCGATACCCTCCGCGGCTCCAGCCAAGCTGAGGGGCCACATCAGCAGACTGAGGGCCGCTACGGCAAAACCATGGACTGTTCTGCTCATTTTGAATCTCTCCACATGTAGCCAAGAAACCAGCCTGATGCTGCGAGCATTATCACCGCGAATGCGCCCATAATGAATCGCAGAGTATCAACACCGTGTGATAGAACCTGACCCGGGCTTTGGGGTTGCAGAGGTCAACTATGGCAGCCGCAGAGAGAGATTCTCCTTCTTCTTGCCTCCGTTCATGCTGGCCTCCGTAAGCTTGGCCCGTCTGCCATCGTACAGGAATGCCAAGACGTCTGTGGACTTTGCTCGACTCAGGGGACCACGAGGATATCACTTTTTCCAGAGATCGGAGTGTCGGCGCCGTTGATGATGGCAGAGGTGATGCCGGTGGAATAGACGCTGGAGCCGGAGGGGGCGGTGACAACGATTTGTCGGCCGGACCACCGGATGTCGATGTCGGCCGGTTGTTTGGAGGAGAAGAGTTCCTGGCCGGCGAATGAGAACGAGCGGCAGGATTTGGCGGAGAGTGTGCGATGTGAATTACCTTGGCGGCGGAGGAGAGCGGATTCGCCGGTGAATTTGACCTGGGCGTCGTTGTAGGTGCCTTCGGCGTTGGGATCCTGGAAGATGAAAAGGTCAGTCGATTGGGCGCGAGTGACGGTCAGCGCGTGGCCTGGGTTGCCTTTGAGCAGTTCGACCTTCGCATCAGCCTGCTTGGACGGTTCGATGGGCAGGAGGACGGTGGACCAGGAGTTGGCAGCGGGAGTGAACTGGGCAACAGAGCAGTCGGCGAGGCTTTCCCAGGAGGCGGCGCGTTTCATGGGGACGAGGGTTGCTTTGGTGGCGGGGTCGGCGGGGATGATGGCGAGGTTGGCGGCGACGGAATGGGTGGTGCGGATGATGTGGGCATCTTGTTTGGCCTGGGTGTCGGGGAAAACGAAACGGGAGACGATGGGGCCATCAATGGGGCCGAGGAGGGTGTCCTGGATGACCCAGTAGTCGTCGGGCTTGGCGAAGATGATGCGGCGGCGGTGCTTGGTTTGGTTGGCGCCGATGTAGCCGGCGTTGGTGCCAGAGAAATAGTCCCAATTGGGGGAGCTGAGCCAGGTGTTTTGGCCGTTGGCGTTTTGGGTATCGCGGTTGTTGACGGTGACGGTGGAATGGCTGGGGGTGCGGGCGAGGCGGGTGCAGTCGGGGGTGCCGTAGATGTAGACGCCGGGGTCGATGACGAGTTGGCGGCCGTAGGCGGCAACGATGAGGGCGAGGGCGTCGTTGTGGCCGTGGGAGGTGCTGTGGCCGTTGTGGATGGCGAGGTAGCGGGCGGTGGGAGTCCAGTCGGAGCGCATGAAGAAGTAGCCGGCGGTGGGGAAGGCGATACTGGTGAAAGATGGGGCAGAGCCGGAAGCGCGTTCGGAGGCGAAGTAGAGCAGGTCATTGCGGCGGAAGATCTGGGCGGGGCGTTGGAGGGTGCCAGCGGGTTTGGTGACGGGGTTGGCGTCGCCGAAGAGGGGAGCGGTGAGATCGGGGAGAGCGGAGAAGGCGGCGTATTCGGCGGCTTTGAGGATGCGTTGGCGAGCTTCGGCGGGGAGGGGGATTTTGAGGCGGTCGGCGGTTTCGAGGAGGCTGGAGAAGTAGTTGAGGGTGAAGAGGTGGTAATTGATGGTGGCTTCTTTGAGTGGGCCGTCGGGGTGGATGGTTTCGAGGACATTGTCGATCATGCCGGCAAGGCCGTCGGCCATCATGGCGTTGGCGTCTCTCCATTCGGGGTGTTGTTCGGCGAGGGTGATGAGGGCGGATTTGATCTGGGTGGTCCAGTTGCCGCCGGCTTTGTGTCGGGAGAGGACATTGGCCATTTCGGCGAGGTCGAAGATGAAGGCGGCGCGCGCGTCGGGGGTGAATTCCGGGGAATCGATGAAGTATCGGTAGTAGGTGAAGCAGGTGGCGGCACGGGCGGCAATGGAGAGGGAAGCCCACATGGAGCCACCGGCGATGCCGGCGCGTGGGGCGGGAGGGAGCGGGCCGGTCTTGGGGAAGACGCCGGCTTCGACGGGGTTGGGCTGGTCGCGGAAGCAGGCGAGGTTGATGTCATTCCAGGCTTTGGCGTATTTGGGGTCGGCGGTGAAGAGTTGGGCGTGGGCGATGAATTTGCGGATGCCTTCGCGGGTGAGTCCGACGCCGCCGCGGGTGGGCCATTCGGCGTAGTGGTTCCAGTCGGGGCCGATATCGACCTGGCCTTCCTGTTCGGTGAGGACTTTCATGGCGATGGCGAGGTCGGCGCGGGTGAGATCGAAGTTGGCCGGCCGGGTGGCGGGGATCTTGACGCGTTGCATGATGTCGGGGCGGTGGTTTTCGTAGTAATCGACGAGGGTGTAGGAGGCGGCTTCCCATTTCTTCTGGGCAACGAGGGTCTTGACCTGTTCGAGGCCGGAATGGTCGAGGTTCCAGAGGGCGAAAAGTCGGCCGTAGTCGGCATCGGGGTCGAGGTCGGACTTAGTGTGGGTTTCGAAGAAGAGGCTGAAGGTTTGTTTCTCGCCGGCAATGTAGGCATTGCCGTTTGAGTAGGGTTTGGAGGCGAGGCGGACGCCGCGGATGAGTCCGTCGCCGCCGGCGACGGTGAGTTCGAAGTAGTAAGAGCGGCCAGGTTCGATGGGTTGCCAGAGGGGGAACATGATGATGGCGCCTTCCCAGCGGCGCCATTTGTAGGGCATGGAGGAGGAGGCGATGCGGGTTTTCTTCTCGGGGGAATCGTAGAGGGTAAGGGTGAGGGATTCGTCGGGAGTCCAGGATTCATGCCATCCGGGGACGGAGAGGGCGATGCGGCAGAGGCGGCGAGCGTTGGGGGAGGTGATGAAGGTCTGGCCGAGAGGTTTGTCGGGTTGGACGTCGCGCCACTGATTGGGGAAGGGGTCGGCGGAGCGCTGGTCGAGCTTCATGGGGGTGACGATTTCGTCGAGGGCGGGGCCGGCGCGGAGGGGGGCAGTGAATGGCAAAAGGGCAGCGAAGATCGCGATGAGATGTGGGACGTCGGCGGGTCCGTGCATGGAGACTCCAGGAAAGCCGGCCACCAGCCTACCCGCAGCGAAACGCCGATGCGAGTGGCGGCAGCGGAGGTGATCGGGCGGAGTTGGACATGGAGCCAATCACAACTCTCCCCCGGCGTGGGAGTATGAGTTCCTGGAGGACGAGTCTTGGGCAAAGGAGCGCATTCCATGCAACAACGCAATTCGGCCATGGGCGTCGTGTTCGCCGTCGTTTCATTGCTTGCGATCGCTCCGCATTCATGGGCTGCCGCGAAACCCGATCGCAGCATCCTGGCCGCCGCCTGTCCAGCGGAGAAGCTCGAGTCCGTTCTGATTCCGCGAGGCAAGTTCCATCCGTTCCCCGCCGCCAGCGAGCGCGAGGCATGGGGTGCCGTCGCAACAGAGACGCGCAAGTCCACCGCACCGTCCACGCAAACGGCCTTGCGCGAGCGCATCCTGATCGATGACCCCCTGCAGGGGAAGACAGTCGGAACGCTCGTCGGCGGGAAACTGACCGAGCAGGGTTACCGCCCCGGGGTCGGGGCCAACCACGTCCTCTACCACCTCGAGCAGCCGCTGAAGCAGGGCTACGCGCAATTCCAGTTCACGGGCATGGCCTCCGCGAAAGTGCCGGCCGACGCGGACCATGGCTTCTTCGCGATGTACGAGGGACGCGGGCTGAAGGAGCCGGTGCCGTATTCGGATGCCTTCAAGGAGAACTTCAACCGCTGGAACGTCCACTGGCGGCAGAACCGCGGGGTCATCAAAGCCGTCATCTCCTGCCCCAATCCCACCCCTCAGCGTCGCGCCGCCACGCGTCCGGTGTTTACTAATGAGCGAGACTGGTGCGCCGAGCCCAACGGCAAGGCATTCGCGTTCAAACCCGATCAGTGGCACACGATGCGCATCGAGTGGCGCGATCGTCAGTTTCGCATTCTGGTGGATGGACAGGAGGTCTGGTCCGCCAGCGGGCCGCATGAGTACGCGCCGCTTCAGCCGCGCATTTGGCTCGGCTGCGCTCCCGGCTATGTCTCGGACGGGAAGGTCAAGTACCACTGTGCACTGGACAGCATGATCTATCGCAACTTCCGCCTGGTCGAGTGGGAAGCCAAGAGCGATCCGGCAACCAGGCCAGCGATGCTCAGCAACGGCGGTGCGGACGAGCTTGTGCGATTCGCCGCACCGTGGACGTCACCATTCCATGTCGATCCGATTTTTCCGCATCAACTGGTCAACGCCGAGCAGCACCACCTTTTTATCCTGAACAAGACGGCCTGGGCATACTTCGGATGCAAGGACCCGGCCGGTGTCGTGCAGCGAGCCAAGGCCCAGGGCGTCACGGTGCTCCGCGTCGCCCTCGAAGGCCGGCCGTATTTCAGCAATTTGGGCATGGAGCTTTGGCCCTGGGGCGGTACACGCGAGAAGGCTGATTGGACGCGTTTCAATGAGACTTACTGGAACGAAGTCGAGCGGCGGATTCGCCTCGCCGGCGAGCATGGGATTGGCCTGGACATTACCCTCTACAACGAGTTGAAGCCCGGCCACGGCCGCATCGCCGAGCAGCGCTCCTTCTGGAATCAGACACTCAGACGCCTCGGCAAATACGCCAACGTGCTGACCTGGGAGATCTTCAACGAGTATCTGGGGGACGAGTCCTTCCAGGATGCCGTCGGCCAGTACTTCGCAGACAACGATCCCTTCCATCGCCCGGTGTGTACCTCCGACGGCACCACGGACGATGCTGCCTGGCCCACCAAACGCTGGATGGGTCTGGCCATCAATCACAGTTGCACGTCATCCACCAAGAACCACGGCCTGCGCGACTGGTACCTGGCGGTCGCTCGCAACACCCGCAGCCACGGCAAGCCTGCCTGGTGCAACGAATCCGGCCGCGAGAAACGACACCGCAACGACGACCCAATTCACCGGCGCAAGCAGGGCTGGCTCTGGTATGCGGCCGGCTGCTATTGGACGCATCATTCCTGGGAGGGCTGCGAGGGCATCGATGACTCCAATTACCGCGCTCCCGGGCAGGAGTTCCTCAAGCCCATGGCCGAGTTCTGGCAAAGCGTGCCGTTCTGGCGGCTCGATCCGAACCACACGGCGTTCACGATGGATGACGCGGGCCTGGTCTGGGCCACACTGGCCGACGCCGATCGGCAATTGGTCATCGCCTATCTCTGCACCGAGCAAAGCGGCTCGCGCATCGCCGGTCGCTCGGCCAAGCTGCGGCTTCCCGCAGGCGAGTACCAGATCACGTTCATCCGGCCCGCGGACAACAAACCCATTGGCAGGCAGACCGTGGTCACCAAAGGTTTGCACGAGACGCCTTCTGTCGCCCTCCCTGACACCACCGATGATCTGCTGGTGCAGGTGAAACGGACTGGCAAGGACGACGGGGCGCCTATGCCGGGAACTCGATAACCGTCATGGGACCCGACTGAGAACAACCGGAGCGATTTATGATCCGTTCAATGTCGATGCTGATCGCGATCGCGTGTGCAACGCTGTGCCTTGATGCACAGGTCCTGGCTGAGGACTGGGGCGATCCCAACACGATGAATCGTCAGCAGGTCATCGAGCGAACCATGCGCCCCTACAGTGGCGCCAGCAAGGCCGGCGTGGACGCCAAGACGCTCCATGGCAAGGTGATGTGCGGCTATCAGGGCTGGTTCGGGGCCGAGGGCGACGGGATTGGCCGAGGATGGTATCACTGGTCCGGCCGCGCGGGTTTCAAGCCCGGAAGCTGCAAGATCGACCTTTGGCCCGATATGAGTGAGCTTGACCCCGACGAGCGTCACCCGACGCCGTTCAAGCACGCGGATGGCCGCGCGGCCGAGGTGTTCAGCTCGTTCAACCGCAAGACAGTGCTGCGGCATTTCCAATGGATGAAGGAGTACGGCATCGACGGCGTGTTCGTGCAGCGGTTTGTCGCTGAGGTATCAAGTGCCAAGGGCTTGCGGCAGTTCAACGTGGTGCTGAACCATTGCCGGGAAGGGGCGAACCTGCACGGCCGGACGTATGCGGTCATGTACGACCTCTCCGGCATGGGGGGCGGGCAGATGAACCGTGTCATCGAAGATTGGAAGCTCCTGGTGGACCGGATGCAGATCGTCAAAGACCCGGCCTATCTGCACCACAACGGCAAGCCGCTCGTCACGATCTGGGGCTTGGGCTTCAGCGACGGGCGACGGTACACGCTGGCCGAAGGGTTGGATCTGGTCAAGTACCTGAAGGATGACCCGCGTTACGGCGGCTGCGCCGTCATGCTGGGCGTGCCCACCTACTGGCGTACGCTGAGTCGCGATTGCGTTAATGACCAGACGATGCACGACTTGATCCGCAAGGCCGACATCGTCAGCCCCTGGACCGTCGGGCGGTACACGACGCCGCAGCAGGCCGTCGATTATGCCGAGAAGACGATGAGGCCCGACCTGCAATGGTGCCGCGAGAATGGCCGGGAGTTCATGCCTGTCGTTTTCCCGGGTTTCAGTTGGCACAACATGCTGCCCAGGTCGCCGTTGAATCAGATCCCGCGACTCAAAGGGAAGTTCCTTTGGGCGCAATACGTGCAGGCCAGAAAGGCCGGGGCGGCGATGGTTTATCAGGCGATGTTTGACGAGGTGGATGAAGGAACTGCCATCTTCAAGTGCACGAACGATCCGCCGGCCGGGTCCTCGCAATTCGTCACCTACGAGGGACTGCCAAGTGATTACTATCTCAAGCTGGTCGGCCGGGCGGGGCGCATGATAAGAGGGGAAGCGGACGCAGGAACAGGCATGGGCCAACCCGACGAGCCATGAGGTCGATCCCGGGGCCGGCAACCAGGCCAGGACCGGGCAGAGATCCAGCACGTGCCCTGCCATTCTACTTGGTCTCCGAGCCGATGGCGTCCCTTCGCTTGGTTGGCCGGTACCAGAGCGACTTCCAGTAGGCCCGGTCTGCAGCGAAAACGTCGAACGGCGTATTGCCTTCCAGCGTGTCGGGCAGGATGCCAAATCGTTTCATTTCGCGAACGTACTCCGCACGTGCGCGGCACGTGGGCATGCCGGGGGATCTCATCGCGTCGATCGCACGCTTGGCTTCGTTGATGCTGGCCAGCAGCGTCTGATAATCGGAATCCGCCGTATCGACGAAGACGTCTGCGGCGGCATCTTGTTTCTTTCCGCAGATCCCATATCCGCCGCCCGCCTTGGCCAGCGGCGCCAAAAGCAGCAGCGACTTCTGCGGCCGAGTGAAGTTGTAGAGGATGTGACGCGAGAAGCGGATGCGCGGATCGGTGAAACGACTCTCCCACGGCGGCATGCCCAGATCGTCGGAGGGGGAGGTAGGCAATTGCAGCGGGCCGGCGTGACACCCTCCGCATCGCCGCGTCAGCACGGGCATGGCCGCCTTCACCGCCGGCCAAGCGGTATCGCTGCGATCCAGCTTGTCCTCCTGGTACAGGCCGATCATGCCCGCTCCCAGAGCTGCATAAGTACCCGCATACGGGGCTCCTGTGTCGATCCACAGGCGGATCATCGTCCGCTCTTGCTCGCTCAGCTTCGCTTCGTAATGGCTGCCATCAATCTTCCGCATCAGCGGGCTGACGGCGCTGCCCATCGCCCGCGGCGGGTAGTTGCTCCGCGCCTGGTTCCGGCCATCGGAGAACTGGCCGCGGACCGTCAGCATCCAGAAGCCGTGGGAGAAGAACGGCCCGCAGTCGCCGCTCAGGACCACGCCTCCATCACGGCGATCGTAATCATGGCACCGCACACAGTGGCGGTCGAGGATTGGCTGGATATCGCGCGGAAAATGAAATACATCCGGGACCCCCGAAATCGGCTGGACAGTGCTGGGCAGGCGGCGCAGGGCCAGAGCATGTGCGGGGCGCGGTGCTTCGGTCCGGTGCTCGTGGCAGCCGACGCAGCCCATCGTTTCGCCCGGCTGAAGGGTCAGGAAGCTCTGCATCCGCTTGACGGCCAGGCCATCGGCATCAAGGGCCACGAAAAAGAAACTCCGCATCGCCGGCAGCTTCAAATGGGCCGACCCATCGGCTTCGACCGGGACAGTGCCCAGGACGCGCTCGAGCGTGAACGTTCCATTGTAGCTGATTGGGTCGCCGCTGCCGGTGAAATTGATGGGCTTGGGTAACGTTTCCAGGACCAGAAGCTGCCGGATCTCGCCGCGCTTGACCCCGCCCATGTTGCGCCCGCGATAGACATCGGCAAGGACCAGCGTTCCTGTGTCCTGAAGCAGGTCGACACGAGATGGAACCACCGGCTCGCGCGGACGGGATATGAGCGGCCGGGGCTCCTGGCATTCCAGGCCCGCGTTTCGGTCCGCTTCCGGCAACGTGTAGAGCTCCCGCGTGGCGCCCTGCCCGTCCATAACCAGGAGGCTCGCTTCACGAACGACCAGGAAGCAGTCCTCGGAGAGGGGGTATGGATCGCGAAACTCGGGCTGTGAACTGATCCGGCGGGCGGAGGACTGCTCGTCAGGCCCTGCCTTTGGATCGACAATGGTCACGTAGCCCGCGTGTTCGCGCAGGCCGTGGCCAGGGGAGAAGGAAGCGACGACCTTCCGCGTGCCGGGGATGGGCTTGGCGTCCAGCATGGCCGTGCCCGGATGCATGTTGCCATAGAAGACCATCTGGGCAGTGCCATCGGGGTTGGTGGTCCAAAGATGGTGGTAGGCCACCTCGCTGCGATCGACATACTCCCACCGGGTGTACAGTACCCGGCCGTCGGACAGGACCCACGGCGTATTGTCATGTTGGTTATTGCTCGACAGCGCGCGGATGTTCGCGCCGTCGCCGTCACAGCGGTGCAGCACCGCCACTTGTGTCGGCCAGCAGTTGACCCAGCGCCGGCACCGGCTGGAACAGAAGATAATCCCACCATCCGGGAGATAAGCCGGCTCGATGTCGTCCCAGGGTCCGTCCGTGAGCTGGCGCAATCCCGAGCCGTCGGCCTGGATCTCGTAGAGATGGTAATTGGGCGTCTGGCCCTTCCGATAGGCAAAGAGGATCTTCCGCCCGGTGTAATGAACCTGGGGATCGCGTACCGCACCCTGCGGATCGTCTACGAGGACCGTCATCTGCCCCGTCTGGAGGTTCAGGCGGCAGAGGCGTCCTCCTTCCCCATACGCCTTTCGCTGGGTGTCGAAGGCGAAGTAGCCGAAATTCGCGTAGTAATGTCGGTCCTTGCCGGCCTGACGGACGGCGAACACGATCTGGTGAACACTCTGGGGAAACTCGGGCAATTCGGCCGCAGCGGCACAGCGAGACACGACGCAAGCCGCGCCAAGCAAGATGAACCCCAGGATCACACCGGCCATTCCGACTCTGTTTGCATACCGGCTGGGGGACGTGCTCTCTCGAATGGGAACTCCGGACAACATGGGCCTTACTGAAACAGGCGGTTGGCCGTGCGTCAATGTCCGTACTATCCGTCGGCGCATCTGCCAAATTCTCCACCTGTTCTCGTACGGCCTTGTACAACTCGCGCTAACGCCATTTGAGCAGGCATCGTAGCCATGGTCAAAGCCACGAATCCAGGATAAGCCAGCTTGGCTCGGTTGATGCGAGCCGCTCCAGTCGGACCAGACGCCCCCGTCGATCCACTGCCGCTGCTTTTCGCCGCGTTTCCGGCAAGAACGCGATGACTTGGGTGATGGCCTGAGAGGAGAAGGTCATGCAGCGACAACGCCATGGGTTGGATTCCGGTACAAGCTGCTGGTGGCAATGCGAGAGTGAATGGGGCGCAGAGGCGGACTCCCGAGGGGAACTGTACGACAGCGCCTCTATGCAACTTGGACGGAGGCCTTGCCCATGAAAGCACCCGATGCCCGTGCGGTGTGTTGGCTCGTTGTGTGGTGGGCGGCTGCATTAGAGGCGGCGCTGCTGCCGCAATCGGCGGCAGAAGCGGGTTCGCTTCGCGTCCAACCATCGGAATCTCTTTCGACACTTCGCGAAAGACTGGCCAGCGACCCAAGCATCACGGAAGTGGTCTTTGAGGCCGGCACGTACTCTGGCAGCCTCTACATCAGCGGAAGCAAGGACACGGACTTCGCCAAGTCCCCGTTGCTGATCCGGGCGGCGGATGGGGCGAAGGTCGTGTTCGACGGCTCTACGCCAGTGGAAAAGTTTCAGCCGGATGAAGAGCTGGCGGGCGTTTTCTGGATGGAATACACGGATCGTGGCGGCGAGTATCCGAAGCTGTGGGAGCCGCGCACGCGAGTGCGCTACCGCCTCGTCGCTGATCGCCAGGCGGTGGCGCGATTCCCTGCGACCTATACCGTCGAGGGCAAGCGCCTCCTGTTTCACACCAGCGACGGGCAGACGCCGGGCCGCGGCGAGCTGCTGATGAGCGCCTGTGACAGCGGCATCTTCGTCAACCGGCCGCACGTCACCATCCGCGGGATCGCCTTCGAGAATCACCTGGCGCGGGAGAAGTGGAGCACGGCCATCGACCTGCGCGTGGACCACATCGCGGTCGAGGATTGCAGTTCTCGCAACGCTTCGCTCGGGTTCGTCATCACTGGGAACAATAACGCGGTGCGGCGTTGCACGGCGGAAGATGTGGGCGGTGGCGTTTACGTCGGCGGTGAGAACGCTACCGTCGAGGGCTGCCGGCTCTTCAAGCAGCGCGACACGTTTATGGTGCCCATGTACGCTCAGGATGACACCGGCATCCAGTTCTACCATCCAGCGCGCGGTGGAACGATCCGCGGAAACCTGTGCGCCGGCTTCGGGATGGGCGTGTTCATCAAAGCCTTGGCCGCGCCGTACCAGGTCGCGCACAACACGCTCGCGGGGCTCGGACAGGGGCTGGGTTTCGGCGCCACCAGTTGGCACGAAGGCGAGCGGTTTCAGCACAACATCATCGCCGGCTGCGACCGGCAGGTGGAGATCTACTCGAACGATGCGCAGCCGGGGGATGTGGACTTCAACTGCTACTGGTCACGCTCGAAGCGCGATCTGAAACCCATCGGCCGCAACGACATGGTAGCGGACCCGAAGTTCGTCTGGCCGGAATGGAAGGATTACCGGTTGGCGAACGACAGCCCTTGCCTGAAGCTCGCGGACGCCGGTGGGCCGTGCGGAGCGTTCCCGGCCGTCGGGAACGCGACGATCGACCTCGGTCCGCCGCGCCAATGGCACGTCAGCGAGACCGGCCGCGACGGCCGCGATGGCTCACCGGAGCAGCCCATGCGCACCATCCAGTTTGCCGTCGATCGCGCCAAGCCCGGCGACTCGATCATCATTCACCCCGGCCTTTATGCCGATCCCGTGCGCATCACGCGGGGCGGAAGCACAGGCCGGCCCATCGTCATCCGCGCCGCTAAGCCGTTGCAGGCGAGGCTCGATTCCGGCCGCGCTGCGTCGGTGATGATCCAGATTGCGCAGGCTCCCTACGTGGAGATCCACGATCTGGAGATCCGCTGGTACGGCAGTGTCGGGATTGGGATCACGCAGTCGCCGAACGTCACCGTCGCGGGGTGCAGGATCTGGAACGCTCACTGGCACGGCGCCTGGCCGACGGGGACCGCAGTGCGGATCGAGCGGTCGCCGGGCTTCGTGGGCCGGCAGAATGTCCTGTTCCGGCAGGAGCACGGCTTCTGGCTCTACAACAGCCCCAAGGCGACGCTGACGCACAATACGTGTGCCGCAAACCTCTATTCCGCAGCGGCGTTTCTCTACTCCTGTGAGAAGTCCGTCTGCCGCAACAACAGCCTCGCTTTCCAGGGCAACGACGTGATCGTCATCGAAGAGAACCTGGGGCAGAAGAACAAGCTCGCGACCTTCGACTGCGACTACAACAACTACGGTACGACCGTGCGCCTGCAGCCTGCCGGCACCACGTTCGACAGCATCGCACCACGGAAGCACGAGGCATACCTCAACCAGGGATCGAAGGCGATCGTCAACTACACCGAATACAAAGGTGAGATGCGGCGTTTCGTGAAGCTGGAGGAGTGGCGACAGTTCTCAGGGCTGGATCGGCATACCATTTTCGCCGACCCGCTGTACGTCGACACCGCCGCGAGGGATTTTGATCTCGATCCCAAGAGCCCCAATCGCAATGCCGGTGCGGACGGCGCAAAGATCGGCGCGGTAGGTACCGCCCAAGGCATCCAAGCCCGCGAGCCGAGCCTCGTTCCAGCGACTGCGGCGGCGCCGAGCAGTCCCCGGCCGCACGCCTGGCAACGGTGGGACCACGCCCTAACCAGCGCACGCAACTATGACAACCCGTATGCGGACGTCACCTTGCGAGTCACCTACACCGGGCCGCAGCGACGCACCCTGCGCGCATATGGCTTCTGGGACGGTGAGAATACGTTTCGTATCCGCTGCGCATTCCCCGCACCGGGCCTCTGGCGGTGGGAGACCGAGTGCTCCGATGCGGCCAACGCCGGGCTGCATCGGCAGCGAGGCACGGTGGACGTCGGGGCATACCAAGGCGCCAACCCGCTGTACCGTGGCGGATTTCTCAAGGTCAGCGACAGCCGGCGTTTTCTGGTTCACAGCGGTGGGACCCCGTTTCTGTGGCTCGGTGATACCGCCTGGGCTGTGCCACAGCGGGCCAGCGACGAGGAATGGGAGGCCTACATCGCCGACCGCATCGCCAAGCACTTTACCCTCATTCAGGTGGCGCCCGCGCCAAAGTGGGCCGGCGAATCCGATCGCCGAGGTGACAGGCCGTTTGCGGACAAGACGTGCGCGCGGTGGAATCCAGCCTACTGGCAGTCCTTCGAGCGCAAGGTCCAGCGCGCCAACGAGCAGGGGCTTGTAGTGCTGCTGCTTGGGCTGATGGAGCCCGTCGAGCGCTATCCTAAGAGCAGCGAGGCGTGCCTCTTCGCACGCAACATCGTGGCGAGACTGTTCGGCAATTTCGTCATCTTCTCGCCCAGCTTCGATAGCGAGGTCCTGCCTTTGGCCGACGAGGTAGGCCGGGCCGCGCGCGAAGCGACGGCGGCACACCTGATCACTCAGCACCCCGGCACGCCCTGGAATCAGCCGTTGCCGACGTTTTCGCTGAAGTACTACGACCAGCCGTACCTGGATATCGCCGCTGTGCAGACCGGTCACAATGCTGGTCACCTCGACTGGTGTGCGCACCACGCGATCGAGTGGAACCTGCACCTCTACCGTCACGAGCCGCATAAGCCGGTCATCAATCTGGAGGCCATGTACGACGCCCAGGGCGAGAAGGACTGGCGGGCGGTGGATGCGCGATCCCTGGGCTGGCGGACCTGGCTGTCGGGCGCGATGGGCTACACGTATGGGGCCGGCGACTTGCCGCCCAAGGTCCCGCAGGGCAGCGGCGCAGTGTGGAAATGGGTCACCGACCCGGAGAAGTATGATTACTGGAAGAAGGCGCTCCAGTGGGACAGCGCTTTCCAGATGCAGCACCTGCACGATTTCCTGGCCGCCATCGAATGGTGGCGCCTGGAGCCGGCACATGACCTCGTGCGCAATCAACCGGATGATGTGAAGCACCGCATGGTATTGGCCAAAAGCGCTGCGGGCGATCTGGCGGTGGCATACCTCCCGGACAACGATGCCATCGAGATCGACGCGTCGGCGTTCCCCGCCGCTCTTGAGGCCCGCTGGTTCGATCCGGTGCGCGGCCGCTACACGGCGGTGGCGGGCCGCATCGAAGACAAAGGCATCCGCCGTCTACCGCCACCGGCGAAGGGCGACTGGGTGCTGCTCCTGCAGCCGGCGGGCAGGTGAATGCGGCCATGAAGGCGAGAGCAAAAAGGAATTAAATAGGAGCAACCACATGCTACGCTATCTTCTAGGCACCGTCTGTCTCGCTATCCTGCCGACGCTTGCCGCAGCCGCGTGCAAGAACATGACAGTGTACGGGCGCGCGCCCGTGGGTGCATTCGGCGTGGACACGCTTGAGCACGTTGAGGGTGCGGCCAAACTCGGCATGACGCTCCTCTACAGCTACAGTCCGGAAAGCGCCAGGAAGCAACTGGATCTCAATGATGCCATGGGCGAGGCCGTCGCGAAACACAAGATGCAGGTGATGTATCCCTTGTGTGGCCGCTTCACGCAGGTACGGCTGGCCCGCGAGATCATGCCGACGGACACGACGATCCCGGTCGTCGGCGAAAAGGCGAAGGCCGCGATGGCTTTCCCGGAATCCGGCTATCCCATGATCGAGGGCGAGCGCATCGAATACGCCACTCGCTCCGCCGACGCCTTTGGCGGCTGCAAGCGCGGCGCCGGCGGCACGCGAGCCGCCCCCAACGGCGTTGACCTGCTGATCTGCAATTCCGAGGCTCTGCGCAAGGAAATCCTGGCCGTCAAAGACGCCCCCGCTCTGTGGGGTTACTGGCTCGTGGACGACAGCCGCCCACGCGAAATCGACTCCCTGCGCGAGATGTCGCGCATCATCCGGCTCGCCGATACTGATGCACAAGGCCGTCCCAACAGCCACATCATCGTGATGGGCATCGGCGGCTCCTCGGCGATGGCGAATTTCGACGTCGGGATTTGCCGCGCGATTGGCGTTTACCCCTATCCGTATCATTTCGGCAAGCTGGATGCCACGACGCGGAACCAGATGCGCTTCATCGTGACCCGCGCCCGCTCGCTGCAGCCCGACATTGGCCTGATCGGCATCTATCAGGCATTCGCCTATGACCAGTCGCCGCAGTGGAAGAACATGCCCACGGCGGTGTCCTCATATAGTGCAGTCCTGGTCTTTCGGCAAGCATGCCTGACTTGATTTCCCGCCGCCGTTATCTTCAGTTGTGCCCGACAAGAGCCGCCCGATGTTTTGTCGGGGCGGCGAGGCCGGCGAGACCTTCTGCAAGGAGGACGGCTGATGGACGACCTGACACAACCCGACTTCCCCGCGGCGCTTTCCCGAGCGCAACGGAAGATCGAACAATGGCGTGAACGGCGGCGCCCTCGTACACGGATTCCGGAGGAACTCTGGCGAGAGGGCCGGTCATGATCCAGGTCACGTCGCACATGCGGGTCCTGGTGGCCGTGGAGCCGGTTGATTTCCGCCGGGGGATCGACGGCCTGGGGCGAGTCTGCCGCGAGGTCCTGCACCGGGATCCCTTCAGTGGCTGGGTGTTCGTCTTCCGCAACCGCAGGGCCAAGGCCATCAAGATTTTGGTATACGACGGGCAAGGGTTCTGGCTTTGCCAGAAGCGGCTGAGCCAGGGTCGTTTCCGCTGGTGGCCGGCAGCGACGGGAACGCTGGAGTCCCACCAGCTTCCGGTCCTGCTCTCGGGGGGCGATCCGGCTGCGGCCAAGGGCGCTGCGGTGTGGCGGCGGGTGGATCCGCGCGAGTGAAAGAACCGACCTGGCCGTTCACACCTCGCGGCCCTGTTGATGCATTCGTGCGTTCCGGTCCGATAAATAGAACACGAGCAATCGGCAGTCCGCTGTGCCACGACTTTCGCCAGCGGCTTGGGAGTTGACGATGGACAGTCACGGGAAGGAGAACGCGAACGCGATGGCGGGCAATCCCTTCCACTACGTCACCGAGCTGCAGAAGCACGCGAGCGAGCTGGCCGCCGTCCCCGCCGACTGGATGCCGTGGAACTACCTGGCCACGCTCGAATCAGGCCAGGGCTGCCACGGGGGATGATCGCTGCGCTTCGCTCCCTACCTCCACGTCCCCTCCCGCCAACGAACCACGTC
>JAPLNB010000313.1 GCA_026693085.1 Planctomycetota bacterium | reverse complement strand
AAGAGGCGATGTACGCGTGGGCGGCGTGCGAGCATGGACTGCTGCTGTCGGCTCCGACCGGAACGGGCAAGACCCTGGTCGCGGAGGCCGCGGTGTACGAGGGCCTGCGTACCGGCAAGGGCGTGTACTACTCGACGCCGCGGATCGATCTGGAGACCGTCAAGCGGTTCCACCTTCACCAAAAGGCGGATTATTGGTTCCACGACGAGGTCGATCAGCAGTCGTTGTATGCCCTCAGCCAGTACCTGCCCAACGGCATCTTGGTCAGCCATGTCGATCGACTGGACGAGTACTCGTTCCGCTCGAGCCTGCCGTCATCATTATGTCTGGGCTGGATCGCCGACGGCCAGGCATTCGACCTGACCAAGGCGAAGCAGCTCACCGAGCAATATCGGGTCGTGCGGCACCTGCTGATCGGAGAGTGGTATCCGTTGACGCCGTTTCGTGCCCGCCAGGGCTGGCTGGGATCGCAGTACCACCGTAACGACTTGGGAGAGGGGATGATCCTGGTGTTCCGCAGAGAAGGCAGCCCTGAGACATCCATCCGCGTTCGGCTGAGGGGCCTGGAAAACAGTGCCGTCTATGAGCTGAGGGACCAATCCGGCGGATCCGTGATCGAGCGGTCAGGCGCATCGCTGACGAGCGGGCTGGAGATCGCGATCCCAAACGTGCCGGGATCGACGCTGCTCGTGTATCGAAGGAAAGGGCAATCCCCGCAGCAGTGAGTCGCAGTGGTCTGGCGATTTGTGAGGTGCTCGCGAATCGGATTGATGGATTGTCTGTAAAATGGCGTGACAGGCGCCGCCGTGATCCCTTCTGAAAATCGCGGTTACCCATCAACCATGTCCGCTGTCGCGGCGTGGGGATAAAGGACTCTTAACTCCCTGCTCCGCCCGCGCTCACTGACCCTTCAGCTTGCGATATTCCACGATGACCGAGCCGGGGCACTGGTCCATCTCTATTTTGTAGACCTTCAGCGCGGAGCCTTTCATTCTGACGGGGTTTAATGGCGTGTACGTTCGAGACAGCGTCACTTCGTAATCGGCGGCGGGGTCGATGCCGCGGAGGCGGTCGCAGGCGAAGCTGGTATAGGGGGATTCGGGGCGGCGGAAGGCGACGATCATGCCATCCTGCCACTGGGGGCGGTGATACTGCGTTACGCACCAGTCCTTGGGGCTTACCGTCACCCGTGAGAGCGGGTAGAAGTCACCGAAGTAGTATTTGCGGAGGCGTTTGCCTTCGGCGATGGCCTGTTTCAGGCTCTCGCGAGGATAGTCCTTGGGACGTATATCCTCTGCAAAAGCGATCCCGGCGTTGAATCCACTTCGGAAGTAATACGGCGTTGCGCCCATCTGGCCGACGGTGCTGAAGGGGACATAGCGGTTCAAGCCGGCGCTCATCAGTTGGTTCTTGATCGCGGCGGACGCGATGGTCTCCGGCTTCAGGTCGAGCATGTCGCAGGTGTTGTCGCTTCGCCAGAGTGGCAGGGATCGCGACATGGTCTCGAGGTCGATCCGCCTGCCGCCGCTCGCACAGTTGTCGATGTAGAGGTTTGGGTTGGCCTTGAGGATGTCGTCCCACATCTGGTAGAGGCCCTCGACATAGCGAATCTCGGCCATGCCGACTCGGCTTGGGTTCTTGGCATCCACAAACTGCCAGAACGCGAGCGGATCGATGTTATAGTCGATGCGCAGACACGAGACCTTGTAGGCTTTGATCGCGGCGTTGAGATAGTCGGTCATGTACTTGCGTGCTTCGGGGTTTCCCAGATCATACAATCCGCTGCCATTGCCGGCCGGCGATAGGACCCACTCCGGGTGTTCCTTGGCCAGAAGCGTGCCCACGGCCACGCGTTCCGGCTCAAACCACACGAGGAATTTCAGGCCCTCCTTCTCAACGGCATCGCCGATGGCTTTCATGCCGTGGGGAAAGCGGTCCTTGGGCTCAACCCGCTCGATGGGGAAGCCGTAGTTGCCCATGCTGGCCGGAAACCCGTTGGGGCCGGTCCAGTAGGCATCGAGCCAGAACGTATCGAACCCCAAGCCTTTGATTGATTCCAGGTGCGAGAGGACGTTCTGCTCGGTGGAACTGTTCAGCTCGTAGAAGGACGTGCTCATGTGCGCGATTGGCGGCAGCACAAGCTGGCCGTCGAGCCGCACCATGATATGGGCGAACATGGTCTTGCGAAAAAGGTTGTACGATTCCAGGGGATCGTTGCCTGACCAGTAGAGCTGAAGGATGCGGGGGGTGCGGATGGTCTCGCCGGGGCGCAGGGTCACACGCATTTGCGACATCCCTGCCTGCACAACCAGCTTGCCGTCCTTGGCACGTTCCACGCCGGCCGTCCATTGGCCCGACCAACCGACCGCGGTGATCACACCGCCGTCGCCCCAACTGAGGTTGAAGAACGGGCTGATATTAGAGGATCTCCCGCCGGTTGTGACCATGTCGATCCGCTGGCCAAGTTGGAGCGGTTGATCGAACGGAATCCAATCGTCCGCTGCGCACAGGCTGCCGTTGAGGCGATGGAGGACCACAGCCGCGTTGGGCTTGGCGATGGCGATGGGGACATCGAGGGCTTTGATCTGCTCGAGGATGGGCGTGTCTTTGGCGCCGCGATTGGTGAAATACAGCGTCCAGTCCACGCCCGGCGTGTCCGTATAGACGGTAGCGACTGCTTTGATTTCGAGGGCGGTGTCGGGGTCGGTGAGAGTGAGCGTGTATTGGAGGCGGTCCTGGTCGGGTGGCTCGGATTTGAGTTGCCGTTTCCAGGTCTGGATGAGCGCAGAGGACGGGCGGCCGTTGTAGGTGAAGGAAAAGGGCAGGTCGGCGTTGGCGCGGTCAGCGAAGGTTTGCTGGGCGAATTGGCGGTTGAGGTTTATCGCAGGGTCCTGGGGGGCTGTCATCCCGGCTCCGTTGGCCGCAGAGAGGGCGGTGCAAACGACGGCGACAAATGCGAAGGTTGACTTCAACATGATGATGGCGCTCCTTTTTCCGAGCACATGGTCGGGCGGGCTCATTGGCAGAAGATCTCTCGATTGCCGAGGACGACGCGGACGAGGACGGCGGCGTATTCGCAGTATTTTTCGGCGCCGGCGGGCGTAACCGTGCCGTTGGGCTGGGGGTGATACCGTTCGCGCCAGTAGCCGGAGGGTTTGGCGGCACGGGAGACTTTGCGGGCGGATTCGATGAGGCGTTCGCGGTTGCCCATGCGCTGGCAGGCCATCGCTTCCACGTACCAGGCTCGACCCATGGCGGCGACGTCGTTGAGCGGGGGGAACTGGATGGGGACAGGCTCGCTGTGTTCCCACTTTTCGTAGGCGAAGGGTTTGGTGACGGTTTGCGTGGGCATGTCGCCGAGCCAGAAGCCGGGTTCTTTGAGGAGGCGAGGCCAGAGGAGTTGGAGGTTGCGATCCGTGGCGATGCCGAAGGCGACGGCGGCCCAGTTGACGTCGGAGAGGCCGTGGGAATCGACGAGGCCGCGTTCGGCGTGGATGTATTCGGCGAAATGGTCTTCGCGCCAGCAGGCGGCGATGAAGCTCTTGGTCAGGTTGTCGGCCTGGGCGGACCAGTTGGCTTCGTTTGGCTTGTCCCCGGCCGCGGCGAAGAGCTTTGCGAGTTTGCGGAAGGCGTGGATGGCGTAGCATTGGGTGACGCCGTCGCAGCCATAGCGTGGGGGGGCTTCGGTGTAGAATCCGGAGCCGCCGATCAGGCCGTTGTCGGTCTTGCGAGTCAGCAGGTATTTCGCGGCGGCTTCCGTCGAAGGCAGCCGCTCCTTCAGCCACGGTAGCGAACCTGTGGAGTCGAAGATCTCCGCCGCGGTGAGGATGTAGCAGATGGGGCCGAGCGTGCTGAGGGGGTTGGCTTTGGGTTGCCAGTGTTCGAAGAGGCCGATCCAGGTGCGGGTCTCCTGGCTGGAAGGGGCCAGGCCTTCGCGTTTGGGCGGTCTGTAGGTGAAGATGTCATCGGGGGACTTCAGGCCGCGGAGGCAGCCGCCAGGCTGTGTATGCCCCGGGAAGATGGCGAAGGGGATGTTGCCGTCTTTTCGTTGGGAGGCGCAGACGAACTCGAAGTAATCGAGGACCAGGCGCGTGCGGCCGAGGAGGAGATAGGCGCCCGTCATTTGCCAGGAATCGAGGCCAGGCCAGGTGGTGTCGCTGCCGTAGCCGACGCCGTCGGCGGTGATGACGAAATGGCCGGGGTATTGCTTTTCGGTGGCGGCGGGGACGAGGTTCTTGGTGATGGCGGCTTCAACGCCGGCGCGGATTTCCGGATCGGAGATTCTGCGGACCCAATCGGATGCGTCGGCAGATAACTCGGCGGCGTACAGAGAGCCGGGGAATCCTCCCAATGCGGCTGCGGAAGCCAATCCCACGCAGGCAACGCCGGACCGCAACACAACGCGACGCGAAAAGCGGGATGGATCATTCATAAGTGTCCTTGTCTTGATCGTAGGCTTGTCTTGGCGGCATTGTCGCAGCCCGGCTGCCATGTGGGTCCTTCGGACCCGAGTTTTCACCGCGCGGTCCCGCCATTTGGATTTTTCGGCAAGACTATAATAGCAGCCAACGCCTTGGCCGGGAATCCATAGTGCTTGCCGAAAGCTGTAAAAGGCGGTCCCGCTGAAGGCGACGACCCGCAATTCCTCACCGACCGTCGGGAACCTGGCGTGGCTTGGCACGGCAGCATCAGGGCGGCCGGTGCCCCGGCCTATCACTTCAAGATAGTGGCCGGCCGCGCCAAATCACAACCCTCCGTCTACTCCTATGACTGGCCAGACTTCGACGACTGGAGGCCGCGACATCTCAAGACGACCCCGAAAGAACGTCAGCGCGGTGGCTGGAACAGGAGGACCGTTGACGGCTATCGGTGCCAAAGTGGAGCGAGGAGACTCGTCGCTTCATCGAACGTTGCTTTTCGCCGGAAATCCGCCGGGTTGTAGGCGGGGTTCTTGGGGTCTGAGCTGAGCCATTGCGGGTGGTGCCGGCCGAAGTAGCTGCCGTAGAATTGGTAATTCGTGTCCACCCAGCGACTCAGCCTCATCAACTCCGTTCTCGTGAGCATCTTTGAATGATCTTCCTTGGCATTCTTCGGATGCGCGGAATCGGTCAGCACGGCGATCATCTTGCTCGTGGGGCAACCCAGGCTCCTGGGCCGCAGATACGCGCCGTTGTAGTTGCCCCGATCGCCCTGGAGAAATGAGGTGAATTCGGGAATGATCGGACCGGCCAGTTCCTTCCTGGCAAGCTCCTCATAGGAGGTGTTGTAGAAAAGGGTGACCTCACTGGTCAGTCTCAGCCCCCCCGCGGGATCTTTGGCGCCGTGGCATGAGACGCATTTTGTGTCCCAGATGGGTTGGATATCGGTGGGGTAGTGAATGACCTGGCCCGCGCAGCCGTCTCCGCCATTCTGGACCCGATCACACGGCTGCGGCTGGGGCACGCTCGGGGCCCGGGTCAACGCCAGCGGCTTGGAGATGCCCGACGATGCAATACGGTTGGCTTGCCCGTGGCAGCCCGTACAGGAGCGGACCTCCCCGGGTGCGTAATTCACATACGTTCTCTCTCGCTGCAGTTCCCTGAATTCTTTGTCCAGTGCCTGGAAGAAGATGCTGCGGTTTGCCGGCACCACGAAGTGGGCCGAGCCGTCCTTTTCGACGGGCACCACTCCCCACTGCACGCGCGGCCAGAGGGCGGCCTTCCAACTGGAACTGCTCAGCGACGGCTCCCAACGCCTGCCGGTGGACCAGTAACGCGGCAGCGCCTCATTGATTCGGAGCCATTTTACTTTCCCCGGCTCAATCCCCTCCATGCCCTGGTAGACATTGGCCACGGCGCAGACGGCCTGGTTGGTGGCGGCGTATCTCGGGTCTCGGAGAGGTTGCACGACCGGCGGGACAGGCCTCGCGACCAGCGGCAGAGGATGCCAGCAGGAGAGTGCCTTGTCCGCGTGAACAACGCGACGCCCTCCCTTGGTGTCGATCAGGTACAGCGCATACGCGTTGGCGACCTGCTTGTAATGATCGGAGGGATTGACCTTGTAAGAGACCAGGAACTCCCGATCGTTGACAGGATATGGATGCGTGAAGAGGTGTCCCTTTTGGCCTTCCGCGTCCTGCACATACCGGCCTTCTTTGGTCAGGAAGCGCCACCCCGGTTCCGTCCGGCGCTGGACGAACACCTCCGGGGTGATATTGGTGACCGCGTATCGATCATCCCCCTGGACATAGCCCGTTTCGTCCGGATCAGGGCCGGGCACACGAAGGCCTTTGCCGGAGTCAACCAGCAAGATCGCTCCCAGGCAACCTCCTTGCGGATAATGGCACGTCCCCACGCACACAAAACGAGTGCTGCTGCCGGGAACCGGTTGAGGGTACATGTAGACGGGCGTCGCATCGTCGGCCAAACCAAAGAGCTCTTGGGGCCTGGTCCCGTCGGGATTCATGGACCAGACTGTCTTGGCAACCCGAGCGCCCTTGTCGATGTATTCCCAGCGGTGATACATCACCCGGCCGTCATCGAGAATCACCGGGCAGAACTCGCTGACCGGGCTTTTGGTGAGTTGTTCGACATGTTTGCCATCCGCGTCCATCCGGTGCAGATTTGGGGCCACGAGGGCGCCCGACCCGCCGCACAGAATCGTGTGCTCGCAGCGCGTGGAGGAGAAGATGATGCTGCCATCGGGCAGAAAGCAGGGATGGATGTCATCCGTATGCCACCCGCGATGCCACCGGGCCGCCTTCTCCGCTTCATCCGGCGGCGCGAAGGATAATTGCCGCAAGCCCGTGCCGTCTGTGTTCACTTCCCAGATGCGAAAACCGCTTCCCGGATCCTGGCGGAAATCAAAGACGACCTTCCTGGCATCGAATGACAGGCTGATCTTGCCGATGAAGCCCTTGCCGCCGGGCATATCGGCGGCCCGGACGACGGGACGCTCCGATCGAGTGCGGAGATTGTAGATGTAGATGCCGTTGTCAGGAACGAACCGGTCGGGGCTGGTGCCGTTGTCGATGTCGGTGTAATAGTGATCCGACGAATAGGGCTTGCGCTTGACGAATACGATTTCCTCGAAGCCAAGCTCCATCGGATCGACGGCAGGTTGCGTCGAAGCAGGCTTACTCGCTGGCAATGCGCTCGCCTCGTTGGCGTAGGCGGCCTCGGTCGCTCCCAGGACTCTGCCGACGATCGCGACTGCCGCCAAACCGTGCAGGGCCAAAACCACGCACAGTGTTCTCGCTGTATTGCGCATCAGATATCCGTCCTATATGAGCCACGTGGCGTTTCGGGCGTGCAGGGAGTTGACCCTCTGCAAAAACCTAAGTCTATCAGGACGAGCCGCTGACGACCAAGGAATGGATGGGCTGAACGCGGTGGCACCATCTACGAGTCGGAGCGGGCGGGCGGCCCAGTTCAGCTTCCGCTGGCCAACCGGCAGTCGCCGCTGGCCCAGATGAACCGCGAAGGCGAATTGAGGCGCGGAACTCGGACGCGGTCGAAATCCAAACGGCTCGATTTTTCCCGAAGTGCCATCTGGCTATGGTAATCCCATGAAAGGCTGTCTCCCCGGACATTACAATGTCCGGTGGTGATTTTAACAAAGGAGACAGCCGTGAAGAATGATGCAAGGATATCACACGTGGGCCTGGATAGCCACCGGAGTTTCAGCCAGGTGACGGCTC
>JAPLNB010000312.1 GCA_026693085.1 Planctomycetota bacterium | reverse complement strand
ACACTCTTTCCCTAGACGTGTGCTCTTCCGATCTGAAGGCCGACGCAGCACCGGGTGGCGACGCTGTGGACTAACTGGAAGGATGATATTACGAAGGCTGAGTTGGGGATGGGGACGGCGAGGAATCTGGGGAAGAGGGTGGCGGAGGTGGCGGGGAAGATGGTGTGAGGTGGGGGGCCGGACAGAGAAGGGCGCTGCGTGTCGGACAGGAGTGTCCGACCTACTGTCAGAAAGCGTAAATGCGTTTGGCCTGGGGCGGGGTGTTGACTGTGCGGGAGGCGTAGGTGTGAAATGGTTCAGGTTGGCGCGAGGGCGGTGTTGGCGTTGAAGAGGTCGGCGGGGCGGAGGGTTATGCGGCCGAGGAGGAGGGAACTGGGGGAGGGTTGTTGAGTGGTGGAGTGGGCAAGGGGTGTGGTGGAGAAGGCGAGCTTGGAGGCACGTGGGGGGGCGGTGTAAAGGGTGCTGAGCTGGACGCGGTAGCCGGTGCCTTTTTTGCCGGTGAGGATGACGCGGAGGTAGTAGGTTCCGGCGGGGAGTTTGGCGGTGAAGTAGGTTCCGCCGGCGGTTCTGGATGTAGCGGGCTTGAGGATCTGGGCTTTGCTATTGAGGATTTGGACCTGGGCCTTGTCGACGAGGCTGGAGAGTTGGGCGGTGGTTTTGGATGATTTGGTGGTGGGGAAGCGGAAGTAGTCCTGGGTGTTGGCGCCCATGACGTAGCCGTAGAAGGAGGTGGGCGCTCCGGTGGTTGCGATGCGTACGGCGCTGGGTTTTTTGATGGAGGTTCCGATGCGGTCTGGGGCGAGTTTGGCGATGGCGGCGCCGAGGTTGGTGGTGGGGGAGTAGTTTCCGGCATCGTCGGCGACTTGATCGGATTGGAGTTGGAAGGTGTAGTTGCCGTTGTCGGAGGGGTCCCAGAAGCCGCCTGGGGCGGCGATGCGATAGGTTGCGGTGGCGGACTTGCCGTCGAGGCTGATGGTGGCGGAGATGAACTGGGCGAGTTGCTGGAAGTGTTTAGGTCCGGTGACGAGGATGTTTTCGTCGCCGAGGGTTGCGTCGGTGATGGCGGTGTCGTCGGTGTAGGTGACTTTGAAGGTGAGGGTGGCGGAGCCGCCGGTGACGGCACCGACGGCGGCGAAGGAACTGGGGACGGGGGGTGTGACATCGCCTTGGGGGACGTTGACGGTGAAGGTGTTGAGGGTGGCAGTGGGGACGGTTTGGCCGACGATATTGGCGACTTGGGCGTCTTGGATGGTGAGGGTGTAGGTGCCGTTGTCGTCGAAGACCCATTCGGGGCCTGGGGAGTATATTTGATAGGTGGCGGAGCAGGATTTGGCGTCTGGGGTTGATTCGAGGGAGAGGAGTTCGGCGAGTTGGCTGTAGCCATTGGGTCCGGTGACGAGGATGTCATCGCCGTCGAGGGTGTCGGTGTCGATGCCGAGCATGTCGGTGTAGGTCAGGGTGAATTGGCAGACAGGCTCGGCTTCGGTGGAGACGTTGGAGGTGTTGGCGAGAGCGGCGGGGATTGCGGCGAGGATGGCGACGTTTTTGGCGAGGGCGTTGTATGTTCCCTGGGTGTCGGTGGCGGTGGCGGTGATAGTGCAGGTGGCGGAGAAGACGTAGGTGTGAGTGAGGGCGGTGGCGTCGCCGTCGACGGATTCGGCGGTGTCGTCGCCCCAATCGATGGTCCAGAGGGTGATGGTTTGGGCGGGAGTTGCGGAGAGATTGAGGGTGTAGTCCATGCCTTCGTAGACGGAGCTTGGTCCGGTGATGGAGAGGGTGGGGGGGATATTGTTGACGGTGAGGGAATGAGCGGCGACGTTGTGGTATGTGCCGTCTTCGTCGACGAGAGAGACGGTGATTTGGACCCGAGGGGCAGGTTCGGTGAAGACATGGATTTTGGTTCCGGGGGTGGAGTAGGAGTTGGATCGGCCATCGCCCCAGTTGACGGTCCAGGTGGAGACGGTGTCGGCGCCGGGGTCGTTGATGGAGCCGAGGGTGAGGGAGTAGGTGTCGCCTTCGTTGACGGAGGGGTTGGCGGTGATGGTGGTGGTGGGGGGGAGGTTGTTGACGGTGATGGATTTGGAGGCGGCGTTGGCGTAGGTGCCGTCTTCATCGGCGAGGGTGACGGAGATGTTGGGGGAGAGGGGGCCATCGGTGTAGAGGTGGGTTTTGGTTCCTGGGGTGGTGTAGGAGTTGGATTGGCCATCGCCCCAGTTGATGGTCCAGGCGGAGATGGTGTCGGCGCCGGGGTCGGAGGAGGCGAGGGTGAGGGAGTAGGTGTCTCCTTCGTTGACGGAGGGGTTGGCGGTGATGGTGGTGGTGGGAGCTACATTCATCACCGTGAGCGTTTTGCTGTTGGCTGCGTAGGTGGCGTCCTCATCGGTGGCTGTAGCAGAGATGGTGTAGGCGCCGTTATCGGGGTAGGTGTGGGTGACGGAGGAAGGATTGCCCGCGAGCGTCTGATTGTTGCCGTCGCCCCAGTTAATGATCCAAGAGGTGATGGAGTCGGATCCGGGGTCGGTGGCGGCGAGGTTGAGGGAGTATGTTGCGCCTTCGTTGACGGTTGAGTTGCCGGTGATGGAGAGGGTGGGGGGGAGGTTGTTGTCGGTGATGGATTTGGAGGCGGCGTTGGGGTGGGTTCCGTCTTCATCGGCGAGTGTGACGGAGATGTTGGGGGAGAGTGGGCCATCGGTGTAGAGGTGGGTTTTGGTTCCTGGGGTGGAGTAGGCGTTGGATTGACCATCGCCCCAGTTGATGGTCCAGGCGGAGACGGTGTCGGCGCCGGGGTCGGTGATGGAGCCGAGGGTGAGGGAGTAGGTGGCGCCTTCGTTGACGGAGGCGTTGCCGGTGATGGAGAGAGTGGGGGGGAGGTTGTTGACGGTGATGGATTTGGGGTTGGCGGCGTAGGTGGCGTTGGGGTCGGTGGCGAAGGCGGTGATGGTGTAGGCGCCGTTGTCGGGATAGGTGTGGGTGATGGAAGAGGGGGAGCCGTCGAAGCTTTCGACGTTGTTTTCGCCCCAGTTGATGAGCCAACCCACAACGGGGTTGCTGCTGGAGAGGTTGAGGGTGTAGGTGTCGCCTTCGTTGACGGTTGGGTTGCCGGTGATGGTCAGAGTTGGGAGGCTGGTGAGGGAGATGGCGACGATGACGCTGTTGGCGTTAACGGTGGCGTCTTCGTCGGTGGCGTAGGCGGTGATGGTGAAAGAGCCGGTGCTGGTGTAGGTGTGGGTTGCGGAGGAGGGATTTCCGGGGAGGGTTTGGGTGTTGGAGTCGCCCCAGTTGATGGTCCAGGAGGAGACGGTGTCGGCGCCGGGGTCGGAGGATGCGAGGCTGAGGGAGTAGAGGGAGTCTTTGGTGGCGGAAGTGGCGCCGGTGATGGTGGCGGTGCGTGGGAGGTTGTTGACGGTGATGGATTTGGAGGCGGCGTTGGGGTAGGTGCCGTCTTCATCGGCGAGGGTGACTGAGATGTTGGGGGAGAGTGGGCCATCGGTGTAGAGGTGGGTTTTGGTTCCTGGGGTGGAGTAGGCGTTGGATTGGCCATCGCCCCAGTTGATGGTCCAGGCGGAGACGGTGTCGGCGCCGGGGTCGGTGATGGAGGCGAGGGTGAGGGAATAGGTGTCGCCTTCGTTGACGGAGGGGTTTCCGGTGATGGTGGTGGTGGGGGGGAGGTTGTTGACGGTGATGGATTTGGAGTTGGCGTTGTAGGTGGCGTCTTCGTCGGTGGCGGAGGCGGAGATGGTGTAGGCGCCGTTATCGAGGTAGATGTGGGTGATGGAAGCGGGGTTGCCTGGGAGGGTTTGGGTGTTGGAATCGCCCCAGTTGATGAGCCAGGAGGAGATGGTGTCGGCGCCGGGGTCGGAGGCGGCGAGGTTGAGGGAGTAGGTGGCGCCTTCGTTGACGGTTGGGTTTCCGGTGATGACGAGAGTGGGTGGGAGGTTGGTGACGGTGATGGATTTGGAGTTGGCGTTGTAGGTGGCGTCTTCGTCGGTGGCGGAGGCGGAGATGGTGTAGGAGGTGTTATCGGGGTAGATGTGGGTTTTGGCGCCGCCGTTGGCATAGGTGTTGGAGGTGCCATCGCCCCAGTTGACAGTCCAGGCACTGATGGTATCGGAGCCAGCGTCAGAGGCGGAGAGTGTGAGGGTGTACGAGGAACCTTCGGGGGTGGAAGCGTTGCCGGTGAGGGACAATGTCGGGGGAACGTTGGCGACAGTGAGGGCCTTGGTGGCGGCGTTGGTGAAGGTGCCGTCTTCATCGACGGTGTTGGAGGCGCCATCGCCCCAGTTGATGGTCCAGGCGGAGACGGTGTCGTTGCCGGGGTCGGTGATGGAGGCTAGGGTGAGTGAGTAGGTGGCGCCTTCGTTGACGGTTGGGTTGCCGGTGATGGTGAGAGTGGGGGGGACATTAGTGATGTTGATGGTTGCGGAGACGGTGGGGCTGGTTTGTGCGGAGGAGTCGGTGACGCGGAGGCTGACGGTTGTTGTGGAGGGGCCGTCGAGGGCGAGGGCGGAGAAAGTGGGGCTGGCGCCGGTTTCGTTGCCGCGAGTGGCGGCGGCGCCGGTTTCGGCGAAGATGCCGTCGCCGTCGAGGTCCCAGGCGTAGGTGAGGCCGGTTCCGGAGCTGGCGGAGGCGTTGAGGGAGACGGTGGCGCCTTCATTGACGGAGTATGGTCCGGCGGGGTTGGCGACGGGCGCAGCGCCGGGTGTCTGTGCGAGGAGTACGTTTACGGCGCCGTTGAACTGTGCTGCGGCGACCAAGTCGAGGCGACCGTCTCCATTCAGATCGCCAACGGATACGCTATAGGCTGTGTGTGCGGTGAAGCTTACAGGCGTCTGCAGCGTTCCATCGCCATTGCCGAGGAAAACGGTGAGTTCTGAGCTGTTCATGTCTGCGACGATGATGTCGGGGTACCCATCTTGATTCAGATCAGCAGCACTGATTCCGCGGAGGTCTAGTCCGGCAACATATGCCACGGCCGGGCTGAAGGCGCCGCCAGGATTGTTCAATAGAACGGTGATGGTACCGGCAAGGGAGTTGGCGGTGATGAGATCCTGGAGTCCGTCGCCGTTGAGATCTGCATGGGTGATGGCGATCGCGGAGGCTGCGATGGGGAAGTGAACGGCGGGTTGGAGGGTTCCATTGCCGTTGCCGAAGAGGAGGCTGACGGATTGGGCATCGTAGTTGGCGATGGCGACGTCGAGTTTGCCGTCGGTGTTGAAATCGGCGAGGGTGACGCCAAAGGGCGCACTGTAGGTTGAAACGACGTAGACGACGGCGGAGTTGAATGTGCCATCGCCTCTTCCGAGGAGGACGGCGGTTCGGTAGTTTCTGTTGTTGGCGGTGATGAGGTCGAGGTGTCCATCTGCGTTCAAGTCGCCGACGGAGACGGCGAAGGGGCGGCCGTAGGGGTCGGCGTAGTCGACGGCGGTCCGGAATGATCCGTCGCCGTTGCCGAGGAGAATGGAGAGGGTATTGGCGGTCTGATTGGCGGTGACGAGATCGAGCTTTCCGTCGGCGTTGAAGTCGGCGACAGCGACGCTCATGGGTCCGCTGCCGACGGTGCGGTTGACGGCGGTCTGAAAGGAGCCATCGCCACGGCCCAGCAGGACACTGATGGTGTTGGAGACGGTATTTGCGGCGACGATGTCGAGTTTCCCGTCGGCGTTGAGATCGGCAATGGCGGTCGAAGTGGGATAGCTGCCAACGGCGAGGCTGACGGGGGAGTTGAAGGCGGGATCACTGAGACAGAGACGGGGTTCGACTGCCTCGATCAAGGGCAACGTGGACCGTAGTCTTGGGCGGGCGTTCAGCGGGGATGGCTTGAGGCGGCTGCGCCTGGGGCATTGGGCCACTTGTCTATCGAGTGTTCTGACTGGTGTAGGCATCTGATGCAACTCCTATTGTCGGGTGCGGACGGTCTTGGCATCTCGCCACCGAAGGCGGATCAATCAGTTAATCGGTTGGCAGTGTGCCGGCGATAACCCTGAGAGGCTGGATAAAACAGGACGTATGGATGAACTGAGAGGGGCTGTATCATCCGTAACGGAGATGGGGTTTGCAGGGCATGGTCTGGTTGTGGGGGCGATGGCGGGCTGGATGGGGGAGATTCTGAGGGGTGGGGTGGTGGTGTGGGCGCAACAAAAGACCGAGAGCTGGAAACCAGCTCTCGGTCAGAATCTGAATCAGTCTACCGTAAGAACAGATCGACGGTTACCGGGTGGCCTTGCGGAAAGCGAGGAGGCCGAGGAGGCCTAGGCCGGTCCACATGGCGGCGGGAACGGGAATCGGGACCATCGTGGGGTCGCTGTTCGTGAGTTCCGTGTTGTTGGCGGTCTGCTCGTAGCCACCGACGCAGACGCCTGGGACGAGGTCTTTGATGGTGGAGTCGATGTACAGGGTGCCGAGAGTGATCTGTGCACCGGTGACGTTGACGACGTCGGCGCCGGCGGTCTTCGTCACTTGGACATTCTCAAGGACGAGCAAATCACCGCCGAAGATCGTCGGAGCGTTGTAACTCCACGTGGTCGTCTGCCAGGGGAACGCGACGGTCCAATCCGAATCCGGCCCAACGAAAGATTTGAAACTGGCACCCACCAGACCGTGGACGTCAAGGACCGCGAACAGGTCCGGGTGAGCTCCGAAGGCTTCAATGCTGTTCTGGCCAATGAAGGTCACCTGGTACTCATGGGTGTAGACGCCGGCGACGGGCCCGGTGGTGACCCCACTATAAGCGCTGATAATCGACTCAGCGCGGGCGGAGCCGACTGCCAGCAAACCAAACATGGCGACCGCAAACATACCCTTCATGAATCTCATACTCGCTTCTCCTCTCGTGCACGAAGCACGACAAATGAAATTTTCGATCCTTACCTCGGCATCTAGAATGTTTTCCACGCTAGAGGTCGAGCATACACCACACTACATCATTGAATGCCAAACAATAGCACCCATCGGTTTCAGTTTTTGTGCAGGCAAGCAGAACAAAGCGAACACCCACTGCACCGGCCAATACATACACACACAAGCCCAAAACCAGACCGCTGCTTACCCACGGCATTTGAGCTTGCTACGTATCAGGATAGCTCACTCGCGGGAAAAGGCAAGTAAGAATTTCTGATTTTTCCTTAAGGCTTTCGCCTACGAATCAGCGGATTTATGCGTACATCGCAGATTGTGGTTTGGGGATGTTAAAATAGGTAATTTATACGGTAAGCGGGCGGGGAGTCATGGGTTTGGTGGCTGGGGGTGATGTGGCGTAGAGGGTTTGGTGGCGGCGGGGTTGATTGTAGGCTATGTTACTGTGTCGGATAATGTTGTGGACAAGGCGGTTACCTGCTGGTGTGTGGCTTGGGCTGAGGCTTGAGGTTCACGGGTGAAACGGCCGATAAATGAGCAGGCCAAGTGGATAAGAGGATTAGATACTGTATGAGTTCTATTGACGTTGGACGAGGTTCTTCATTCGAGGAAAGCGGTGTGGTCTTGTCGGCAGAAGGGAGGGCGGTTCCGCCGGCGTTTGAAGCAAGTCGGGGGTTGTGGCATGTTCTGCATACGATGAGCCGGCAGGAGAAGGCATTGGCGAGGGATCTGTCGGCGTTGGCGATTGCGTATTATCTGCCGCTGATCAGGGAGGTTAAGTACTATCGGGGGCGGAAGGCGACGGTGGAGGTGCCGTTGTTTGCGGGGTACATTTTTCTACGAGGGACGTTGGAGGAGGCGTACGCGGCGGATCGGACGGGGCGGGTTGCGGGGATCATCCGGGTGGTGGATCAGGAACAACTGGAGTGGGAGTTGGTGAACCTGCACCAGGCGTTGTCGAGCGGCGAATCGCTGAGGCGGCATCCGTTTCTGAGGAAGGGGGCGAGGGTGGAGGTGAAGTCGGGTCCATTGCGGGGTCTGCAGGGAGTGATCGAAGACTGTTCGGGAAGGAATCGGCTGATTCTGCAGGTTGAGATGCTTGGGCGTGGGATTAGTCTGGAGATTGAAGGGTCGCTGTTGGAGGCGGTGGGGTGAAGGGGAGGGGCGAGGGTTGGAAAGAGGCGGGCGATGCGGCAGAGTTCGGGGGCGTGTCTTCCGTTGCTGGGGCCGATCTCTTCGCCATACAGGCCACGATCAGGCAGGTAGAATCACCACTGTCCGGTCAGGACACGGTGTTAGGGTCGGTTTGATGCGGTATTTTCGGGTGAACGTGAGATTTTACGGCAGGTTCTATCGTGAAATGATGAAGGAGTCAGGACCACTCTCAGTGAGCTGGGTGAGCGTTTTCCGCAGTACAGTGGCCAGGGCTACGAGATCGTGGGCTTCGTATGGTTCCAGGGGTGGAACGATCTGATCAATTCGCAGCTTGCCGACGCCTATGCCGGCAACATGGAGTGCTTCATCCGCGATGTGCGGAAGGACCTGGGCATACCGAAGCTGCCATTTGTCATTGGCCAGAATGGCCAGAACGGGTTCAAGCCGGCGCAAGGCGGTATGCTGAAGGTGAAGGAGGCGCAGGCCTCGATGGAGAAGGTGCCCGACTTCGGTGGCAACGTCAAGGTTGTGGCAACGGACGTGTTCTGGGACCCGGAAGCAGACAAACTGATTGACGGTTGGCAGCAGCACAAGGAGGAGTGGGACAAGGTCGGTTCCGACTACGGCTACCACTACCTTGGCAGCGTACGCACTTACTGCCGAATCGGTAGAGCGTTCGGCGAGGCCATGGTCGGACTGTTGAAGCAGAAGCAGATGTGGCAACCCCGATGACGGATCATGTCGGGATCTCCGGAAGAACCAACCGATCTGCCGGCGTCAATGCCGTTGCAGCAGAGGAAGGGTCCACAGGTCACGCTCCTGGTGAACTGCTCTCAACAGAGCCGATTTTGCAGTGATAGCATGGACTGTGCGGAGTCTCTGAGGCGATCCGTCTACCCACCGGCGGGAGCTTGGTCACATTGACAGACGATCCTCTCCGTCGGATGCTGAAAGCATGGGCACCGCGAGAACCCGGCAAGTGGAGCACGCAATCCATTCTGCGCGTCGACGGAGGTGTGAGATATGCATCTCGGATCGAACCTCGAATCGTTGTTGATGATCGCATCGAGTCGCCGACATCCGCTGACCGGCGGCCATCGCACCGGATTCAGACGGCCATCCATGGTCATATGGGCTGTGGTGTTCGCTACGATGCTGGTGCTCTACGTCCAAGGCAGCAAGGGAGCGGTCGCCGCCGCAGCCGGCAAGGAGGTTTTCTCCTGCACCTTCGAGAATGGTTTGAGCGGGCAATTGCGGATCGTTGGGGGGAAGTGGGAAGTCAAGGAAGACTGTCTTTGGCAGATGGACGCGGGGTCGGATGACCCGAATAAGGTCGTGCTCGTGGTCGGCGATGCAGAGGATCTGTCAACGGGCATCGTGGTGGTCGCCAAACTGCGTATCGACTCGTGGAAGGGCAACGAATGGTCTCGCGCGGGCATTAGTTGCTGCTCTGACGCGCAGAGCGGGAACGGATTGAACCTCATTTTCCATCAGGGGCGGCTGCAGTTCATGCATGACTACGTCGCCTGGGGACCGAGTCGTGTTTTTCCGTTTGCGACGGGCAAGTGGTACTGGATGAAGCTGCACAAGACCGCGGGGGAGATGAAGGGCAAGGCGTGGCTCGACGGCGATGCGGAGCCGGCGGACTGGATGGTGACCTGGAGGGATTACAGCCCGGAGGTGATCGGATATCCGGCACTGGTGGGGTGTTCCGGCAATGCGGCGACGGGCGACTCGCGGGTGTCATTTGCGCAGTGCAGCGTCGTGGCGACCGGCGAAGGGCCGTCGGCGATCTATGCGAAGAAGGCAACCTGGCACGAGACGATGGCGGCGGGCATCGACGGGTTGGCTCGGCAGAAAGCTGAGCTTGCCGCGGCATCGGGAGGCCCGGCAGAGCAGTGGGGTCCGTGGCATCACATTGGGCCGTTTCACTCGGCCGGCAAGAGTGCCTTCGCAGAAGCCTTTCCGCCGGAGACGGAAGTGGACTTGGCCAGATCGTACGGCAACCTGCGGTGGACCGCCCATCCGGAGTGGGTCGATGGAGTGGTGCACTATGATTTGGATGAGGGCAATGAGGTAGCCGCGTATTTGTATCGGACCGTCACCGTCAAGGCGCCAACGACGATCACGGGATATTTCGGCAGCGACGATGGCATGGTTGTCTGGCTGAACGGCAAGAAGGTCGTATCGAGGGATGTCGCGCGCAGCGCGGCGGCTAACCAGGATCAGGCCAAGCTGGACCTGGTAGCGGGGGAGAACAAGTTGCTGGTGAAGATACGCGATCACAGCGGGCCCAGCGGATTCTATTTTTCCACGTCGCCGGAAGCCGCGTCGAAGTCGGGTGATCCGCAGCGTGAAAGATTGTGGAGGCTGGTGCAGCGGGACTTTCCGGATGCGCGATCGAGGCGGGAAATGGCCTGGGAGCGAGAGGATGGGATCTGGGCGCTGGATTGGGCGTTTGGCAACGTGAGCGTGCTGGCTGGGCGGTATGCCGGTGCGAGCAGGGCTGGTTTCGGCGGCCAGGCGAGCGAACTGGCCAGGAAGGCGACAACGGCGGCCGATCTGACCGCGGTACGTGGAGTCTATTACCGTTCGAGGGACATTGACCAGACACTGGGCCGATGGAAGGACTCGAATCTCCGGTCTTTGCGGCTGGCGGTGGAGGATTTGGCGCGGACTCAGGGCGCCAGGTATCCGAAAGGACTGGCGTATCTCGGGCGGATCGACGAATTGCGGAAGGCGGTCGCTGCCGCACGGGCAGCAGACGGGCGGATCATCGACATCGAGCGTCTTGTTGCGGTAGTGCGGGACTTCGAGGCGCTGCAGACGGAGGCGTTGCTGGCCAATCGGCTGCTGGATTTCGACCGGCTGTTGCTGGTGAAGCGAAGGGACGCGCGGGGAATGAAGCCGCAGCCCGCGTTGCGGATGCCGTTTCCGAATGATGCTGTTGGGCATTTGAACGGCTTGCCGACCAACTTCCAGGGTACTGGCGCTTTGCGGCAGATCGCATTTGACAATGAAATCGCGGTGTTGTCGCCCGTCCGACCGGATGGGGGGATGACGACGGTGTTTCGACCCGTGAATCCGGTGTATGTCGGCGACATCAAACTGCACTTTGACGCCGGCCGATTGCTGTTCTCCTCCATTGGCAGTCACAGCCGTTTTCAGGTCTTTGAAACTGGCGTGGACGGTCAGGGGTTTCGGCAGGTGACGCCCGGGGATGAGAAGGACATTGACAGCTATGACGCCTGCTATCTTCCCGACGGCCGAATTGTGTTTGGCTCGTCGTCGTGTTTTCAATCGGTGCCCTGCGAGCGGCGTCTGGACGAAGTGTCCACGCTGCACGTGATGAACAGCGATGGATCAGGAGTCCGGCGGCTGTGCTTCGATCAGGACCATAATTTCTATCCGACGATGATGAGCGACGGGCGCGTTCTTTATACGCGTTGGGAATACACCGACATTGCGCACGCATTCAGCGCCCGGCTGTTCACGATGAACCCGGACGGCACGCAGCAGAGGGCGTTCTACGCGAGCAGCGGCTACTGGCCGAACCGGATTTTCTATGCCAAGCCCGTCCCCGACAACGATGCGAAGTTCGTGGGGGTGATTTCGGGACATCATGGGACGGCCAGAGCCGGCGAGCTGGTGCTGTTCGATGTGGGCAAGGGCCGGCGGCAGGCGGATGGGGTGGTGCAGCGGATCCCGGGGCGGGGCCAGAGTGTCGAGCCAGTCATGGTGGATGGGCTGGTGGATGGTTCCTGGCCGAAATTCCTTCACCCGTACCCGCTGAGCGAGAAGTACTTCCTCGTATCCTGCCAGCCGACGAAGGACTCGCGGTGGGGCATTTATCTGGTTGACGTGTTCGACAACATGGTTCTGTTGCATGAGACGGACGGTTATGTGCTGTTTGAGCCAGTGCCGGTGCGCAAGACGCCGCGTCCGCGGGTGATTCCGGATCGGGTGAACCTGGCGTCGCGCGAGGGGACGGTGTACCTGTCCGACATCTACGCCGGCAATGGCCTCAAGGGCATTCCGCGCGGCGCGGTGAAGAGGCTGCGGCTGTTCACCTACCACTTCAACTACTACGGGACATCGGGGATCGAGGACTACATTGGGATGGATGGGCCGTGGGACATTCGGAGAGTCCTTGGCACGGTGCCGGTCGCGGAGGATGGTTCGGCGTATTTCACGGTGCCGGCGAACACGCCGATATCGGTGCAGCCGCTGGATGCCGAGGGCAAGGCGCTGCAGTTGATGCGGAGCTGGTTTACGGCGATGCCTGGGGAGGTGGTGTCGTGCGTCGGTTGCCACGAAGATGCCAACCTCACTCCGACGACGGGACGCCCGAGCGCGCTGGCCCGGCCGCCTTCACAAATCGCACCCTGGCACGGACGTAGCCGGGGATTCAGTTGGGACCGCGAGGTGCAGCCTGTTTTGGACAAGTACTGCGTGGGCTGCCACGATGACCAGCAACATGCCGGAAGCAAGATGACGCCGGACCTTCGTCGGGCCGATCCGCGAGTGCTGCCGTTGTCGGACGCTCTGTTTCCGCCGTCGTTTTATGCGCTGCGGCGGTTCGTTCGCAGTCCGGGCCTGGAAGGCAACCCACAACTGCTCCCCCCTGCCGATTACCATGCCGACACCAATCCACTGGTTCAGATGCTCCGCAAGGGCCATCACAACGTCCAGATCGACGCCGAGGCCTGGGACCGTCTGGTGACGTGGATTGACCTGAACGCTCCGGCATATGGCACGTGGCTGGAGATCCCCTCGGCCAGGGGGAATGCCACGGCGTTGCAGTGCCGCGTGCGGCGCATCGAAATGGCGCGGCGCTACGGGGGAATCGAGGAAGATCCCGAGGCGATTCCGGAGGACGCGCGTGAACCCGTGATTCCCGTGATTCCGCCGCCCGAGGAACGTCCATCGCGATCGGTCCGGGTTTCCGGCTGGCCGTTCAGCGTTGATGAAGCGAAGCGGCGACAGGCCAATGCCAGTGCCTCCACACAACTGGAGATTGAGTTGGCCGCAGGCGTCAGGATGCAGTTGGTGCTGATTCCGGCGGGGGAACTTGCCATGGGTGACGCGACGGGGTACGCCGATGAGAAGCCTGTGTGCAAAGTGAAAATCGACCGGCCGTTGTGGATGGGCAAGGTCGAAGTGACGAATCAGCAATATGCCTGCTTTGACCCGGCGCATCAGAGCGGCGACGAGGGCAAGATGTGGCTGCGGTGGAGCCGCAGCGACTTCCAACTGCTCGACCAGCCCAAACAACCGGTCTGCCGGGTGTCCTGGGACCAGGCCAATGCATTCTGCCGTTGGCTTTCGCAGCGGACCAGCAGGAAGTTCGCATTGCCGGACGAGGCGCAGTGGGAATGGGCTTGCCGGGCGGGCACAGACACGGCTCTAAGCTACGGCCCGATGGGCGCCGACTCGGCGGCCTTTGCCAACTTGGCCGACGTCGCTCTCCTGAATCTGTGTCAGGGCATGGAGAAAGTCAGGCCGTTCCTGGCGGTGGATCAGGTGGACGACGGAAGCACGGTTTCGGCGGCAGTGGGGTCGTATCGACCCAATCGTTGGGGCCTGCTCGACATGCACGGCAACGTGGCCGAATGGACCAACGGCGCCTATCTGCCGTATCCGTTCAACGCCGGCGATCCGCGGCACGCTGCCCCGGGCGCGCGGAAAGTGGTTCGCGGTGGCTCATGGTACGACCGCGCCGACTTGGCGCGTTCGGGCTGTCGGATCAGCTATTGGCCGTGGCAGCGGGTGTTCAACGTCGGATTCCGGGTGGTCTGCGAGGCGCTTTAGTCGAGCGCAAGGTCGGGTAGCCGGTGTGCAGGCCTGTCGGAAGCCGCCCACGCAGACGAATTCGTCGGCTTCGCGTGCGCTCTGAACCGGGGCATGCGATCACAGGCGATGAGCGCAATTCCCCCGGTATCTATCGCCCGGACGCTGTCAGGCCTACTGAGCCTTGCCGACCAATTGTGGTTCGCGCGTTGGGCCGAAGCCCACATTCGATTCTGAATTGTATCGCAACTCCTGCCCGACGAACTTCAAGGTCACGGTAACGACAAAAGGCGTCTCGTAGAAGCAGAGCCTGGCCGTGAACGTGTCATCCGCAGTCCACGCGCCACTCGCCGCCACCGGCTGCTCGGATAGCTGGCCCCATGCCATCCGCGCCTTCTGCCATGTGCCGCGGCCGCAGGCGATGCGTCGTTCGACGCCGTCGATTCGCGTGATGAGGGTCGCTGCGCCGTCCTTACCATCGCCCGCGAGCGTGAGCGATTCCAACTTGCGGTCGTTGGCCGGGAACACGTACCTCGTGCCGAGCACTTTCGCGGCCGAGCCGGAGCCTTCCTGCGGACGCGTGGAAGTGAAGCTCTTACTCAAAGAATACAGGGCGTGGTTCGACTCGGCGGAATAGGGCGACCACCACCCCTCCGCCACCACGTACCCGTGACGCAGGAGCATAAAGCTGTGCATCGAGTCGATGCCCCGGTTGCTGGGTTTGCCAAGGACGATTCCATTCACCACGTCCAGAAACTCCTTATGTCCTTCGGTGCGGATTCTGTTACCCCCGGTTGGCAGCGTTGTCGCAGCCCGGCTGCGATGTGGGTCCTTTGGCCCCGGAGTTTTCACCGCGTGCTCCAGGCCGGCCAATTCATGGCCTTGCACCGATCACAGGGCATTAGAGCGAAGCCCTCGGCCTTGAGGTGCCCCCCTCGGGCGGTTCACCAGGGTCGGCGAACCGCCCGTAGGCGGTAATCCGGAGTCGTGATGCGTGATGGACAGAAAGCAATCATCAGGGGTGCAGCTCGGCAACTCCAACATGGGCGAACGCTTCTGCGAGGTGAAATGCGGGCACGGGCCAGAATCGCGGCTGTTCAACATCGGCCGGGCTCATTTTGTGGCTTGCGACGCGTGCAGGACGTACATCTGGGTGGGGAGCAGTCTCATGAGCGGCTGGAGACAGGCGAGCGAGGGCATCTGGCGGCGGAAAAAGCGGAGCATCCGGAGCTACCAGAGGAGTGGGTAATGGTGATGCATCATTCGTAGCGCGGCATTCTGCTGAGGTGATGCTGGATCCCTGCCCTGACGACGAGCTGTCGAGCAGTGCAGGGCATTCTGCGGGCGACGCAGACACTGTCAGTGATAGCCTGGATGGCCTACACGAACCACCGGGACGAACACGCTGCCGTTGCGCGCCCTGCCATGAGCGAGGCCTGATCCGGGGTCTCTGGGGGGCGGCCCTATTGGTGGCGTGCATACGTGCGGGGGCTGCTCCAGCGGCAGAGTATCGTTACTGCCGCCGGCGCCGCAGCAGCAAAGCCGCCGGCAGCACCAGTGCGATCAGTCCGGGTTCGGGTACGACCATGGCGTACACCTTGGTCTGCAGGCTGCGCAGCCCAGGGTCATAGCCGTCGTCAGCCGAGAAGTAGAGTGAGTCGCGGAACACGATCAACTCCGATACCTCTGAGCCGTACTGACCAGGATTGATGTCCATCACCATCCGCGCCTGCGAACCGTCATACGACCACAATTCCCGGCCATGCGTGCCGTCGTTGGCCGAGAAGTAGAGAATATTGTTGAACACCGTGAGTCCAGCGGGGCTCGAATCGATCATCCGGTCGTCGCCATTCCCGGGATCGGGCGTCGGGTTGATCTCAGCAACCATCTTGGCCGCGGTACCGTCGAACGACCAGAGTTCGTACCCGCGGATGCCGTCGGTGGCGGAAAAGTACACCTTGCTCTTGTAGACAGCCAGCCCGCCGGGGTTCGAGGACGAATTCTGCCCACCGGAGACAATATCCGCCGCGAGCACCGCCTGGTTGCTGACGCTGTCGTACGACCACAGTTCCCGGCCGTGCGTGCCGTCGTTGGCAGAGAATAACAGCTTGCCGTTGTACACGCAGAAGCTCTCGGGGCTGGACCCATTGCCCGGGTAGATGTTGGCGGCGTTGGCGACGGCCGTTCCGTTGGCGCGATACAGTTCGGTGCCGGGATTGGCCGGGCCGTTGGCGTTGAAGTAGAGAAGGCCGTTGTATCCGATGAAATGCTGCGGGTAGGAGTTGCCGGCTCCGGGGTAAATATCGGTATAGGTTTGTGTGGCCCCGTCGAATTTCCAGAGTTCCGTGCCGATGTTCGGCCCGGAGAACTTGCTGGCGCGGAAGTACAGATTGCCGTTGTACACCGTCAATTCATCCGGAACGCTGGCATTGGCAGACGAGCCGGGAGCCAGCCCGGCCGCACTCGTGACGGGATCAAACTGGTAAAGCCGGCTGGCGCCGGTGGCGCCAGTGGCCTGGAAATAAAGAACGCCGTTGAAGCCAGTCAGGTACGCCGGCGATGAGCCGTTCGGCCCGGGCAGCACATCCGCCGCACGCTCGGCCTTGACCCCGTCGGATCGCCAGAGTTCGCTGTCGGTACCCCCAGGGTAGTTGCTGGCCCGGAAGTAGAGTTGATTGTCGAAGATAGTGAGGTAGGAGGGATACATCGGCGGCAGGCCGGTCACTGCGTCCGTGATGAGAGAAGCGGATTGAGCCGCTGCAGGGCTCGCGGACAACGCGACAACGGGCACAAGAATCGCACAAGAGAAGAAACGCGATCGCATGGTGCCTCCTGGTAATGATCGTGACGGCGCCCGGTCCAATAATGGACTGATAATGAACTATACCATGGAATTGCCGTCGTATGTGGCCAAAAGTCTGAATCATCGGCTTCCTCCAGGCCGGAACCATTGCCCCCATTGTCGTTGCTCGGACACTGCGGTGCGCTTGCCAGATGGGCGATGTGAACGTAACGTGAAGGCGGCGTCTTGCGTCGCGTTCTCTATGCAAAACGCGCCGTCTCGCAGCCTGTCCAGAATGTCCGATGACATTGTCACATCACTCATCCTTCTTTGCCACCTGAGCAGGGGGGCCGATGCCAGGTGGGGTTCTCGAACCAATCGACGCGGTTTGCTTGGGTCGAGAGGGCCAAAACATCCGGCTTGCCATCGCCGTTGAGGTCGGCAACGGCGACCTGGTAAGCGCCGGGATACTCGGCGATGTCGTGACGAACGAATCGCGGCTCCGTCAAGACTGCCGCTGCCACGAGCAATATGGGCATGGTCATCGGCTCCTCCTCAGTCGGCTCTTGTCGGCTGTATCTCACTTCGGAAACAGTCGCTGCGCGAACTCGTGGAGGCATTTGCGCCACACCTGCCATTCGTGCGTGCCCGGGCATTCAAACCAGACGTGCTGGACGCCGGAAGCCTGCAAAGCCTGGTGCGACGCTTTCAGGGAAGCATAGCCGCCATCCACGGTGCCGCATGCCATCCAAAGCAGGCGAATCTTCTTGTTGGCGGTCGTGGGGTCCGCAAACACACCTGCATATGAGACCCGCGGATCGAAGTTGCGCATTCCTCCGCTGAATACGCCGATGGAGGCGAACATGTCCAGGTTCGCCAGTCCGATCGCCAGCGCCTGCCCGGCGCCCATCGAAAGGCCCGCGATGGCGCGATGCTCCCGCTGCGGCATCGTTCTGTACCTCGCGTCAACCGTCGGGATGAGCTCTTTGACCACCACGTCCGCGAATGCGTTGACCCGGCCGGTCCCCTCCTTGGCGATGCCCATCGGCGTGGCATATCCGTTGTCCATCACCACCAGCATCGGCCTGGCCTGGCCGGCAGCCAGCAGATTGTCCAGAATGAAACCCGCTCGCCCCTGCGCTGACCAGGCCCGCTCGCTCTCGCCAGCTCCGTGTTGGAGATAAAGCACCGGATAGTGCCGCTGCAACTGAGCATCGTAATCCGGTGGCGTATAGACGAACGCGCGGCGAAGTTGGCCCGTGACCTTCGAGTGATACCACAGTGTGCGAACTTCTCCGTGCGGTAGGTTCTTGGCCTCATGGAAGTCGAGCTTCGCGTCGGGCACTTCCAGGCCGCTGGTCTGCTGGCCCCAGCCGAAAAACGTCTCGCTGTTGGGGTCATTGCAGCGGAAGCCGTCGATGACCAACTCGTAGTAATGGAACCCAGGGCGCACAGGAGGCGTGGTGACGGTCCAGACACCGCTGGCGTCGCGCTGCATATCGTAGGGGCCACGGCCCAAGCCGTTGTCGTCCCCGCGCGGAGCAACCCGCACCTTCTGGGCATCGGGCGCGCTTACGCGGAAGGTGACTCGCAGGTCATCATGAATCTTGGGGAACTCGCGGCCGGGCACGTTGCTCGGCGCTGACCTGCCGTCATCCGCCAGCAGCATCGAGACTCCGCCGCAGATCACAACGACGGCGACATAGACCAATTGGGTCCCACACATGGAATGAACGAACTTTGATGTACGCGGCATTGGTACTCCTGATCGACCTACTTCGCCAGGGCTGCCTGAAGCTGGATGATCTGCTGGGCGAGCGCTTCGCGGGTGGAGTTCAATTGGCCGAGGGATGCGGCCTTTTCCGGATCGACCACGCCGAAGCCATCGATGGAGAACCGCGTGCCGGAGTCGTAGATTGTCCAGTCATCGGCGATTGCGTCGAAGATGCCTTTGAGAACGGCTTCGGCCTTTGCCACTTGCTCACGGGCTTTGTTGGTTTTCTTGGCTTGATCGATGAGCTTTTCGAGCTTGCAGAGATACTTCAGGTCGTCGATGCCTTCGCGGCTGCGCTCGTAGTCGAGAGTGGGACAGACATTCGCGCCGTCAACGCGTACCACCGAGCCGCGTTCGTTCTTGCCCAGGCTGTAATACCACTCCACCTTGCCGCGGACGCCGTACTTGGTCATCTTCCAGAAGAACAGGCCATAGGGGAATCGGCCGGTGCCGGCGTTGACGAACCAGGGGATGGCTCCCGTCTTGCTCTGCAGCTCCTGCAGGAACTTCCGGTTCAGCAGGTGACGGCCCTTGTTGTGATGGTCGGCGCCGTCCCAGCCGTTGTTGAAGGTGGCGATGTTCAGGTAAGGCGCCATGGCCATGACTTCCATGTACCCGTTCATGTCGCTGGTGGTGGCGATTTCGGGCAGCTCTTCCCAGGTCAGCTTGGCCAGCTTGCCGGCGATCTTGACGCCCTCGACGGCGCGGTTGGTGAATTCGTCGCCGATGCTCAAGACCGTCGGGACGCCGTGCTTTTTCGCCTCCTGATGAAGGGCCCGCATGACGTTGATATATTTCTGCTGGAACCGCCGGCTGTCCACGCCGCCGAACCCGGCCAGTTCGGTCAGTTCCAGGTCCATCGGCGTGGCGAAGTAGAAGACGCTGGGGAAGCCCGCCTTCTTGTAGGCTTCGATGAACTCGCCCAGTTCGGTGGTATCGTTGTCGTACACCGGCAGATGGAAGTTGTAGAGGGCGGCCACCGTGGTCATTCCGTGGGCACGCATGTCGGCCAGATGGGCTTCCAGGGCCTTCATGTCCTTGGGATGAGAGTAGTTGTAGCCCAAGCCAAAGGGCGGGTCTTCGAGCTGGATGGGCAGAACGTCCAGAACGATGGAGATGGCACCGATTTTCTGGCCCTTGGAGGTAACGGTGACTTCGCCGGTGTAGGCGCCGGGCTTGGCATTATCGGGGACCTTGACCGTGCACCAGAAGAACTCGGCCGCGTACGCCGACATGTTCCAGGGCTTGCCCAGGGCCATGAGGATCTGGCGCCCGCCCCCGTGAAACTCCTCGAGGCTGGTGATGACGACGTTGGCGGCCCGGATGGTGCCGGCGGGACCCTTCAGATCGCCCCCGGTGATCATGACTTGCTCGATGCTCTCCCTGGGCCGCAACAGGAAGCTGAAGGGCTCGTATTCGCCGAGAGAGGCGAAGATCCTGGCTTCGCGAGGGTTCTTTCCCTCGATCTCGGGGCTGATGGCGACGGCGGAGGGAAACTTGTAGGTGTGGGTCTTGCCGCCAACCTTGACCGTTACCTCCTCGGCGTTGGGGTAGCTGATCGCCCGGCCCACGATGGGCTTCTGCTCGGGAGAGGGGTTCTCGTTGTAGTCGGTGACGAACAGGTCCAGCTCCACCGCGGAGGCGCCCGCCGCACACAGGGTGAGCGCCAGGCCGGCCAACAGGATGTATCTGGCCATGATATTTCTCGTGTTTGAGTCTGAGTGTTGCATGAGATGCACTCCTCCTGGCTGGATGGTTGAGATCAATCTTCCATCTTGCCGCCGATGGGTACCAGCGCCACGTCGTCGATCCAGATCGTGCCGCCGCCGGTCACATAGAGGTAGACCTGGTAGGTCTTCTTGTCGCCTTGCGGTTTGCCGATGACGGTGACCTGTTTCCACTCTGCCGGCATCTTTTCGCGGAGTGTGCCGGTCACGCCTTCTTCGAAGTTGACGAAGAGCTCGTTGTCACCTTCGCCCTTGGTCCACAGCGTGAGCTTGTATTCGGTGGCTCCCGGGACAACCGGCAGCGGCGGTGTGCTGATGCCGATACGGCCCTTTTCGCCCTTGCACTCGATCCGGGCGGAGTACTTGCCCGAATGCACGTGTGCGGGGCGGTCCTCCCACATGTTCACATAGTTCCCGCCCCAGTCCCATCCACCCCACCAGAGCCAACGGCTGCGATTGGGCGCGGAATTCCTGTTGATCTGCTCGAAGCCGCCGTTCTGGATGAAGTTCAGAGGCGGGTCCTGCACGGAGAGAGCTTCGGGCTTGAATCGGCCCGCGAGGCGCTCTTCCAGCGCCTTCTTACGCTTCTCGTAGCCCGCATCGCTCAGCAGGCCGTCCTTCTTCTGCTGTTCGACCGCCCGAAGCGCCTCCTCGATGCGCTGCCTGGGCCAGAGCTTCTGGGTCAGGGCTTCGGCCGTCTCTTCGGCGGCGTAAGCCAAACCGATGGAAAGAGCGGCCACGGCCGCCATGGCTGTTGCGGCTTTCATCCATTTCCTCTTCATCGCGTTCTCCCTTGCACACAGACACCACCCCGTAGATCGTCGGCGCGGGCCAACATCTTCATCTACCATCGCCTTGCTCAGAGGTTGCTGGTACTGTGTAAGAAGGAGCGGTTGGCTATGATCGAGAACAAGATGACGAAGGCGATCGCCGACACCATGGTGGACATCGAGACCGTCGAATGGTCGGCCAAAGCCGCGATGTCAACACCGACCTTCACCCAGGCGCCGGTTCGAGCGTAGGCGCGTGCTCGTTGAACAACCGCCGGGTGTTCGACGTTCATCGGACCTGGGCGCAGAGGAGACCTGCCAGGTCAAGTGGTGAGAGGAGACCACATGATGGTGCAGCAGCGGAATCCAGTCATTTCAACGATGATTCCTCTTCTTGCAGTGGTTGCGACAATGAGCGGCGTTTGGGCCGCGGAACCATCTGCGCGGCTGAAATGGGACGCCAAATTCGTCAGGATGGAAATCCCCGAGACGGTCCTGACGGACCAGGTGTTCCTGGCTAAGGTCATCATGAGAAACACGGGCAGCGTTGCCTGGGAGGGGCAGAACCAGGCCATCCTGCATTCCCAGAACCCCGAGGATAACACGACCTGGGGCACGCACTTTGTCTACATGCGTCAAGGCAACAGCGCCAAGCCGGAAGAGGAATTCACCTTTGTCTCCTATCTGAAAGCACCCAGCACTCCCGGAAAGCATGCGTTCAAGTGGCGACTGGCGCGGCGTACGCCGGATGGCAAGACCGAATACTTTGGGGAGTCGACGGCGCCACGGGTAATCAAGGTGGAGCAGAGGCCGGCGTTGACTCCGCCTGCCCCGCCAGAACAGGACCCCTCTGAGAAGAGGCTATTGACCATTGACGACTTTGAATACGCCGGCTCGTTCAAGGTCCCTGAGCGAGTGGGGGAAGGCGGGGCAGGCTTTTCAGAAAGCGGGCTGGCCTTGCGGAAGATGAAGGATGGCACCAAACGGCTGTTCCTGAATTTCACCCATCCCCGCCAGGCGCTCTTCGAGGTGGAGATTCCCGGTCTGGTGAAGTTCGAGAACGGCGATCATGGGCCGTTGCGCGTCGCCCAGGTGAAGAAGATCTGGGGGACCCTGCGGATCAAGATCCCCAGGACGGGTGACATCGAGGAAGTGGCTCCCAACGGCGGCTTCTGTTGGGAGGAAGGCAAAAGGACCTTGTATTGGAGCTACTACCATGGGTACCGAACAGGTGACCCCGTGCCTGTGCTGGCCGCCTCCAGGCTGGACGACGGCGCCATCACGCACTTGGGCTTCTGGTTCATCCCCAAGCCGATGGCTGGCCATTACAAGTCGTACTGGGGCGGCGTGACAAAACTCCCGAAGGAATTCGCCGACCAGTACACTGGAGGACACACGCTGGCCCTCGGGTTCGGCGGCTACTACAGCATCTGCGCTCCGTGCAGCCGCGGGCCGGCGCTGGCCGCGGTCGCCGAGCCCGACCCGGCGAGCCCGACCGTGGACATGGTTGAGTTGCTGGCGTACGCGGATCCCGCCGCCGCACCGAGAGATGGCGATTACTTTTATGGCCAGGCGCCTGGCGGGATCTGGCATCATGTGCCGGATGGCCCAAGCCAGGGATACTGGACGATGAATGATTGGTGTCGTAGCGGGGTATTCATCGATCTCCCGGACAAACAGGGTTACGTTGCCTTCGTCAAGCTGGCCACCGGCCGAACCGGATATGACTACGGCGGGATCTACTCCGCCGGGGCCGCCCACTGGTGGTATTTCTACCATCCCAAAAACCTGGGCCAGACAGCAAAGGGGACAAAGAAGGTGGGGACCGTCATGCCCCATTCCATGGCGAAGGTGTCGTATCCCATCTCGCCAGTTGGCACGCCGCAGCCGGACGCGGCTGTGACGGGGTCGTGTTTCGACCAGGAGGAAAAGCTGCTATACCTGTACGCGCCGGGCTGCTTCCCCCTGGGCCGGGAGCGCCACCCGTGCGTCCATGTGTATCGGGTCAGATGAACGCCAAGGCGGCTGGACAGAGAGCTCCAATGCGGAACCGCCAAGATGACGACTGCGCATCCCCCATCGTACTGTCCTACGCGTGACGGTGATGAGCAGCGACGCTGCTGGGTGAACATGGCCGTTGCCAGCAGAACGCCAGCGACGGTCAGGCACGATCAGCAGCAGCGTCCACGATCGCCTCCTCTGGCATTTTCCAGGCGGTGCGCCTCAGCATCCGCGCCATTCCTACTTCAATATCGCGTTCAAGTCCTGGTCTCCAGATCATATCGGCCAGGATGGGGTGACGTTGTCCCCGTTGGCTTTCGCGTCGCAATCGTGGCCACGGGCATGTCATTCCCTGGTAAATGCTTTTGGAGGCCAATCCGGAAGGAGCACTTGCCGTGTCCTCTCGCCTGATGGGTTTGATCGTGATGCTGGCCAGCTTCCCGGCTCTGGCCGGCGGATTTGGCCTCAGAGTGACGGTCGAGGAGCCGTCGGGTTTGCCCCGATCGGCCGAACCCGCGTCCGGCGGGATTCCGCTGCCCGCGGGCACATTCAAAAAGGATCAGCCGTTCGCGGTCTATGCCGCCGGTCAGGAGGTGCTCGCACAGGTTCTGCCGCTGGTCGTCGATGAGAAAGGATACCTTCGCTGGGTGCTGGTTGATCTCCAGACGGACCTGGGTGCCAGGCAGAAGCGGGAATTCGTCCTCAAAGCGATCGCGCCTGCCGCGATACCGGCAACGCCGCTGAAGGTGACCGACGACGCCTCGGGCGTGACCGTCGATACTGGCAAGATCAGGTTTGCCATCGCAAAGGACAATCCCTTCAGCCTGTTCTCCGCCGTGGAGGCCGGCGGCAAGCTGCTCGCCGGCGGAGGAGAAGTCGGCTACACAGAGGTCACCAACGCGGATCGCGAGCCACATCGCTACATCGCCGACAAACCGTCCAGCATCGTGGTTGAGTACTCCGGTCCGATGCGCGCCACCGTCTGCGTGAAGGGGTTCTTTGCGGGCGACGACCAGACGCGGATGCGCTACATCGCGCGCATCACCGCCTGGGCCGGCCGCTCCGATGTGCACGTGAAATACTCCCTGGCGAACTCCAACGAACAGCACTACTGCTACCGGCTGATCAGGGATTCCTCCATCGAGCTGAGGCTGGCAGGTGATGCCTCCGGGGCGCTGGTTGGAACCAGCAGGCCAGGCGAGGCGGCCGTCCCCTGCTGGATGCAGCAGTCGATGCGTGTGGTGAAGGCCGCGATCCACGGTGAAGATGCGCTGGGCAACGCCAAGTGGCTGCACGAAACGCCTGGCGCAATCGGGCCCGGTGGCGCCAAAGCCGTCGCTACGGATAAGGACCTTTGGGCAAGCTCCGGCAAAGGTGATGTCTCCGAAGGCTGGATCGCCGCCAGGATCGGCGGCAGCGGCGTTTTCGTCACTGACCTTTGTTTTGTTGAGGACCCTCCACGTCGGCTGGCCGTGAAAAGGAACGCCATCGTGCTCAGCGGAATCACCGAGCCCCTGGAAGGCACCGAGAGCCCTTTCTCTGACAAACACCGCCTGCTGATGGACTGCTCGCACCTGTCATCGGAGTATGTTCTGGACTTCCAGGCCCCGGCGGCCGTCGCGGAGCTTTCGTTAAGGGCGAAGCTGGCTCGCGGCCGGGCGCACGTGATGGCGCCGCTGGAGTGGTACTTCCAGAGCGAGGCGCTGGCCGTCGGCCAATTTGGGACGAGAGCCGACGAGATCGCCTGCTATGACAAGTGGGGCTGGAAGTACGATCCATCGAAGCTCCCCCAGGGCACAGCCCCGATGTTCACGAACATGTCGCGCTGGACCGGCGGCGACGACAATCACTACACCAGCGAGCAGGACACGCTCGACTCGCTGTTGCTCATGTACCTGCGCACCGGCCATCGCTCGTTCTACGACGCCGCCTCGGTTTGGGCTAACTACTTCATGGACCTGGAAGCCTGGCGTACCGACGGTTGGCGTTACAAGGACGGCGGCGTGTGGTGGCTCATGGGCGGTCCGCTGGGCAACCGCCCTCAGCGCGGCAAGGACGCGATCACCGGCCTGCATAACAGTGCACCGGCCGCACCCTGGACCGACGCCAGCAAATGCCAGCCGCCCTTCACCAAGCCGGCTGCGCTCGATTTCTGGTTCCTGGGCAACGCCAAACAATGCTACTGCCACAACTGGGGAGAAGGGCTGGCCGAGTGGTTTCTGCTCACGGGCGATCGCGACGCCCTGGAGGCCGCCATCGACTGCGTCGAGCAGAACGACGACACCCAGAAGCGAGCCTTCGGCAAATCGCCCGGCAAACCGGCCGATTTCTCCCGCGATTTCACTCGCTCGTGTTACGTGGCCAACGCCGTGCGGCTGTGCGTGCCGACCGATCCGTTCGTGGTCGAGGCCAGCGACTACCTGGCCAGCGTGTTTCTGAAGCGGCGCGATCCCGAGCCTCGCGGATTCGTCAACGGGCCCGGCAAGGTGAGCATGAAGGAATTGGAGGAGAAGGTCGGGCCGAAGGGGATCGCGAAGATGAAGGAGTTGGGCATCACCCTCGATCAGCAGGGGTATCTCCACGACCCGAAGACCGGCGCCCGATGGCGTCCGGTGGTCGATCCGCATACCTGGATGTTCCCGCCGCTCTCTCGCGCCATGGGAACCTACTGGCGCATCGCCGGCAACGAGGACGCCTTGGATTGGATGATCGCCTACGGCCAGGCGGCCGCGCACGTGCTCTATCAGGAGAAGCACGGCAACCTCGCCTACGGCCGGTTTGTTGTGGACTTTCCGGTCAAGGGTTTCGCCTGGGACCGCCACAGTTGGAACATTCCCGAGGGTGTGACGGATGGCGAAGGAGAGCCGATCAACGGCTACCTGGCCGGATTCCATCCGGATGTCTGTGCCCGGGCATACCTCTTCTGCGGCGAACCGCTTCTCAAGCGGCGCGCCTACGACTTCTGGTTCTACGGCAGCCACCGCGGCTACAATGCCACCCGCATGCACAACGTCGGCGGCGTCGGGCAGTGGGTCAACTGTTACAGCACGCACGGCGAATCGGTCTGCTTCACGGGCAAGACCTTCTACATCTGGTCACATGAGCGCAAGGACGACCGGCCGCCAAGAGCCGTCACAGATTTGAAGGTCGCCATAGCAGGGGCAAAGGCCACCGTGAGCTTCACCGCGCCGGCCGATGAAGGCGGCGGCAAGGTCGTGCGATACCAACTCAAGTGCTCGGACAAGCCGATTGTCGATTACCCCAAGTTTCTGGAGATGGTCGCGAAGAACAACGACTCGACCGTCACCAACTGGTGGATATCCGCCAATGTGAATGATGAGCCTGTGCCCGCAGCCCCTGGCACAAAAGAGTCATTTACGGTCACAGGAATCCCGGCCAGCGCCCGGTGTTTTGCCATCGTGAGCTACGACGATTCCTTCAACCGCAGCGGAATCAGCCACGTCGCGATGGTCGGGAACTAGTGATGGAATAAGTAGGCGTGGACCAGAAGGGATTGACTATGGTGCGCTACATTCTCATGTTTCTTTTTGCGGCTCTTGCGTCGGTAGCTGGGGCAGACGAAGGACCGAAGCCCTGGGCGACCAACACGCACCCTTCCGATGTCGCCCGGTCACGCATCGAGTTGACCACCAAAGCCCAGCACCAGTATACGGTTCAGCAAGGCGGCACCATGGACGGCCGAAATTGCCGCTCCCCGATGGGATGCGGGATGGCGCGCGAGGGGGCTTTCCTCCAGACTTGGGAGTCCAACCGTTCGGTGCGGATGGAAAACGTGGGCGACACGGACGTCGTCAACCCGTGGCTTTCCAACGGCCGGAACAACTTCCGCAACGTTGGCGAGATCGTATCCTCGGCGGTCGCGCCGGGCATGACCGACGCCGAGAAGGCTTTCGCGCTGTGGTTCCAGGAGATCCAATACCGCCACCATTCTCCCGGAGACAACAACGAACTGGGCGATCCCGTGAAGGTCTTCAACAGCTACGGGTATAACACCTGCGGCAACGACTCGATCTGCCTGGGCACGCTGTTCCGCCAGGCAGGGATGCGGGCGGCGCCGGCGCGGGCCGTGGGGCACTGCATCTCCCAGGCATTCTACGACGACCGCTGGCATTTCTTCGACGGCGATATGCACTGCGTCTATCTGCTGCGCGACAACCAGACCGTCGCCGGCGAGCAGGACCTCGTGCGCGACCATGACCTGGTGAAACGCACCCACTCGCAGGGAATCCTCTTTCCCGACAACTGGTGGGCGGACCCGGATCTGGCCGCTTTGTATGGCTTTGAAGGCCCGGTGACGGGAGAGCGCTTCGGCAAGGCCGACACCAGCATGAACATGGTCCTGCGCCCGGGCGAGGCCATCGTGTGGCGCTGGGGGCAGACCACTCCGGTCAAGTATCACGGGTTCTTGCGAACGATGCCGACCTATGAAGGCCTCATCTACGATGGGTTGTGGCAGTATCGTCCGGACTTCTCCAAGGAGACGTGGCGGAAAGGGGCCACGACTGTAGAGAACATCGTCCCCGGTCCTGACGGTCTGGCCGCCGCAGAAGGCAAAACGGCCACGATCGTCTGGGCCATGGGCAGCCCCTATGTCTTCGTGGGAGGGCGGATCGAAGCGGAAGGCGCGGGGATGAAGTTCTTCATCTGCCAGGATGGCAGGACCTGGCGGCCCGTGCAGGACAATCTGGACAAGTTCTTCTCCATCGTAGGGCCTGCCTATTACCAGTATCAACTCAAGTGCCAACTGGAGGGATCTGCACGGCTGCGGCGGCTGGCGATCATAAATGACGTGCAGATGGCGCCCCTTGCGCTGCCGGAAATGGCTATCGGTGAGAACGTCTTCACGTACAGCGACCAATCCAGCGGCGAGCGCAAGGTGCGGATCACGCACAGTTGGGTGGAGCGGTCTGCGTCGAGGCCGCCGCTTGCGCCCCCGGGCGCGATCTTCCCGCCCGATGCCGGCGAAGCCAACGGCACCGACATTGTCTTTTGCTGGACGGCCCCCGTCGATCCCGACAGCGACGCCATCGCCGACTATCACTTTGAGCTGTCCCGCCGGGCGGACATGAAGATGCCGCTGTCCATGAGCTTCTACAAATTGATCTCCCGGACGGCCGACGCCACCAGGGAGAAGAGCAAAGACGGAGGTGCGGAGAAGATCACGGCCAAGTCACAGTACACGCTGCCTCAGCCGGGGCTGCTGACGCCCGGGCAGCGTTATTACTGGCGGGTGCGGGCGAAGGACGAAAAGGGTGTATGGGGGCCGTGGAGCAGCACCTGGAGTTTCACTCCGCGCGGGCCGGATTATCCCCTGGACGTGACACTGGACTACGACCAACCCAAAGGCACGGGGATTCTGCGATGGAAACTCAACCCGGCAGGACGCACGCCAGTCAAGTACCGAGTCTACGGCAGCGACGAGAAGGGCTTCACCGTCGCCGATGAGAAACGCCAGGGTGTTGTGGGCGTCACCAAGCAGGAAATGGCCGCTTGGAACCCCTGGTTCCCGGCCAACTTCATAACTGAAACCACGGCGGCGGAACTCACAGTGTTGGGCAGCGACGTGAGTCTCCCCGCCGCCAACAAGACCTACTACCGCGTGGTGGCGGTCGACCAGCAAGGCAAGCGCAGCGGGCCGTCGGATTATGCAACCGCTCCTCGGCCCGTCATCTACAGCAAGCCGCTGGTGACGGCCAAAATGGGGACCGAATACCGCTACCATGTGTGCGCCAACCGGTCGTTGGGCGACCTCAGTTCGCGAATGAACGGCGAGCAGCAGGTCAGAGGCTACTTCGATATCGAGAAGCCGAAATTTGCCGTCGTCGAAGGGCCGGCATGGCTCAAGCTCGACGAGGCCACAGGCATGCTCTGGGGAACGCCGGACGCTGCCGGCAAAGTGGAGGTCGTTGTCACTGCCACCATTGACCGCGAGGTGCGGAAACTGGACGAGAAGGTGCTTATCTGGGGAAACGAGAAGGTGGTCTCCGTGAGCACCGAGCGGGTCGGCAGCGCGACTCAAAGGTTCGCCATCGATGTTCAGCCAGCGCCCGCAGCCGCGGCGGCGCCGAAGAGCGATAAGGCTATGAAGGTCTTTGTGCACTGGGACATGGAAGGAGCCAGCGGGCTGTTCACTCGCGAGCAGGCGTGGTATTGGGAGGAGGGAGTCAGGCCGCAGATTGCTCAGGAGGGACGCGATCTGCTGATCGCGGACGTGAACTCCGCCTCCCGCGCCGCACTGGACGCGGGTATCGGCCAACTCATCGTCTGCGACACCCATCACGGCGGAGGCAATATCATCATCGACCGGATGCTGGCTGACCCTGGCATAGAGTACCTGGAAAGAAGCGTCGGACTCCAGGATGGCAAGCGCCGGTGGATGCCCGGTCTGGATGAGACGGTGGACGGCCTGATGCTGATGGCCCATCACGCCAAGGCGGGCACGAAAGGCGCGTTTCTCCCCCATGCCTGGTCGCTCGACTGGGCCGATTTCAGGATCAACGGGCAGAGCGTGGGTGAGATCGGGATCGAGGCCTGTTACGCCGGCCACTGGAACATCCCGCTGATCCTGGTGCAAGGCGACGAGGCGTGTTGTCGCGAAGCGGAGGGCCAGTTTCCAGGCGTCATAACCGCGGCGGTGAAGCGAGCCGAGTCCGCCGATCGCGCTTCAGGCCTGGATGCCGAAGCGGCCCGGCGTCTGACTGCACGCAAGGTCGCTGAAGCCATCAAGAAGCTGCGCACTGCCAGGCCTCGGCCATTCAAGCCCACACTGCCCATGACCGTGGCTATCCGGATGAAGACGCGCGAGGCGGCCCAGGCTGCCGCTGAAAAGCCTGGGGTGCGCAGGGCTGATGAGTTTACGGTGGAGGCCCGGCTGGAGCGGCAGTGTGACGTGGTCAAGTGGATTACGGGTCACAGCCGGGAAATGCCCGAGGCGCAGAAGCGATGAAAGCGAGACGGAGGGCAGAATGCGCGGTTGATGCTGGAGGCCCAAAGATACCGCACATGCCCATGCTGCGTTATCTCACCACGCTGGCGACGGTTTTGGTCTTGAGGGCCGCCGCCGCAACCGCGTGTTGTGCCGCAACTCGAATGAACAGCGGGAACCGCCGGCGGCGAATGAGCCAATTGGCCGGCGCCATGAGCAGCAGATACCAGGGCTGGAGGATGATGGCGGGGCCTGTGGTGTCAATGTGAACAAATGCAGGACGACGCTCGACACTGCAGACGGTCGCGGACTCTTGGGTGCAAGCTGCGTTACAGATCAGTCGAATACTGGCACATTACGGGATATCAAGGATCTGTAGTTGTCAAGCCGCTTGTCTGTCGGCTGTCGGCTTGCTGGATTTGCCGCGGACGAACTCGAAGTGCCGCGGCTTGTCGTTGTGCGGCACCACCGGGGCCGAGCCGGGAAGTATTGCTCGCAATCGTCGCAGGCGTCTCCGACGCATGACCATACCGCATCGCGCCTCGCTTGGGCC
>JAPLNB010000311.1 GCA_026693085.1 Planctomycetota bacterium | reverse complement strand
ATCCACGACCAGCACATGTCGATGTACGCATTCGCGTAGTGCTTCGCCACCGCGAGCAGCTCTTCGTAGTACGGATAGCAGATGTGCATGAAAACGAACCGAGTGTCGGGGGCCCTGCGGCACAAGTTCGCGGCCGAGCCGGGGTTGTGGCTGAGCCGGTCGAGCAGCATGTTGTTCTGGCCGGCGTAGTAGCCCGTGTGCAACTTGACCGGGAGCTTGAATTCCGTGGCCTTTCGCACGGCGTACCAGAACAGGTGGTCCTCCAGGAGCTTCTTTTCCTGGGGGAGAATGGGGTCGCTGGCGAGGACCTTCTTAAAGACCGCCGCGGCTTGTTCCGCGGGAACCTGGTCGAAATCCAGCCCGCGGGAGTATGCCGCCTGGCTCTTGACGGCCACGGCATACAGCGCGTACTTGTCGAACCACCAGCCGATGACCTCGTGCCAGTCGGCCAGATCCTGGACCTTCTTGCCCGTTGGCGGGGCGAAACGCTTGATGTCCGGGCCCATGTGCATGCCGAGGATGCTGAGGTCCTGCATCAGCAGCGTCGGCTGCTTGGACTCCTTGAATGGCGTGTTGCCCAGGGAGTTGACCTGGCAGGACTCGATCTTGGCCAAGTCTACGAGAATCTTCCTGTAAAACCCCGCCTTGCGCATGGATTCATAGCCGTCCTGGAGCCGGCCAATGGCCGCGGCATCCAGTTGGTCGATGCCATAGAGCTCCCGGATCGCAATCCGCACCGCCCGGCTGTAGCCGGTGTTCTTCACCGCCGGCCAGAACGGAGCGAGGAGTTGCCATTTGGTGGCCGGATCTACGTTCCGAGCCAATAGCTGCCGGTGCGTCTCATCGCTCATCCCGGCCGAAATCCAGTCATCATTGGCGTAGTGGCTGAAGAGCAGCGCCCAATCGTCGCAGGCCATCTGCTGGCCGCGAAGCCGTTCATCCTCGTCCGGCAGATGCTCGTGGGTGTCCACGAGAGGCGTCTGCTGGATGCGCAGTTGCAGTTCCCGGGCGAAGCCAGCGGCCCGGTCCTCCGAGGCGGGGGCTGCGGCCTCGCTGGTTCCCGATGTCCCAATCGCCGCCGCAGCGCCCAGCGCGCCGATGGTCTTGATGGCGCTTCGTCTTGTCGTCCCTGTCGGCTTGTTGGACATGGATGCCTCGCTTAAGAAGTGCCGGGAACCGCGGCCGTGATCAAGCACGGCTCAGGGCCGAGCGGCTGGGGCCTGCGGGATTTTGGCGAACTGCCGCACGAAAAACGCCACGTCCTCGGGCATCTCCTTGGACGGCGCTTTGAACGAGAACTCGCAGGGGATGCCCAGTTCATCCATCTTCGCCTTGAGGATGCGCCCAAAACGGGGATGATGGATGCTGGCGTTCTCATCCAGCCGCTGATCGACATCGTCTCCGGTAAAGAATATCCGCACCGGTGGGTCGTCCTTGGTAAGATAGTTAATGGGTGAGGACTCCTCCATCAGCTTGCCCAATTCCGGCGAAATCTCCTCGGTCGGGCCTTTCAGCCCAAATAACTGCCAAACCGGGCCAATCTTCCAGCCGGGTCCGGGGATGTTCTTTTGAATCCAGCGCGGGTCGTACGAGGTCTGCGTGTTGTTGACCGCCATGCACGCCAGGCGCGTTGACTGCCGTTCGATGGGATCGCTGCTGGCCGGATTCGCCATGTCGTCATGGAAGCCCAGCCACAGGGAAATGCCGCCGCCGGACGAGCCGCCCATGGCCCCGAAGCGATTGGGGTCCAGGTTCCATTCCTTGGCCTTGGATCGCAGGAACTGCACCGCGCGGGCGCAGTCGAGCATCTGTGCGGGATAGGGCACCTCGTAAGAGAAGCGGTAGGTCATGGAGCCGACCGAGATGCCGGCCTTCAGATATTCCTCGAGCATCACCGGCGGGGTTGGCCCTCCCGACATGAAACCGCCGCCATGGATGCGGAACACCAATGGCGTGGGCTTATCCGAAGGCACGATCCACACGTTAAGGATGTTCCGCTTGTGCGGGCCGTAAGAGACGTCCGCGTGAGTAGGCGGGTGGGCCGCCATCACGCTCTCGGGAGTGGGACCCGCTGCTGCCGGACGCGCCGGGCGTGGGGAAGCCGAAAACACCCAGCCGCTGGCGCACAGGATCGTCACCACGCCTAATAAACGCCATTCAGACGCGCATGCGTTCATCACGGAACCTCCTGGCACGTTGGACTCTCTCCATCGTAACGGTGCGCCGGCACATCCTCCAGATGCTTCTCAAAGCTTCTCAAACGGCACTTCAAGCGGATACATGTTAATGATCTCCTTTTCTCTGCAATTGTGTATTCCTGCCTTCATGGCACAGATTCAGGACGATCCGCCACGTACCAGCAGAAGGCCCGCAGCCGCTCCATGGCCAGCCGATGGCGGTAGCGCATCTCATCACCGTGCGGATAGCGGAAGGCGTGCAGCATTTCGTGAACGATGGCCCATGGGTAGTGATAGGACCCGCTGGACTCGTGCAGGCCGCTGATGGGCATAGCCATGCCGAACGTGCCTCCCATAGCGACCCGGAAGTTCATTGCCCACCCTCCCTGGCTTGCACCGCCACGACCACTTCTCTGGTTGTGAACCTGGTGCGGTCCACAACCGTCAGCTCAAACACATATTTGCCGGCAACTGTCAATTCGCTGACTGACGTGTTGCGGCCGCCTTGTTTGTCAAACCAGACTTTGGCCCCGGCCGGACAGCTCTTCACCCTCCACCAGTGGCTTATTGTGTCGCCGTCGGGATCACTGGTTCTCGCTGAGAGCGCAGCGGTACTCTCTGGTAACGTCAGCGAAGCGGGGACGGCGCGGACGCTCTCGATCACCGGTGCGGAATTGACGGGATAGACCGGCACCGTGAGGTTTTCCGAGACGGTGTGGGTCCCGTCATTCGCCTCGAACCTAAACAGATGATCGCCGGCCGTGCTGATGTTGCTCACGCGGCACTTGCCGCTGTCCGGCGTCTCCAGAACCACCGCGGAGCCGGCCGGCTGGCTGATCACGCTCCAGCGGAAGCTCAGCTTGTCCCCCTCCAGGTCCAGCGCGCCGCCGCGCAGCTCAGTGGTGCTCTGCGGCAGTGTAACCAGCACCGGCAGGCGATTGTGTACATCGATCAGCATCGGCGGCTGATTCCCGGAATACACATTCAGCAGGACGTCGCGTTTGACCTCGTTGACGCCATCGCGGATGGCAACAGTAAATGTGTACTGCCCCGGAATGGACAGCCCGCTGGCCTCGGCACTCGCCGTTTGCGGATTGGCGAGCATGGCGCTCGCGCCCGGTGGCTGCTTGCGTACCGACCAGGAATAGGTCAGCCGATCCAACTCCGGATCTTGCGCCGAAGCCGAGAGCTTGATCCGGCTGGCTGGCGTCTTGAGGAAACTCGGTTCCGCCTTCCACTCCACGGCCGTGGGCGGCAGGTTCCTGGCCAGATACGGGTAGATCGTCAGGACAGAATCAGCGGGAATATCAATGTTCACGGCGCCATCGGCGCCCACCGTTCTTACGCCAAGCTCCTCATATGGTCTTCCGCCGACGCACCGGCAGACACCATAGTCTCCCGGCGGCAGTCTCTTGACCGCGACCGTGCGGGCCTGTCGCAGCGGAGTGTTGTTGATCAGGACCACCGTCGTTCGCCCATCCTTGACAAAAGCCAAGGCGCGGACGGCGACCGTATCGGAACTGGCCGCGATGCGCTCGGCTCCCGGCCGAACATAGTGCATCACCTGGCGGAAGTTCCAGAACTGGCCGCCGCGGCTGAACGAGGTGTTGTTCAAGTGGAAAGTGAAGTTGTGCCCGCCCGGCCCCGGCCCGCCCAGGCCGTAGATGCACCAATACGAGACGCCGCCAATGGTCAGGTCGTCGTACAGGTGGTTCATGGTCAGGCCCATGTACTCGGTCTGGGCCGTCTCCAGGCCCTTGGCCTCGGCGAACTGGCGGATCTTGGCCATCGCCTCCTGGTTGTTCCCGCCATACCAGTGGTAGCTCAAGACGCTGACATATTTCCAGACCTCGGGATCATCCTTGGCGGCCTGGATGTAGTTCCAGGTGACGCCGGCATTGACGCCGTCGGAAAACTGCCCGCGCGTCGGCAGGCCGAGTTTCGCCATGCGCTCGCCCAGCACTTTGGTCATCTCGATCACAACCTGCGGCCGGAAGGCGTTGTTGTTGCCGGCTTCGTTGCAGATGACGTAGTGGTTGGTCTGGATGCCATACCTGTCGCGGAGGTAGGTGATGAATGAAATGGCGTGCTCCGCGTATTCCCCCGGGCTTTGCAGCAAGAACGCCGGCACGCCACCGGTGCTGCCGCCGTCGAAGAACGAGGGGCTCAGCCACAGCTCGAACGGCTCGCCATTGGCCTCAACCCGCCGCTTGAAAGGCAGCAGATATCCTTCAGCGAACTTGTCGGCCTCCGCGGTGTTGAGCTTGGAGAAATCCGTTACATCCGGATCGTCGTTGTCGTTCAGGACTTCCCACCGCTTCGAATTGGCGCGATTTCCGCCCGGCTCCTGCGCCCGCAGGCGGTTGATGCCCAGGCTGTTGACCGTTTCGTCGATCACCTGTTCTCGCTGCTCCTTGCCGCCCTCGAGGTAGAAGGGATTGCAGCTCCAGCCGCGGATCGTCTGGTGCTTTTTCGAAGGATCGAGCGTAACCGTCGCGGTCTCGAGCGTCGTGGCGGCGGCGATACTGGCAAGATCACATGCACTGAGCATTGATGCGAGAATGACGCAGGCTCTTGTTGTCTCGCGCATGGCCGGATTCTCCACGTGTTTCAATTACTGTTGCCCACGGATGGCCGTCGCGCTGGCCGGATAAACCGGCACGGTGAGGTTCTCGGACACGATGTTCGTTCCATCGCTGGCCTCGAACTTGAATACGTAATCGCCCGCCTTGCTGATGTTGCTCACGCGGCACTTGCTATCCGTCGGCGTCTCCAGCACGACCGCCGAACCGGCCGGCTGGCTCATCACGCTCCAGCGGTAAGTCAGCTTGTCCCCTTCCAGGTCGAAAGCGCCCCCGCGCACTTCTGTGGTGCTCTGAGGCAGTGTGACCAGCACCGGCAGGCGATTGTGGATGTCGATCAGCACCGGCGGCTGATTCCCTGAATACACATTCAGCAGCACGTCGCGTTTGATCTCATGCACTCCATCGCGGATGGCAACCGTGAATGAGTACCGCCCCGGCACGGTCAATCCGGTCGCTTCAGTGCTCGCCGATTTCGGTTCGATGATTGTGACGCTGGCCCCCGGCGGTTGGCTGGTTACGGACCATGAATACGTCAGCCGATCCAATTCCGGGTCCTGGGCAGAAGCCGAGAGTTTGATCCGGCTCGCCGGGGTCTTGAGGAAACTCGGCTCCGCCTTCCACTCCACGGCGGTGGGCGGCAGGTTTCCGGTCAAGTGTGGGTAAACCGTCAGCACCGAATCGGCAGGCACATCAATGCTCAGGGTTCCGTCCGCGCCCACCACTTTCACACCCAGTTCCTCATATGGTCTTCCGCCGACCCAGCGGCACATTCCATACTCCCGCGGCGGCAGGTTGCGGAGAGTAACCGCTCTCGGCTGAAGCGGCAGTGTGGTGTTGATGAGCACCACCGTGGTCCGCTCCTTCTGGGTAAAGGCCAGCGCGCGGACGGCGGGCGTGTCAGATAATGCCTCGATGCGCACGGCTCCGGGACGCACATAATGCATCACCTGGCGATACTGCCAGTATTGGCCGCTACGGCTGAATGAGGTGTTGTCGAGATGGATGTGGAAGGCGCCGCCTGGCCCCGGGCCGGCAAGTCCGACAATCGACCAATAGGAAACGTCGCCCAGGGTCAGATCATCGTACAAGGTATCGAGGTTGACCCCATCCGACCCGGCGTGGCCGATCGGCAGGCCCTTGGCACGGGCAAAGTCGCGGATTTTCGGCCGGTCGGTGTTCAGCGCTGGGCCGCCGTAGAGGTGATAGCCGACCATCCCGACCGATCGCCAGACTTCCTCGTCATCGCGCACCGCCTTGATGAACTTCCAGCACGTATTGGCGTCGTGGCACTCGGGGAAGAGCACTTTGGTGGACAACCCCAGCGCCCGCAGGCGCGGCCCTAGGGCCTTGATCATCTTCGCCACGACCGCCACTTCGAAGGGATTATCCTGGCTGTCGCCCGCATCCTTGCAGATCACGCAGTCGTCGGCCTCAAGGCCATGGGCCTGCTTGAGGTACAGCAGCAGCGAAGTCACATACTCGGCGAATTCGGCAGGATTCTCCAGCAGCCAGGCCGGCACGGGGCCAGTGCTGCCGGCGTTGTGGAATGTCTGCGTGATGGCCAGGCCGAACCGCTCGCCGCGGGCCTCCACGCGCTGCTTGAAGGGAAGCACCCAGGCCACAATGGAACGGTCCACCGGCCCGGTGCTGAAGGCCGGCCAGTTGATGCGCAGCGGATCGACATCGTCGTTGATCCATTCCCAACCCCGGCCATCGCTGCGATTGCCGCTGGGAACCGTCCAATGAATTCGGGTCAGCCCCAGGTCGCCGACGACCTCATCCAGGACCTGATCGCGCACCTCGGCCGAGCCCTTGGGGTACCAGGGCATGCCGCTCCAACCGAGGATCGTCTGATGGCGGAGGTCGGGGTGAATGGTCACGGTTGATTCCGCGGCCTGGCTCCAAGACGTTGCGCCAACGACCAGGATCACCATCCAAATCGCCCTGCGCATCATGCGACCTCCTTCCCGTTCAAACAAGCGGACCCATAATGAGATACCAAGTTCGCGGAGACAACGTTGGCGTCAGAGACCGCCGGGAGATCTCCGCAGTCGAGCCAGCCAACAGCCAAGCCGGGCGGGCGTAAGAACTGATGGAGTTGAAACATATGCTGAAAATCTTTGCAGTCCTGACGTGCGTCGGCATGGCCGTCGGCGCGTATGCTTCGGCCAGCCCTGGAAGCGATGAGGAGACGGGATTCATCCCGCTGTTCAGCGGCAAGGACCTGGCCGGCTGGGTCAATGTCAACTGCGCTCCCGGCACGTTCACCGTGCGCGACGGCATAATCGTGAGCACCGGCATCCCCACCGGCGTCATGCGCACCGCGAAGCAGTACGAGAACTTCATCCTGGAGGTGGAGTGGCGGCACATGAAGGCCGGGGGGAATGCGGGCGTGTTCGTGTGGGCCGATCCCCTGACCGCCGTCGGCCAGCCGTTCACCCGCGCCATCGAGGTGCAGGTCCTCGATGGCACGAATTCCGAGAACTACACCAGCCATGGCGACTTGTTCAGCATCCACGGCGCGCGGATGAAGCCCGACCGGCCGCATCCCGCCGGCTGGGAGCGCTGCCTGCCCAGCGAGCATCGCTGCAAACCGGCCGGAGAGTGGAACCACTATCGCGTTGTCTGCAACAACGGCGTGTTGAAGCTGTCGGTCAATGGCAAGGAGGTGTCCGGCGGCAGCGAGTGCAAGCCGCGCAAGGGTTACATCTGCCTGGAGTCCGAAGGCTCGGAATGCCACTTCCGCAACATCCGTATCAAGGAGCTTCCGTCGACCGGCGCCAGTAGAGACGAAGTAGCGGAGGTGGAGCAGGGCTTCGTGTCCCTGTACACCGGCGTCGATCTGGCCGGTTGGAAGGCAGAGGAGGGGCACGCGGGGCATTGGCGGCCGAAGGACTGGGTGCTCGATTATGACGGCAAGAGCGAGGCGAAAGACAAGAACCTCTGGTCGGAGAAGGAATACGGCGACTTCACGCTGATCTGCGACTGGCGTTGGACGGGAAAGCCGACCAGCCAGATGCGGCCGGTTATCCAGGCCAATGGCGAGCAGACCGTTGATGCCGCCGGCAAGCCCGCCGAGGCGGAGGTGCAGGATGCGGGCGCCAGTGGCATCTACTTGCGCGGCAGCAGCAAGAGCCAGATCAATATCTGGTGCTGGCCGGTCGGCTCGGGGGAGGTTTACGGCTATCGGATGGACAAGACCATGCCGGCGGAGGTGCGAGCCGGTGTGACCCCCAAGGCGAATGCCGACAAGCCGATCGGACAGTGGAACCGGTTCATCATCACCATGAAAGGGGACCGGCTGACGGTGGTGTTGAATGGGAAGACAGTGATTGAGCACGCCCAGCTTCCGGGCGTGCCGCCGCGCGGCCGGATTGCGCTACAGCATCACGGCGATCCGATACAGTTCGCCAACATCTACATCAAGAACGAGAAGTAAGACAAGCCATCGTCGGAGCAACAAGCTGTATGCGATAGTGTAGGTTATCGTATGAGAGACACTCATGCTCCACGGCGCGGCGCCGGATGGGTGCTGGCCGCAATGCTATGCTTTGTTCTCCCCAATGCATCCGCGCCGGCGGCCCAACCCGTCAAGGCGTTTCCGACGGCTGAAGGTTTTGGCGCCGATGCCATCGGTGGCCGTGGCGGACGGCTGATCGAGGTGACCAATCTCGACGATTCAGGCCCGGGAAGCTTGCGCGCCGCCATGGAGGCTTCCGGGCCGCGCATCGTCGTGTTCCGCGTCAGCGGCACGATCCGTTTGAAGAACGCTATCCAGGTGCGTACGCCGTATCTCACCGTCGCCGGACAGACCTCCCCCGGCGGCGTGCAGGTCTGCGGCCATGGACAACCGGAGGGCGACTGGGGCGTGTGGTTCGTCAATGGCGCCCACGACATCGTGGTTCGCCACCTGCGCGTGCGCATGGGGGGCAACCTGAAGCATGACGCCGGCAACAATCTCCTGTGCTACGGGACGGCCGAACCTGGCGTGCATGATGTCGTCTTCGACCACTGCTCGGTCTCCTGGGGCTCCGACACGCAACTGGACTGGTATGGCTCCTTCCTGGACCGGGCCACCTACCAGTGGAACCTGATCGGCGAGTGCTTCATGGGCATTCATATCGGCGGCAACCGCGCCCCGAAAAACATCACCCTTCATCACAACCTCTTCGCGAATCTGGGCTCGCGCACGCCCCTCATGCAGCACGCCGAGGTGTTCGACTTCAGCAACAACGTGATCTACAACTGGAGTGGCAACAACGCCTCCGTGTTCGGCCAATTCGCCCTCAATACCTCTTCCTTTGGCAATGTGGTCAACAACCTGTGGCTGGCCGGGCCGGAGAGCGGATATCCGTACCTCAACGTCGGCAACGGCGGCCCCACGCGCATCGATGGCAAACCGGCGGAAGCAGGCGGGACCAGACTGTACCTGTCCGGCAACCGGGGGCCCAAGTCCCCCAACGGCAGCGCCAACGACTGGATCGGCCATGGCGTCAATACCTGGGACTACTATGAATTCAAGCACGACGGCGATACCCATTTGGTGAACCAGGCCCAATACGATGCTGGCAAGCCGTTCCCCACGCCCGCTATCGCTCTGGACCCCGTCCCGAACCTGTTGGACAAGGTGTTGGCCACAGTTGGGGCATGCAAACCTTCGCGTGACGAGATCGATCAGCGCATCGTCAGGAGCGTGCGCGAGAAGGGCGGAACGTCGCGCGGTGGCACCACCGGTCCCTGGCCCGACCTGGCCGCCGGAGCCCCGGCGCCGCCGATGGACTCGGATCACGATGGAATGCCCGATGAGTGGGAGAAGGCCCACGGCCTTGATCCCAACAACGCCGCTGATGGGACAGCGGTCGCGGCCAACGGCTACACCAACGTGGAAAACTATCTCAATGAAGTGGCCGGCGATCCGGTTCCGGGAGCAGCCATGGTGCCGGCGATATCTCCAACACGACCGTAAGACTTTAGAGGTTCGGACAAATAAACAAGCAACGGGCGTTCGGAGAACAGCACAGTGAACACGAGGCGAGCTTTGGCACGCGTCTCGTGGACGGTTGTCATGACCATTGCGCTGTGGTGCGCATCCCAGGCGCCAAGGGCGTCGTTGAACCTTGTTTAGGACGGCCGCGCGCTCTACGCGATTGCAGTTTGGAACGGCAGAGATGACTTGGCGATGGCGAGGGCCACCCATCGTTCACTTCATCAATACCTTCTCGCCAGCCGCCGCCGCACCGCTTCGGCCTTATTCCGCATCCGATAGCGGCAGCGCTGCGATCATGACGAGGGCTGAAGCAAAGTCCGATGGCAAAGGTCGGTCGGAAACGGCCGCCTCGGAGGGCTTTGGGCGACAACGGCTGCCATTTCAGCAGGTGTGCCGGACTCCGCGCCGCCTGGAGGCGGAACCTGCGGTTTTCCTGAGGAATCGGCGGATTGTTCGCACCCCCTAGAGACCCAAGCACCGGGGGGCCAATAGGCATCGGCTATTCTGGGCATCGCCCAATTCCCGAGACTTCCGTTTTTGCCAATGGAATTCCGCTATACCGTGCGAAAAAACGCGATGCGGTGAGAAGCCTTGCGAATCGGCCCATCCAGCGTAAAATGCCTTGAAATCTAGGCATTTCCCGAGCTTTTTGGCGTGAACCCTGGGGCAGATCACACCCGTGAGGTCACAGGTTCGAGTCCTGTATCGCCCATTCCTTTGTAGATTAATCACTTACGTGCGATTGCCCAACAGCAGCAACCACTTCTCTTGTAGGGTTTTCCAGTGTCCGTACCTACCATCGTGGCGGGAGAGCTCGAACCTACGACCCCATGGCCAGCCTCGGTTGGACAGGCTAATTGCCAGGCTGCGTAGCAGGCTGTGTGTCAGGTTGCTTAATCCTGTAACCCAGCACTGAAAGCATCTTCTCTCCGTATCGCGTTCCGAACTTCCTGTAGCCTGCCGCGTTGAAATGCAAACGGTCTGGATTGCATGTGCAACCGGCCGAAGAAATGACATAGGAATTGGGGAGTGTCTTCGGCAGTTCCGCAATGAGCTTGTTCATGCCTGCACAAACGCCTCGCTGATCGGCGTTCACAGTTTCACCTGCCAGCAGCGGCACGTCTTCGGCCTTGAGATCCAGGTCTTTGACCAGATTGTCGTAAATGCCTTTGACCTTCTTCGGCCAGTCCTTGTCATTCGGATTTGACTCTCCCTGGTGCAGCAGGATTCCCTTGATGACTCCATCCTTCTGGGCCAGTTTCGCCATGTCAACCAGGTGCTGATATGGATCGCCGCTGTATTCCTTGATGAAATTGGTCATCCACTGCGGAGCCGTTGCGGCATACAGCTTGAACGTGTCCTTCTCGAACAGCTCAATCTTGCAGCCTGCCACCGCGACGTTCACTATGCCGATTCGAATATTCTCCGGAAGGTTGGCAACCATCGTTCGGCCAAAATAGTCGGCGGGGCCAAGACCCCCGGAGCCTCGGCACAAAGGAGGGACGGCAGGGTACCAATTACCCTTCTTTCTACCCAGATTTGGAGCATCAAGTGCGGCAAGGACATGAAAGCGTTTATCCACGGTCCTGTCTTGTTGTTCAATTTTTCCCGCTCCGTCCATGTTTGATTGTCCGAAGCACAAGAAGATGTAAAAGTTCGGATCTTGAGCAAAGGCTTTCGGAGTGAACGGGAGCAATGCCGCCAGCAAGAACAATCGCAGTTTCATTTTCATCCCAATTAGACCTGAAAATACTTTGGTTTACCTGTCTAGCACGTGCTGAACCACTTTGAGAACTAGCGCGCATTCACAGTCGACTCCTGCCGGGTATTCATGGTCACTCCTTCTGGTCGATGCACTCTGCGTCAGCCGCGTGCCTTATTCAGCTGCTTTCCACTTGAAACACGCCCCGTCCTTGCGGGCGGCGCTCGGGCCGGTGGCGGAAACGTTCATTGGGCCAGGGGCATTCGTCTGCGTGGCCAGGTAGCGATGGTTGGTCAGGGACATCAGCATCGTGTCGCCGCGCATGAGGTTGATCCATTGGAATGATTCGGCAACGCCTGGCTTGGCCCCCGCGAGATCCTTGAGAACGACGCTGTTTTCGCCGGCGGAAACGAACCTGCCGTTGCTGGTCTTGAGCGTTACGCGGCCCAGGCCCAGATCGACGACCAGAAACTTGGAGTTCTGCGGAACGGCCCCGTTCGCATCGGCCGCGATGTTGACCAGGGCGTTGTTCTGCGTGTCAGCGGACAGGAAGCTGCCGTCCGCGCCGCTGGTCAGCACGATGGTCTTCCCCAAGGGAATCTCGCGTTCGATGCCTCGTGCCCGAGGCTCCTCGACGGTGTAGTTGTCGAAGTCAACGTAGCCGCCGGCTTGATCGGTCGTGTTGTAGTGGAACAACGCGGGGCGCACGCCCTGAAAGGTCGTCAACTGGAATGTCATCGTGAACGGATTGCCCAGGGGCGTGAACTCCTTGCCGCCGGCGCTCCAACTGAAGACGGCTTTGTCGGTGTCGAAGTTGCATGCGACGCGGAGCCAGAGATGCGCGGGGGGATTTGCCGGTCCAGTGGTGACGGGATTGATCGTACTGGCGGCGGGGGCAGTGGCCGGGCGAGGGACGCCGCCTCGGCGTCCGCCGCCGATGCCGGTGTTGTCGTGCAGTTGCAGCCGCGTGCCCTCGGCGGACTTCACTACGCCGATCCAGGCATAGGGAGCGCTCAGCAGCGCCAGGCCTGCGGCGTCCCCGTTGACCATGCCGGACGTATCCAGTTGGATGGTCATGATGGATTCGGGCCCCGCCGGCCGCTGGCAGAGGGAGTTGCGGGCGTTGTAGAAGTCGCGGGCCGGCAGGGAATGGAGCCGCAGCGCGCCGGGCTTCTCGATCAGGGACCATTTGGCGTCATCGGGCACATGGTTCCATTGCCAGTGCGGATTGAGCTTGCCACTGTTGAAGTTGTCGTCATGGATGAAGGCCGGTTTGGGCGCCTGATTGACTCCGGTGTTCGGTTTGACCCAGGTGTTGGGGGCCTTGCGGAGATTGCCCGGCAGGCCGATGAGGGGGAAACCGTTGTCCCAGGTAACGGGGACGAGAGCGACCATTCGGCCGGCACTGCCGTGATCCGACATGATGACGCTCCACCACTCGCCGGAAGGGGTGTCGACGATGCCGCCCTGATGCAGCCAGAGTCCGCGATCATTGGGCTGAGCACGAAGGGGCGCCGCAGCCGTCACGCCAAGCGACTCGCCCTGAACCATGCGCTCAATCTTCCAGGGACCGTCAATGGAATCAGCAACGGCAACCATCTGATCCACCGGTCCGCCGGGAATGGCGGAAACATCAACATACTTGCCGTTGATCTTGTAGAGGTGGTGGCCTTCGCCCATCCTGCCGACCAGTTGGTGGCGGACGCCGGGAACGAAGGACTTGAGGTCCGGAGCAAGCTCTTCGATGGGATAGGGGCTGCCGCCGCCGGAGACGATGAAGATCTTGCCGTCGTCATCGAAGAGGACCGACAGGTCGTGCCGTCCGGGCAGTTGGTTGCGCTCCCAGGGACCCTTGATCGACTTGGACCGGAAGACCTGGAGGCCGGCGCCGTTGACGTTGGAGAAGACATAGAACGTGCCCTTGTGGTAGCGGATGCAGGGCGCCCAGATGCCCCGGCCGTAGACGCTCCCGCGTTCAAGGCGATAGGCCGGACCGAGGTCGAGCTTATCCATGCAGTAGCCGACGAGTTCCCAGTTCACCAGGTCCTTGGAGTGCATCAGTTGAACGCAAGGGTTCATGTGCATCGTGGTGCCGGCCAGGTAATAGTCGTCGCCGACGCGAATGATGTCCGGGTCCTCGAATTCTTCATAGAACAGGGGATTGGAATAGGTGCCGTTGCCGTTGTCGGCGGTCCAGGATCGCGCCGCGGTAGTGGGCGTGCCAGCAGGATCTGCGGCTGCGGCCGCGACAGCGACGACGATCAGCACGGCCAGACTTACACAATCTGGTAGAAATCGAATGCAGCGCATGGTTATGGTCCTCACGCAAGTTACCTTTTCGACGAAAGCTGTGCATCAAGTGCCTGAGTCGCGCCGGCATCAAGCGCCAGGCGAGCCGTCTTCTCGGCGTGAATGATCTCGACGGTCGTGCGCGGACCCGTATTTCGAACGTCAGCGCCAACCAACCTGCCGTCGCGCCAGTGGAGACCCACTTCGAATCCGCCGCGAGCGCGCAACCCTGTGACTTTGCCCGCCGGCCATTGCGGCGGCAATGCGGGAAGCAGTTCGATGCGCGCGGGCTTATCGGCACGGGGAGCGGAGGATTGCAGCAGCATCTCGGCGATGCCGGCGGTGCCGCCAAAGTTGCCGTCGATCTGGAACGGCGGGTGGGCGTCGAAGAGGTTGTTGTAGACACCGGAGCGCTCGCGGGCATTCGGCTCGGGCTTGGCAGGGGCGAGGAGGTTCTGGAGGATCTTATAGGCATGGGGGCCGTCGTGCAGGCGGGCCCACAGATTCAGCCGCCAGCCCAGGCCCCAGCCGGTGGCATCATCGCCGCGAATCTCGAGGGACTTCTTAACGGCGGCGGCCAGGGCCTTGTCGGCAAAGGGAATATCCTCGCCGGGGAACAGGCCATAAAGATGCGAGACGTGACGATGATGGATGTCGGGGGCCTGCATGTCCCAGTCTTCCAGCCATTCCTGGAGCTGGCCAGCCGCGCCGATCTGGTTGGGCGCGAGGCGCTCCCGCGTGGCGACGAGCTGCTTGCGGAAGTCCTCGTCAACGTCCAGCGTCTCGGCGGCTTGGATGCAGTGGGCGAGAAGGTCGCGGAGAATCTGCATATCCATTGTCGGGCCGGCCGCATTGGCGCCGCCACGGTGGTGCGAGTTCTCCGGCGAGAGACTGGGATTGGTGACCAGCCATTTGTGCTGGGGTTCTTCCACGAGGCTGTCAAGGAAGAACTCCGCCGCGCCTTTCATGGCTGGGTAAAGCCGCTGCAGATACGCCCGGTCGCAAGTGAATTCATAGTGGTCATAGAGCGTGTTGCACAGCCACGCCCCGCCCGTGGGCCACATGCCATACTGCGGGCCGTCGATGGGCGCCGTGGCACGCCACAGGTCAGTGTTGTGATGCGCAACCCAGCCGCGGGCGTTGTACATCGTTTTTGCGGTCCTGGCCCCGGTAACGGCGAGGTCTTCAACGAGCGCCATCAGTGGCTCTGCGCATTCGCCCAGGTTGGTGTTGTCGACGGGCCAGTAGTTCATCTCGGTGTTGATGTTGATGGTGTACTTGCTGCCCCACGGCGGTGAGGTTGAATCATTCCAGAGGCCTTGGAGATTCGCCGGCTGCCCGCCCGGACGGGAACAGGCGATCAACAGGTAGCGGCCGTATTGGAAATAGAGCGTGGCCAGGGATGGATCGTTGGTCGTGGCGAAGTTCTTGATGCGCTGGTCGGTGGGGAGTTTGGCGTCCTCGGTTGCGCCGAGATCGAGCGAAACGCGATCGAAGAGCTTCTGGTGATCGGCCAGGTGCTCCTGTCGCAGCGCGTCATAGCCCTTGGCCGCCGCCTTGTCGATGAGCGTGCCGGCAAGCTGCCTGGGATCGCCCGAGACATCGCGGAAGCTCTTGTAGCTGGTCGCCGAGGCGATCAGGATGGTGGCGCTGTCCGCGCCCGTGAGGGAGTATTCACCAGGGCTCTGGGTGTAAGGGCCGACGCGTAAAGCCGGCCGGGTGGCTGCCGTGAGCGTGCCGCCGTTGTGGAGGATTTTGACGCGGCTTTGGAACTTGAGGGCGCCGGCAACGCCCTGCGACTCGCGGTTGGCGCCATTGACGATCAGCGTGTCATCGGTGCCGGGGTTGCCGGACTCGGTGACGTTCTGGCCGGTCCTCATGGAGAGCCTGAAGCTGATCTGGCCGGGCTTGCTGGCGGTCAGGCGCAGGACAAGGACGTTTTCCGGTGCGCTGGCGAACAGTTCGCGCGCGAAGGCCGTCCCCCCCGATGTGAATTGGACGCTGGCCGTGGCGGTACGGAGGTTGAGCTCGCGCCGGTAGTTCTCGGCATTGGCGATCTGCGGGAAGGCCAGCAGGAGATCGCCCACAGGTTGATAGGGAAGCTGCCCCAGCGGCTTGGCCATCATCTTCCGCGAAATCAGTCGCTGCGCGTCGGCGTACTTGCCGTCCCAGATGAGCTGACGCACCTCGGGCAGTGCGGCCAGGGCCTCGGGATTGTCCGGCGTGTAGGGACCGCCGGCCCAAAGGGTGTTCTCATTGAGGCAGAGGACTTCGGCATCGATCCCACCGAACAACATGGCGCCTTGTTTGCCGTTGCCCACGGGCAAGGCGCTGGTCCACGCCGCAGCAGGCTGGCGATACCAGAGGCTCAGCGGTTCGGCGGGCGGCGGGGCTTCGCCGGTAAGCTGGCCGGCGAACGCCGGGTACCTGGATGGCGCGCTGGCGGCAAAACCGGATTCGACTGCAATCACAGCCACAACCAGGCATGCGACGAGCCAGGAACACTTGCGCATCAGAAAGTGGGACATGAAACCCTCGTGATTGACAATATTCACACCACAGACATCAGCGGAAGATCTGCTGCATGAAGTGATACAGGTTGTTGCGCCAGTGCGTTGGGTCATGGGCATTGGAGTCCACGTTCCAGACGTGCGCAACATCCTTCTCCTTAAGATACGCATGCACGCCCTGGCTGATGCCGATCAGCCCGTCCTTGTTGCCGCAGGAGAGCCACAGCAACTTGAGTTGCTTCTTGGCAACTTCAGGGTCGGGCATCAGTTCCGCAGGGCGCTTCGTGTTGGGCGCGGACGAGAAGCCGCCGATCCAGGCGAAGGTATCCAGGTGCGCCAGCCCGAAGTTCAGTGACTGCCCGCCGCCCATCGACAGCCCGGCCAGCGCTCGGTGCTCGCGATCCGCTGCAACAGAGTAGCGCGACTCGATCGTCGGGATCACGTCCCTTAACAGGTCCTCCTCGAAGGCGGTGAACGCGGGAGCGGATCTCATGACATCTCCTGTCGCCCGGTCATCCTTCTGCGCCCGGCCGTTGGGCATGACGATGATCATGGGGACGGCTTTGCCATCCGCCAGCAGGTTGTCGAGGAGGAGATTGGGCGTGGCAAAACGCTGCCACTCCGTCTCATCGCCGCCGATGCCGTGCAGAAGATAGAGAACGGGATACTTCTTGTCTTTCGAGTAACCGGGCGGCGTATACACATTCATCTTGCGGGTGGCGCCAACGGATTTGGACTCGTAGCTTATCATTTCCAATTGGCCGTGCGGGATGCCTTCGCGCTTGGCGTTGATTCCCGCGGGAGGGTCTGGGTAGACCTGTTTGTCGTCCGGGCCGAGGACAATGGGCCGGCTGCCGGGCCCGCGTCTGCCTTGGCCAGAGCTTTCCGGAGTGATCAGGGTGAGGGCCAACAACCCGCCTAATAGAGCCGGGAGCAAGCGGTTGAATCGTTCCATCATATGAGTTCTCCATGTCAATATTGGTCGCGTTTCATACGACTGCTTTGCAGGTGAAACAGCCGCCGTCCTTGCGGTCCGGATGCGGCATCAGAATCTGTGACCGGTCGGGAGGAATCACCTGGTCTTCAGTTTCAACACCGTGACGGAATACGGCGGGAATTCGCGCGTAAAATCGGCGCTCAAGTTGCCCGCCTTCTCCGTACGCGGAACAAGCTTTTGCGGCTGTTCGATGGAATTTGTGTCATCCAGGCCGGTTGCCCTTAAGCAGATCGCCTCGCCTTCGGGGTCGATCTTCGGCGCGCCGGTGAGCTGAATGTTGATTGGCCGCACAGAGCCGGACGTATTCACGACCTTCAGGTAGATCACCCCGCTCGTGCTGTCACGCGTGGCGCAGAAGAATACCTCGCGGAGCTGGCGTGGCGGAGGAAAATTGCCCCCGCGCATCGCCCGCGGCTGCCATTGGCGCGTCGGGATGCCTTGCGAATCGGTGGCAAGAATCTCATCGCCGACCATCGTGCTGAACATCATCTGGGCATAATACGAGGGCGAGCCGTAGCTCGTCAGTGCGTCGTAGCCAATCAGGTCCGAGCTCCATTGCATCGAACGACCGTTTCCCGCCAATTGGCTCACATTGACGAAAAGCGGTGCATAGCAGGACAGCAGAACAATGTCCGAATTACGTTCCATGCAGGTCATCCACGCGCCGTCGCCAAGCGCCCCGGCCATGTTTGGTGTGGGCGAGCCGACGCGCGTAGCCCATTCGCCGGAGAAGATATTTGACTTATCCGTCCGCGAATACGTATCGTACTTCAGGGACTGGGCCATCATTTCTTCCAATCCACGGTAGTAGTGCTCATCCACCAAATCCGGTGTGCGGCTCTTAACCCACAGGGATTGCGGTTGTTCATAGCCGCACGAGGAAATGACCTTCAGTTGCGGATACTTCTTCTTGATGGCGTCGTAGAACTGGGCAAACCGGCCGTCGTAGGTGCTGTTGCGGTCGGGGCCGCTGCGGTCAAACCAATCCTCGTTTCCGACCTCCACATACTGCAGCTTGAAGGGCTTGGGATGCCCGTCATTGGCGCGCTGCGCCCCCCATTTTGTGGTGTTAGCGTCCCCGATGAGATACTCGATTTCCTCAAGAGCTTCCTGAACGTAGGGTTCGAGTTTCGGACCGGCTGCGATGACGCCTCCGTTGCCAAGGGCATAGCCGGCAAACACGCCGAGCAGGGGTTCCATGTCAATATCTTCGCACCATTGAGCGAATTCGAGCAGCCCTAAGCCGTCCGTGGACCAGTAACCCCAGGGACTGGGATGGCCAGGACGCTGTTCGACCGGCCCAATGGTTTCCTTCCAGTTGAAACGCTGATTGAAGGCGTTGCCCTCAAGATAATTTCCGCCGGGGAATCGGAGGAATTTGGGCTTCATGGCAGCCAGCAATTCCATTAGATCGGCGCGGTTGCCGTTCTCGCGGTTCTTGTAAGTGGGCGGGAAGAGCGAGACATTTTGCAGCCACAGCGTTCCCGGGGTCTTGGTGGTAAGTTTGAAGACGTTCTCCTTGGATGCGGGAACGTTCTTGGTTGTTAGTCTCGTTTCGTATTTCTTCCATTCGGTAGTCAGACCGGAGATTTCGGCACTGGCGAAGTTGGTCTTGCCATCGGCGCTTTCAATGCTAACGGTCACCGGGCCGGTGAAACCGGTGGCCGCCTTCGCGAAGAATGATAAGCGATACGTGGTCTCTGGCTTGACGGGAATACCCCAGTATCCGCCGTTGGCAACGCCGGTTGGAGACGCCGCGGAGGCTGACGAAGCGTCGAGTTTGAGGCTGACGTTCAGAAAGTCGTTCAGAGGGTTATTCGTGTCGAGAACAATGGAGGCGCCGCCGACGGCGGTCCAGAATCTGGGTTTGGTGTCGGGCCTGAAGGTAACAGGAAGGTATTTCCCGGCCACGTAAGTGTCGGGGGTGACGCGTGGGACGACGGCATCCGCCTTGAAGGAGCGGTTGCGAATGAGTTCCCCGTAGATGCCGCCTTCGTAGGCGAAGTTGATCTCTTCGGTCATCAATCCATAGAGCATGGGGCTGACTTTGCCGGTCACTCTGCCCGCATCAATCTTCAGAACGGTGGGCCCGGATTGGGTAGGGGCTGCCGAGGTTGCTTGGGGAACCGCTGGGGCTAGCGCTGCGGCTGCGATTGCTTGCGAAGCTCCGGGCGTTACCGCGTTTGCCGCAGACGCTCCATCCGGAATGATTTCAATCGCGTTGATCTGCGGGTTCTCGACTTTCGGAGTGAAGACAACCTTGATCACGCCGGTTGTGGCCTCGACGTTGACCGTTTCCACGTAGGCGCGCAAACGCCCGCCTGCCTTGGCCCATACGTCGAAGTCCTTGAATTCGCGCCCCTGAACGTTGAAGGAAAACACACGTTCACCAGGCCCGTTGATGCCCTCGAAGGTTTCCGCAAAATGCAGCTTTACCAGATACTTTCCGTTAGGCACGCGCCACGAAAAAGAGTCCATGCTGTAGCGTTCCGCCCGGTAAAGGTCGGGACTCTTCGTGTTGGCAATCTGGATGTCGGGCCTTTCGATCGTTTGGCCGCCCTCGAAGCCCTGGTCCGCCAGCCACACATTCCCTTCGGTGTCTTTAACGGGTTCGGATTTTCCGGCTTTGATGCGGATCGTTTTGGCAGCAGGCGCGTTCTGCTCTCGCTTGGCCACGATTTCCGTTTTGGCAAACTCGCCGACCTCGCGCGTGAACTTGATTTCGTTGCGGTCGGTCGAGAGCTTGCCGGCATAGGTGATGCGAATCTCGTTGTCCTGGAGAGTCAGCATCTCGACGAACGAAATCGTGTCGCCGTCCATCTTGCCTTCCTTCAGTTCGGCTTCGCGTTTCCGGTCGTTGACTTCCGAGTTGGCTTTCCCGGTCAACTTCGCGCCGTCCTGCTTGAGCGTGAAGGTGTATTTCTGGTGGCCGATCTGTGAGTCGAATTCGGATTTCCAAGTGCCGGTGACATCGGCTGCGAGGGTCTTCACGGCAGGCGCAGGCGTTACTGCACTGCCCTCGGTCGTCTTTTGTATGAACACAGGCGCAAGGGGTTGGTCTTCGAACAGCAGTGGTGCGAATTCATGCAAGCTGCGCCGCCAGGTCTGCCACTCGTGAGCGGTATTGGGGGATTCGTAGAAGACGCTCTTGATGCCGGCTTGTTGTAGCGATTTAACGTTGGCCTTGCCGGTAGCGCCGTTCTCGCGGCTTCCATAGCTGACGAAAACGACCTTGACCTTCTGCTTGAAGGCCGCCATATCGGTAATGTCCGTTGGGGCGATGCTGCCGCCGCTGAAGATGCCGATATGGGAGAACTTGTCAAGGTTGGCCAGCGTGATCTGCCGGGTCTGCATGCCGCCCATGGACAGGCCGGCCATGGCGCGATGCGGCTGGTCGGCCATGGTGCGGAAGTTAGCATCGACGAAGGGAATCAGGTCGTCGATGAGAACCCGCGAGAACGCGCTGAAGTCGAAGCGGAAACCGCCGCGCCCGCCGGGGCCACTGAACCCGCCGGGAGCGCCGCCAGCAGCCGGGGCACCGCCCGCGGGGCGAGCAGGAGTCGGTCCGCCGGGTTGGGCCGCAGGAACCGGTCCACGACCTGGGCCAGCAGCGCCGGGGACGTAGCTGTTGGCCATCACGATGATGAAGGGCCTGGCTTTGCCAGCGGCAATCAGGTTGTCCATGATCAGGCCGGTGTGCCCCTGGCTGCCCCAGCCGGTTTCATCTTCTCCGCCGCCGTGTTGCAGATACAACACCGGATAACGCCTGGATGGATCCTTCTCATAATCCGGAGGGGTATAGACGAAACAGCGGAGATTGGCGTCGGCGCTCTTGGAATAGTAGAAGGCCTCACGCAACTGGCCGTGAGGGACATTCTTGAGGGCGTAGAAGTCCTGGTCTTTGGCGGGGACTTCGAGGCCGCTGCCCCAGCGGCTGCCGCCGTAGAAATACAAGCTGCCGGGGTCCGGGACCTGGGCGCCATCGATCACGAGCTGGTAATAGTGGAAACCTTCGTCCTGAGGCCGCGTGACGCCGATCCAGGCGCCGTCGTCACCCTTGGTCAGGGGGTACTTTGCACCACCTAAGAAGTCGAGTATGACGCTCTGGGCCTGTGGCGCAACGACGCGGGTGCGGACGCGCCTTTCCGAGTTGACTTGGGGATACTGCTTGCCCGGTTGATTAAGCGACGACGGCTTGAAATCCTCCGCCGGCTGGGTCGTCTGGGCCAGAGCCGGAAGACCAGCCAGCAGCGGTAGTAGCAGAGCTAGACCTAGAAAGGCGGCTTTCATGGCGATACCTCCTCTTAATCCTGAAATAGCAGCGGCACAAACTGGTACAGATCGCGCCGCCAGGTGAGCCATTCGTGGGCTGTGCCGGGCGACTCGTAGTAAACATGTTTTACACCAGCTTTCGTCAGCGTCTCGTGCAGGTTCCTGATGTTGGGATTGCTGTCCCGTTCCACCGTGCCAGTGCCCAGAAACAGCACTTTCACCTTCTGGTTGAAGCCCACCGGGTCACTGGTGATTCGATCGATGTCCTGCGGCAGCCCGGGGCTAAACCCACCGATGTACGCGAACGTGTCGAGGTGGTTCAGCGTGATCTGGAGCGTCTGCCATCCGCCCAGTGAGGTGCCCGCCATGGCGCGGTGGTTGCGGTCGGCAACGGTGCGATAGGTCGCGTCGATCATCGGAATCAGTTTGGTGATCATGATGCCGTCGAATGCCTGGGCAAACGCAAGGCGATTTGCGGCCGGTGCTGTTGCCGGCAGACTGCCTCTGCCGCCGCCGAGTCCCGTCGCAATGCCCCCATCTTCCATCACGACGATCATGGGTTTCGCTTTGCCGGCGGCCAGGAGATTGTCGAGAATGAAGTTCACCCGTCCCTGCCGCCACCATGCCCGCCGATCCTCGCCATAGCCGTGCTGCAGGTACAGCACGGGATAACGGGCGGTCGTGTTCTGGTCATAATCCGGCGGCGTATAGACCAGGACCTTGCGCTGTTCGTGCGTGGATTCAGTCACGTAGGACCGGATGCGAACTTCGCCGTGGGGCACATTCTTGGCGTCGTAGAAGTCGTCCCCTGGCGAAGGCACCTCGATGCCGCTGACCATCCGGCTCATGCCAAAGTAGCTCTCGCTGTCCGGGTCCGCCAGCGCCACGCCATCCACAATGAACGAGTAGTAATGGAAACCTGGCACCAGCGGCTCGGTAGTGATCGTCCACACACCATTGTCATCTTTCGCCATCGCGTGCCGACCCGAGAGGTCCAGGAGCACCTGCCGGGCATTGGGGGCCGAGATCCGGAACGTCGCCCGCAGGTCCGCTTCGATTTGCGGATACTGGTGTCCCGGCGCATTGGTGGATGGGATCCGGGCATCGCCGCCAGCCTCCTGCGCCAGACCCACCGCCGCCCAAGCGAGTAGGGCAGAACTGATCGCCAGCATCCATAAACACGTCAGCTTCATGGCCGGCACCTTCAATCCTTGAAGAGGAGTGGGGCAAATCCGTACAGACTCTTGCGCCAGGTCTGCCAACGATTGGCGGTTCCCGGAGCCTCGAAAAAGACATGGGAAATGCCCGCGCCTTCCAGTTGCTGGTGAAACATCCGCGCTGCGATGTTGTTCTCCGTCCCCCCGACGCTGACGTATAGAACCTTGATCTGCTGGGCGAATTCATCGGGGCTGCCCAGCAGGCCGCCGTAGCCCGTTGGAATCGCAGGATAGCCAAAGGGCGCACTGAAGGATCCCACATGCGCGAACTTGTCCAGATGGTCCTGGGTAATCTGGAACGTCTGCGTGCCGCCCAGCGACACGCCCGCCATGGCCCGGTGATCCCGATCAGGAATCGTGCGGTACGTGGCATCGATCATCGGAATAGTCTCCGAGGTGAGAATCTGCGAAAAAGCCCTTCCCAGATTGCCCCGCCCACCTCCGATTGCCCCGCGACCGCCGCTCCGAGGGGCATACCCCGCTCCCGTGCCCGCATCCTCCATAACCACAATCATCTCTCTGGATGTACCTTGGGCAATGAGATTGTCCAGAATCGCATCCGCGTGCCCCTGTTCCACCCATCCGCGTTGGTCTTCACCCATGCCATGCAGCAGATAGAGCACCGGATAGCGCACGGCCGGCTTGGCGTCATAGCCCGGCGGTGTATAGACGAATGCTTGCCGCACGCTGTCCGCCAACGCCGAGTAGTGGTAGCGAGCCCGGATCTCCCCGTGCGGCACATCCTTCACATGATAGAAGTCAACCCCCTCTTCGGGCACTTCCAGCCCCGACGTCATCTTGCTCCCGCCAAGAAACGCCTCACTGCCCGGATCAGCCACGGCCGCGCCATCAATGAAAAACTGGTAATAATTAAAGCCCGGCGTTAGCGTCAAAGTCGTCACCGACCAGTAGCCATCATCGCCCTTGGTCATGTCATACGTAGCGCCAATCTGCACCGCGACCATCTGCGCCTCTGGCCCGTAAATGCGGAACGTGGCACGCCGCTGGCTGTCCACACGCGGATAATCCGCTCCCGGCACGTTGCTGGATGCGGCCTGGGTCTTGTCGACCGGCGCAGCTTCCGCCACACGCACTGGAGTTGCGGCCGGAGCTCCGCTGCTTCGTGACGGGGTCCTTTCCACTACAAAGGCGCCAGTGGCCACCATCACCGCCACAACTCCCACGAGCAGCGGGACCTTCACACTGGACCAGAACAGAGCTTTCAAGACCCCCTGCGTAATGGCGATGGCCGTCGTTGAAGCAACTGCCGTCCCTCCTGTAACAACCGCGGATACTCTCGCCGCCAGATGGGCCGGCACGACAATCTGGTTTTGTGATAGGAAGAACGTCCCCAAAGACGCCGCCCCCAACTGTTCCTGAGACACGCCCAGTCTCTCGCGCAAGCGTCTCATGGCCCGATCAATCCGTTTTTGCGCCGCCTCCTCGGATATCCCCAACTGCTGCGCCACCTCCACCACCGACTTTTCCTCCAAGTATCGGAGCGTCAAGACGGAACGGTCCGCTTCTCTCAGGCGTGCCAAGGCTGCATCCAGTTCGGCCGCCAGAAGCCCATGGGTCATCGTCTCTGCGGGCGTTGTTGCGGGTCGCATCTGCGCCGCCTTCCGTTCGTGTTCCTTACGCCGGCCGGCGTTCCGCCGCGCCTGTAAGCACGCCAAGTGCGTGACCTTCAGCAACCAACTCGACATCACCACACTCGCCGGCAGTCCGCTGCGCCGCCGCGCCAACACCATGAAGACCGCCTGCGTCACATCCTCGGCCAGACTCGTATCCGGCAACTGCCGCCTCGCCGCCGCGTACACCACCGGCAGATAACGCCGCACCAATTCCTCCAGCGCAGCATCATTGGATGCCGGCGTTGACGGGTTGGGAGGGCGGTCATCTGCCATGGAAACCTTTACTCGACAGGCTTGGCCGCCGGTCATTACACGCTCCACGGATTACGGTAGTCACGCGTCAGCCATTGCGGATCGCCCGTGCCGCCGGCGAATTCAAGTCTCTCTGGATCCCACTTCAGTCTCTGCCCGTGGTAGTAGACCTGATTCATCAGGTGACAGCAGATGGCCGACCGGCCGCCGACTTGTTCGCTGGTGATGGGCCTCTTCCGGGAGGCCACGCAGTTCATGAAGTCGGTGATGTGGTTCCCGCTAACGTAGAGCTTGCCCTTCGCGTTCTCCAGGTACGTCTTTTCCGCCTTCTGAACCTGAGCCGCGCAAGAGGTACCCCTATTCGCTTCTCTGTTGCTGTTGAGGAAGGAGGCGATCATTTCGTTGCCGAGTTTGAGGGCAAACTGCCCGCGGTCAACCAGCACTTCGCCTTCGGTCCCATAGAAATGCACGCCAATGCCGCCCTTGTGTTCGACGGTCACGCCGTTGGCGTAAACTAGCTTCGCCCCGCGTTTGGCGCCGGCCTTTTCCGGCGGCAGGACTTCGACCGGGCCGCTGGCATCCATGCCCAGCCCCCACTGCGCAATATCCAAGTGGTGGGCGCCCCAGTCGCAGACCATGCCGCCGCCGAATTCCTTGTAGTTGCGCCAGTTCGGGAAGTGCCTGTGCAGCCCGCGCGGGCTGAGGATCGAGTTGTACGGCCGCATCGGCGCCGGGCCAATCCACCTGTTCCAGTCCAGCCCCGGTTCCGCAGCCTCCTCGGACAGGTCGCAGGGCCGGCCGGGATCCCCGAAGCTGCATTCGACGCGCTGGATCTTGCCAATGACGCCGTTCTGCACCAGTTCGCAGGCGATGCGAAACTCCTTCATTGACCTCTGCATCGAGCCGGTCTGGAGCACGCGCTTGTTGGCGTCCACCGCCTTGATGACCTCGATGGACTCGTGGATGTTGTGGGTCAGGGGCTTTTCGCAGTAGACATCCTTGCCCGACCGAAGCGCCGCCAGCGTGATGATCGCGTGCCAGTGGTCGGGCGTGGCGATGCAGACGGCATCGATGTCCTTGCGATTGATGATCTCGCGAAAGTCGGAGTATGCATCGCACTTCCCGTTGCGTTCCGGCTTGCTGCCGTAAAACTCCTCGACCCGCTTCCTGGCGTCCTCGCGGCGGTTCTGGTCAACATCACACACTGCCAGCACCTGCGTCTCGTGGCCAAGGAACCCACCCAGCAGGCCGCGAGACTGCGTCCCCATGCCAATGAACGCAATCGTCAACCGCGAATTGGCCTTGGTGTCGGCCGCCCGGATGCGCGAGGGCAGGATGAACGGAACAGCCGTCGATGCCACCAAGCCTTTGAGAAACAGACGACGTGTGGTTTTCATGGCTCCTCTGATACCTTTCCGGAATTGGCTCCAGTGTATACTCCCTCTGAGCCTTCGTAACGGACAACCAATTGCTGGAAATAGTGACCGAATTCCGGTCGCCTTGGTCATGCCCAGGAGCAAACACCAATACAGCTATCTCCAACGCTCAGGGCTGTGGCAATTGGTTCAGTGCCGACATCACCGCCGCGAACGCGGGCTTGGGATTGCCTTGACGGTCAAAAAGCAGCGGATGGTTGACGCGTTTCCACGGAAAATCGTTCAACCAGCTCTGGCCGTCATGCAGATTCCAGAAGGAGACGCGCGCGATCGTGTCGGAGTGCCGGCGGAAGATCTGGAAGAGCTGGGCGTACTGGTCGGCCTGGCGCTTGAGGACCTCCGGCGGGCAACCTTCGCGATAGGGGTCAAGCCGCGAGAGTTCCTCACGATACTTTCCGCCTTCCGCCCACCACTTGCCGCGGGGGATCACATCGATGTCCAATTCCGAGATGACCACCTTCACGCCAAGCTGGCGCATGGAAACGATAGTGTCTTCGATGTCCTTGAACGGTACACGGTCGATCTCGTAATGGCCCTGAAGCCCGACGGCATGGATTGGAGTCTTCTTTTCCGTCAAGGACCGCACTAGCCGGATTTGCTTCTCCCGCTTGCCGGGGAGTTCATTGTTGTAGTCATTGTAGATGAGCAGCACGTTGGGGTCGGCCGCATGGGCATACTCAAACGCCTTAACGATGAACTCCTCGCCGCATGCCCTGGACCAGCCGGAATCACGCAGATACTCCCCACCGTCATCCAGGGCCTCGTTGACCACATCCCACATGGCGATGCGTCCACGGTAGCGCGTCACCTTGGTCTGAATGTGCCGCCGCATGCGGTCCAGCAGAAGTTCGCGGCTGGCCGGCTTCTCACCGTCGCGGTGGAACCATGCGGGGGTGCGGCCATCTTTGGCCCAGACCAGACAATGGCCGACTACCTTCAGGCCATTCTTCGTGGCAAAGTCAACAAAGCCATCCGCGTGGGCAAGGTTCCACTTGCCTTCGGCTGGCTGCACCTGGGCCGGCTTCATGCAGTTCTCCGGCGTCACCATGCTGAACTGCGAGAGAAGCAGCCGATGGTCGGCGGCTCGGTCAGCGATGCGATCGTTGATGCCGACGCCGATCTCGAAGAAGCTCTTGCCCGCTTCCCTGAGAGTCCCTTGCGTTTGCTGATCTGCCGCTTGTACGCGCAGACTTAGGCCGCTGACCACGGAAACCCAAACCACGCAGAGACTCAGGGTGCGCGCGATCGTACTCATCAGATCATCTCGACTGGTCCAGTTTCAGAAGCCCGAGCTGGTACGGCAACAGGCCGTAACTGCCGCCGCGTTGCCGCGTACACCACCGGCAGGTAGCGCCGCACCAATACCTCCAGCGCAGCATCATTGGATGCCGGCGTTGGCGGGTTGGGAGGGCGGTCATCAGTCATGGACACCTTCTTCGGAACAGATTCCACTGTATATTCCCTGTGACCCCACGCAACGGACAGGCAATTGCAGAAAATGTCGTCGCGACTCGCCCTTGGTAATAATGGCTTTCCCCAACCGTTCCTTACGGTTACAAAGTGCCCAGTGCGGCAGGATGCTGTCTCCTTCGCCGGTTTGCGTCGATTTCAGGTTATGACCGCCGTATCAGAAAGGACGACGAATGAGTCCCCATAGCGAGCGACAGATTCCGCTGTTGGTAGCCGGCTTCTGCGCCACCCTTCTGGCCACCGTAGCGGCTATGGCCGCGGAGCCCACATCCAGGCCCGCCAGCGCGCCGAGTTTGGTGCCGGCAGTGGACCAGCAAGGCCCGACAATCAAGGACACCTACAGGAATCACTGTCTGATTGGCATGGCGGGCGATCTGCCCGGCAACTACTCCGCCCTGGAAAAGGCCCTGGTCAAAGAGAACTTCAACATCGTCACGCCGGAAAACTGCATGAAGCCGGCCCTGGTTCACCCCGGCGAAGACACTTGGAGATTCGAGCGGCCCGACGCTCTGGTGAAATGGTGCGCGGACAACACCGTTGCCGTCCACGGCCACACCCTGGTGTGGCATGCCCAGACCAATGCGTGGTTCTTCCGTGATGGCGACAAGGCAAAGGTCACCCAGCGGCTGAACGACCATATCAGCACGCTGGTGGGCCGCTACAAGGGAAAGATCAGGAGCTGGGATGTCGTCAATGAGGCGATCAGCGACCGCGGCGACGGTCAGACGGCCCAGACGGAGAACCTCCGCAATTCCTCGTGGTTACAGACCATGGGGTCAGAGTTCCTGACGCTGGCGTTCAAATTCGCCCACAAAGCCGACCCGGACGCCAAGCTGTACTACAACGACTACGGCATCGAGGCCGGACCCAAGCACGCCAGTTCGATGGTGCTGCTCAAGCGATTGATCAAGGACGGCGCGCCGATCCACGGTGTGGGGATCCAGGGCCACTGGAGCACTAATGGTGTGCCCTATGCCGCCCTCGACAAGGCGATCGCCGACTATGCTTCGCTGGGGTTGAAAGTCAGCGTCACGGAGCTGGACGTGACAATTCGCGGCTCATCCGGCGGCCAGTTCGGCCCCGGCCCCGGCTTCGGTGGCCGCAGGTTTGGCGGGGGCACGCCGGCTTCTCCAGAGGATCTCACGGCCCAGGCGGATGCTTACGCGCGGTTGTTTGCGATCTTCATCAAGCGCAAGGACGTGGTGGAACGAGTGACGTTCTGGGGCCTCAGTGACCGCCGCACCTGGCGCTTCGGGCAGCACCCGTTGATCTTAGACTCCAACAACCAGCGGAAGCCGGCCTATGTGGCGATCGTCGATGCGCTGCTGCATCCGAACCCCGACTTGGCAGCACCGCGGTGAATAGTCACCGAGGCGTCGGCAGCAAACTATAGCCCGCGCCGGCAGAACCCCTTCCCCCTGAAATGGCTTCTCCCCAGTGATAGTCTCGAACGTCGATCGGCCCGCAAAGCGAATACGTCAAGTTGTAGTTATCTTGCTGTAGAACTTGACATCCGTGAGGCCTTGAGGGTGCCGGCAACTGCCAGTCAGGGGAGGCGTGTGCGGTATTCGAGAGCAGCCTTTAGCAAACGCTGTGCCAGCGTGCGCATTACGTAATGCGCAAAACGCCTAACAGAATGCAAAACAACGCGGAGTTTGCAAAACACAACCCATGTTGCTAGAATGATTTACAATCTTCGGCTTTTTTGGCGGGTCATCACACCCCTAAGGTCACAGGTTCGAGTCCTGTATCGCCCATTAAAGGTAAGTTTCGCCGAACGCAAGACTTGCGTACCTGCCGACGTAGGCAGTGCGGCCTGCAATCCGACAGGCCAAAACCGTACATACGGTTTTGGCACCAACGGATGGAGGCCGCTATGCCGCGTCTTACCAGTTCAAACCCCAAATACCAGAAACATCGTGCATCCGGGCAGGCCGTCGTCACACTGGACGGACGGGACTTCTACCTTGGCCCCTTCGGCTCCAAAGCCAGTAAGGTGGAGTACGACCGCCTGATCGGCCAGTGGCTGGCGAACGGTCGGCGCCTCGGCCAAGGCTCCGAAACCGACGTCACCATCGCCGAACTGCCGGACGCCTACCTACGCTTCGCCCAAGTCTATTATCCCGTGCCGGCGTGCGGCTATGCCGCCGAGTGGGACACGACTAAGCAAGGCCATGCGTTATCCGGCGCGGTTGTACAGCGCAACCCCCGCGGCCGACTTCGGGCCGTTGACGCTGAAGACCTGCCGCGAAGCGATGGTCAAGGACGGCCTTTGCCGTACACACGTCAATCAGCAGGTCGGGCGGATCAAGCGGATGTTCAAGTGGGCAGTCGAGCAGGAGTTGGTTGACGCCAATATCTGGCATGCGCTGCAGGCGGTTGCCGGTCTGCGGAACGGGAAGACCGAAGCCCGCGAGTCCAAGCCGGTTGCCGAGGAACACGTGACGATGACGCTGGCACACCTGTCGCCCACGGTGCGAGCCATGGTCGAGCTGCAGCTGATCACCGGGATGAGGCCCTGCGAGATCTGCGGCATGCGACCCTGCGACATCGATACGACAGGCAACTTGTGGGTCTACCGGCCATCGCACCACAAGACAGAACATCACGGGCACGAGCGCGCGATCTATCTGGGCCCCAAGGCACAGGCCGTGCTGAAGCCAATTCTGAAATCCGACCTACAGACCCACATCTTCTCCCCCGCCGAGGCCGAGCGGGCGCGGCGGAATAAAATGCACGCCGATCGCGTAGAGTGTGGCACGCCCCTGAGTTGCGGCAACGTGCCCGGAAGCAACCGCGAGCGCCGGCCGAGGCGTCCACCTGGTAATCGATGCGATGTGGCTGCGTATCGGCGGGCGATCACGCGGGCGTGTGATCGAGCATTTCCGCCGCCGGCGCCACTGGCCAAGCGGGAGGGGGAGACGGCCGTCGAGTGGAAGGCCCGGTTGACCTCGGCGCAGAAGCAAGGGCTCCGCCGTTGGCGCGATCAACATCACTGGCATCCGCATCAGTTGAGGCACACCGCGGCGACGAGGTTGCGGAAGGAATACGGGCTTGAGGCCGCGTAGGTGATCCTACTGGTTCATCGCAGTTGAAACGGCCATTTGGCCGATAGATCTTGAGTCCCCAACACGGAGTCTCAGGATGAAGAAGAAGTATATCGTGGAACTGACCGCGGCGGATCGCGCTTCGTTGTGCATGCTCGTTCGGAGCGGGCAGGCGCCGGCAAGCAAGGTGATACGTGCCAAGATTCTGCTCAAGGCCGACAGCAATGGCGAGAATGGCACGGATCTGGAAATTGCCGAGGCTCTGGAGGTCGGCATCTCAA
>JAPLNB010000310.1 GCA_026693085.1 Planctomycetota bacterium | reverse complement strand
CTGGCCGGGTGAGAAGCAGGTTTGGCCGACGAGGGCGGCCTGCTGGTCGCCGAGGATTCCGGCGATGGGGAGGGAGGCGGAAAATGGGCCGTCGGGGCGAGTGAAGGGATTTCCGATTTTCGAATGTCGATTCTCGAATGAAAGAGAAGACGGGACGATTTGGGGGAGGATGGAGCGGGGGATGTGGAAGATATCGAGCAGCGAGTCGTCCCAGTCGAGGGTGGCGAGGTTCATGAGCATCGTGCGGGAGGCGTTGGTGGGGTCGGTGAGGTGGAGGCCGCCGTTGGGCCCGCCGGTGAGGTTCCAGATGAGCCAGGAGTCGATGGTGCCGAAGAGCGCGGAGCCATTGTCGGCGGCCTGGCGGGCGGCGGCGACGTTTTCGAGGATCCATTGGATCTTGGGCGCGGAGAAGTAGGTGGCCAAGGGCAGGCCGGTGAGGGGGCGGAAGCGATCAATCGAGGATTGGGCGGCGAGCGAGTCGCAGATTTCCTTGGTGCGGGTGTCTTGCCAGACGATGGCGTTGTCGAGGGGCTGGCCGGTGAGTTTGTCCCAGAGGACGGTGGTTTCGCGCTGGTTGGCAATGCCGACCGCGGCGATGTCGGTGGGGTTGATGTTGGCTTGCTGAATTGCGGAGCGGATGACCTCTTGGGTGGCTTGCCAGATTTCGAGGGGGTCGTGCTCGACGTGACCGGGGTGTGGGAGGATCTGGCGGTGTTCTTTCTGGGCAGAGGCAATGGGGTGAGTGCGGGAGAAGAGGATGCAGCGAGTGCTGGTGGTGCCTTGGTCGATGGCGGCGAGATATTTGGACATGATGCGTCTCCGAGGGTAGGTTTTACCATGAAGAAGTCCGATGAACCAAGGCGCGGAGAGGCGGTGAGGTATGGTGCGGCGGATCGTGCTGCTGCTGGGCGTGTTGTTGATGTCGAACCGCGTACGGGCGGCGGAGGCGGAGTGGTGGGAGACGGGGGTGTTTGCGTGGAAGACGGGGTCGGCGTTGGTTTGGCCGGCGGAGCGGGTGGCAGACCCTTGCCATGCGATTAAGGACCCGACGGTGGTGTTCTTTGGGGGGAAGTGGCATGTCTTCTGCACGATTCGGAGCAAGCTCAGGACCCATCAAATTGAGTATCTGGCGTTTGAGGATTGGGGGAAGGCGAATGGGGCGAAGCGGGAAGTGTTGAAGGTGACCGAGGGGTATTACTGCGCGCCGCAGGTGTTCTACTTTGAGCCACAAAAGAAGTGGTATCTGGTGTACCAGGCGACGGACAAGTCGCGGACGCCGGAGTGGTTTGGGCCGGCGTACTCGACCAATGAGGATGTGGGGAAGGTCGAGGGGTGGACGAAGACGGCGTTCTTTGAAGTGAAGCAACCTGCCGATAATTGGTGGATCGATTTCTGGGTGATTTGCGATGAGGCGAAGGCGTATCTGTTTTACACGGCGCTGAATGGCACGATGTGGCGGGCGGAGACGAACCTAAGCGAGTTTCCGCGCCGGTGGAGTGAGCCGGTCAAGTGTTTGCAGGGGGATATTTTTGAGGCGAGCCATACCTATCGGCTAAAGGGGATGCAGAAGTATCTGACAATGGTTGAGGCGAAGGATGGGGGGAGGCGGTATTACAAAGCCTATGTCGCGGAGCGGTTGGATGGCCAGTGGAAGGAGCTGGCGGGGACGAGTCAGAAGCCGTTTGCGAGCCGGGCGAATGTGAACCAGACGGGGGTGAAGTGGACAGACTCGATCAGTCACGGCGAGTTGATCCGGGATGGGTATGACCAGAGGCTGGAGGTGGATGGGCGGAGGCTGAGGTTCTTGTTTCAAGGCGTGAGCGATGAGGCGAAGGCGGGGAAGGGGTATGGGGATAATCCCTGGCGGCTGGGGATATTGGAGGAAGCGGAGGAACGAGGTGCGCTCGGGGGCAGATGATGGAGACGGGGGATTGTCGATCGCCAATGCCGAAGGATTTGCATTGGATGAGGCCGGCGGTAAGATGTGGGCCAACTTTCATCTGGGCTCGGTCCTCTGGAATGGGTTTCGATTATGGCGAATCAAGAGAGCGCGCAGGGAACGTCTAAGGGGACGGTGCTGAATTATCAGCCCGTGAAGCCGGGGGCGTCGGTCGCGACGCTGGGGCTGTTGTCGGCGATGATGTTCCTGGAGTTCTTCATCTGGGGGGCGTGGGCGGTGAGCACCGGCGGATTCATGAGCGCCAATGGGTTGGGCGACGTGATCCCATGGGCATACACCGTCGGCCCCATCGCAGCGTTGGTTTCACCGTTTTTCCTGGGGATCATTGCCGACCGGTACTTCTCCTCCGAGCGCGTGCTGGCGGTGATGAACCTGCTGAGCGCGGTGGCGATGTTCGGGGTTGCGGCGGTGGGGAAAGCGGACGGCGGGACCGGGAAGCTGCAGGTTCTCTTCATCGTCGTGCTGGGCGTACACATGCTCTGCTTCATGCCTACGCTGGGGCTGACGAACACGGTCGCGTTCCACAACCTGACGAATCAGGAAAAACAGTTTCCGCTGGTTCGAGTGTTCGGCACGGCAGGATGGATCGTCGCGGGGCTGCTGGTGGACGCACTGGGCGCGAAATCGGTCATTCAGTATGTGGTGGCGGGCAGCGCATGCGTGGTGCTTGGGCTGTTGAGCTTTGTGTTGCCGCACACCCCCCCCCCGGCGAAGGGCCAGAAGGCCTCTGCCCGGGCGATCCTTGGGCTGGACGCGCTGTCGTTGATGAAGTCGCCATCCTTTGCGGTGTTCATTATCAGTTCGTTCCTCATCTGCATCCCGCTGGCTGCGTACTTCAGCTACGCCAATGTTTACATTGGGGCGAAGGGGTTTGCCAAGCCGACTTCGGTGATGCAACTGGGTCAAGGTGCGGAAGTGATCTTCATGCTGATCATGCCGCTGTTCTTTGCGTGGCTGGGCGTGAAGTGGATGTTGTTGGTGGGCATGCTGGCGTGGGTGGTTCGCTACGGCTTGTTCTCGGCAGCGGCAACCAACGATGCGCTGTGGCCGGCGATCATTGTCGGCATCCTGCTGCACGGCATCTGCTATGACTTCTTCTTCGTGACCGGCTTCATCTACACGGACAAGAAAGCGAGCAAGGCGATTCGCGGGCAGGCGCAAGGCTTCCTGGTTCTGATCACCCAGGGCGTGGGGATGCTGATCGGGGCGCAGGTGGTGGGCAGGCTCGTGGCGGCGTACAGCCCTGAGAAGGTGAAGATGCTGCGAGATCAGAGCGTGGCGCTGGCGACCAAAGCCGCAAATCTGTCCGCCGAGGCGGCAAAACCGCTGCTCGATCAGGCCAAGGCGTTGGCTTTGCAGGCGGATCAAGCGATCCTGTGGCACCAGGTCTGGCTGATCCCATGCGTGATGGCAGCGGTGGTGATGTTTGCATTTTTCCTGTTGTTCAAGGATGATGGCAAAAGCAGAGAAGAGGCGTAAGAATCAGAGGCGGCGGAAGCCGCGTTTATGCCGGGGGCAGTATGAGTCTGGTCGGGAGGAAAGACAAGCCGCCGGAGAGAACGGATCTTCTGCGGTCGTCGGTGTCAGTTGAGCCACGGATGGTGAGTCCGTGGGGTTTAGGCGTGTATCATGGATGACAGCGCCGTGAGAGCATGTCTTTGTGATTGCAGAGATTACGGTCCTGGGGAGTTATTATCGGACTGTGAAGCGGCGGCGGGGTTGCGCAGCTCCTCTATTTACCCCAAATTATCCAGTTTTCCCAAAGAACCAAACGGGCTGTACGATAGTATTACCAAAGAGGTGGGATTCTCGAATGGGCCGTTCGCAGTTCTGCGTGTCGGGTCCGGTGGAAGGGTTGACTGGGCAATAGGCCGGGCCGGGTGCGCAGAGTTGCGGGCAATGAGCAGGACGCCACTGATGCCGGGCAAGGCAGAACAGCGGCGCTCGGAGGAATCGGGATGTGGGACTCGAAGAAAAACATACAGGATGTATGGATGGAGTACGCGCAGACTCGCTCGGAGGAGTTGCGGAATGCGCTGATGGAGCATTACCTGCACCTGGTGAAGCGCCTGGCGCAGCGGATCCACTCGAAGCTGCCGAAGGAGGTGGAGCTGGATGATCTGGTATCGGCAGGGACGTTTGGGCTGATGTATGCGGTGAGCGCGTTTGACCTCAGCCGAAGGGTGAAGTTTGAGACCTATTGCGTGGGGCGGATCCGTGGGGCGATCTTGGATGAACTGAGGTCGTGGGACTGGGTGCCGCGGCTGGCGAGGCTGAGGGCGCAACGGCTATTGAACGCGGGGCGAGAGCTTCGGCTGGAATTGGGGCGGGAGCCGACGATCGATGAGCTGGCGCAGCATTTGAGAGTGTCGCTGCGCGAGCTGGAGAAGATCACGCAGGACGGGAACGTGGTGCGGGTGATGCCGCTGTCGTCGAAGCGATCGCAGATGGACGATGACGAGCAGGACGGGGAAGCGTTGGAAGACCGGCGGGCGCGGGATCGCGAACGCGGGATCGAGCGGGAAGACATCAGGCGTATGGTGACACGTGGCCTGTCGCGGGCGGAGCAGTTGATCGTCGTGCTGTATTACTTTGAAGAGATGACGATGCGGGAGATCGGGCAGACGCTGGATCTATCGGAGTCGCGCGTGAGCCAGATGCATGCGATGGTGCTGGCGAGGCTGCAGACGCAGCTCAGCGGGCAGAGACAGGAGCTGGAGGGCGTGGCCGCGGCGTAAGGCGCAGGGGTCAGGGGACAGGGGTCAGGGGTCAGAGATGGCGGAGACGATTCGCGATTCTCGGGACCTCGTTGTCTGGCAGAAGGCGATTGCGCTGGCCAAAGAGGTGTATCGGCCCACGCGGGGGTTTCCCGGGGATGAGCGGTTTGGATTGACAATTCAGGTACGGAGGGCGGTTGTGTCGGTATCGTCGAATATCGCGGAGGGGCATGCGCGTCAGGGGCGGGAGTCTGGCAGCTACCTCTCAATTGCTCGCGGCTCGCTGGCAGAGGTCGAAAGCCAACTCCTGCTGGCAGTGGAGCCGGGCTATCTGAGATCCTCGGATTTGACCGTCATCCTTGATCTTGCCGCCGAGATACGCAGGATGTGCGTGTCGCTTGCTCGCAAGGTCAGCCAGGCATAACAGCACTCCCTGCTGACCCCTGTCCCCTAACCCCTGACCCCTATTTCAGCTTGTACGAGATCGCCATGCCGTCGTTCTTGTCCATGGAGGAGCGAACGATCACCGTGTCGAAATCCTTATCGTCTTGAACCCATTCGAGGTAGTCCTTCATTTCGCGAGCGCTCTGGATGACGTTGTCGGCGACGATGAGGGCGCCGGGCTTCATCTTGGGGAGGACGGCCTTGAGGTATTTCAGGTAATCCCGCTTCAAGGCATCGATGAAGATGAAATCGAACTCGCCTTCGAGGGTAGGGAGGGTTTTGAGGGCGTCGCCTTCGATAACGGTGCAGGTCTTTCCCAGGCCCATCTTTTGGATGCTGTCGCGGGAGGTCTTGACCATTTCAGGGTCGATGTCGAGGCTGATGAGCTGGCCACCGTTGCGTTCGAAGGCGATGCCCATATTGATGGCGCCGAAGCCGAAGGCGCAGCCGACTTCGATACCGCGTTTGAGCTTGCCGTTTTCGACGAGGATGCGGAGGAACATGGCGTCGCCTGGGGTGGTGCTCAGGCCGTGCTTTCTGAAGTTCTTGATGTAGTCGCGGCGGAATTCGTCGGACACTTTGGCTCCCTGGTCTTGTGAGTGAGCATTGAAGGCACAGAGCGCGAAGACGAGGATTGATGCTGATAGCCAGGTCAGAGTGAAGCGACGCATGGTGAGCTCCCGAGAGTAAATAGAAGCCACGCCGCTCTGCGAGCGGCGGCTGAACGGTGCCAGCAATAGGTACAGCAAGCAGGCGGTGATGTTGCCAGGGCACCTCCCTGCTGCGATCAGATGCCCAATTCGCGTTTGGCGGTTTTGAAGGCTTCGATGGCGAAGATCAGGTCGTCGGTTTGGTGAACGGCCGAGAGCTGGGTGCGGATGCGCGCCTTTCCTTGGGGGACGACGGGGTAGGAGAACCCGATGACGTAGACGCCGAGTTGGAGCATACGGTCGGCCATCTGGGTCGCCAGGGCAGCGTCGCCGAGCATGATGGGGGTAATGGCGTGGCTGCCGGGGATGATGTTGAAGCCGGCGTCGGTCATGCGAGAGCGGAAGTAGGCGGTGTTGGACTCGAGGCGGTCGCGGAGATCGCTGGAGGCGGAGAGAAGCTCGATTGATTTGATCGAGGCGGCAACGATGGGCGGCGGCAGAGAATTCGAGAAGAGATAGGGGCGCGAGCGTTGGCGGAGCATTTGGATGATGGGAGCGCGGCCGGAGGTGTACCCGCCCGAACCGCCGCCGAGGGCTTTGCCAAGGGTGCCGGTGAGGATATCGATTCGGCCGGAGACGTTGTGGTATTCGGGTGTGCCGCGGCCCGTCTTGCCCATGAAGCCGACGGCGTGCGAGTCATCGACCATGACCATTGCCTGGTATTTGTCGGCCAGGTCGCAGATGGCGGGGAGGTTGGCGATGATGCCGTCCATCGAGAATACGCCATCGGTGGCGATGAGCTTGAAACGAGCGTTTTTGGATTCCTGTAGCCTGGCTTCGAGGTCGGCCATGTCGTTGTTGTGGTAGCGGTGGCGCTGAGCTTTGCAGAGGCGGATGCCGTCGATGATGGAGGCGTGATTCAGCTCGTCGGAGATGACGGCGTCTTCGGGGCCAAGGATGGTTTCAAAGAGGCCGCCGTTGGCGTCCCAGCAGGAGCAATAGAGGATGGTGTCGTCGGTGTCGAGGAAGGTGGCCAGAGATTGTTCGAGCTGCTTGTGGAGTTGTTGAGTGCCGCAGATGAAGCGGACAGAGGCCATGCCGTAGCCCCAGCGGTCAAGAGCCTCGTGGGCGGCGGCGAGGACGGCGGGGTGGTTGGCCAGCCCCAGGTAGTTGTTGGCGCACATATTGAGCAGGCCGGCGCGGTCGGGGGTGCCGACGCGGGCTTGCTGCGGCGTGGTGAGGATACGCTCGGATTTGAAGAGGCCGGCGGATTTGATCTCGTCGAGTTGAGCGGTGAGATGTTGTTCGACTTCTTGGGAGAACATGGGGACCTCCGTTTCAGAGTGAGCGGTCTGCGGGGCGGACTCTACTAGCCTTCGTGCCAGGTGAGGACGACTTTGCCGGAATCGCCAGAGAGCATGGCGTCGAAACCTTTTTGGAAATCGCTGTAGTGGAAGCGGTGGGTGACGATGGGGGCGATGTCGAGGCCGGACTGGAGCATGACGGTCATTTTGTACCAGGTTTCGTACATTTCGCGGCCGTAGATGCCGCGGATCGTGAGCATGTTGAAGATGACGGTGTTCCAGTCGATGGCGACGGAGTCATTGGGGATGCCGAGCATGGCGATTTTCCCGCCGTGGGCCATGTTGGCGAGCATGTCGCGGAAGGCGGCGGGGTTGCCGGACATTTCCAGGCCGACGTCGAATCCTTCTTTCATGCCAAGCTCTTTCTGGGCGTCACGGATCGACCTGGTGCGGGCATCGAGCGCGACCGTTGCGCCCATGCGCTTGGCCAGGTCCAGGCGGTAGGGGTTGATGTCGGTGACAACGACGTAGCGGGCGCCCGCGTGTTTGACGACGGCCGCGGCCATGGCGCCGATGGGGCCGGCGCCGGTGATCAGGACATCTTCGCCAAGGACGTCGAACTGCAGCGCGGTGTGGACGGCGTTCCCGAAGGGGTCGAAGATGGACTGGATATCGCGGGAGATGGCCGGGTCGTGTGCCCAGACGTTGGTCATCGGAATGGAGAGAAATTCGGCGAAGGCGCCAGCGCAGTTGACGCCGATTCCCTTGGTGTCTTTGCAGAGGTGTCGGCGGCCGGCGAGGCAGTTGCGGCAGCGGCCACAGACGACGTGGCCTTCGCCGGAGACGATATCCCCGCGCTGAAAGTCTTTGACATTAGTGCCGACCTCCACGACGCGGCCGACGAACTCGTGGCCGATGACCATGGGGACGGGGACGGTTTTTTGGGACCAGGCATCCCAATTGTAAATATGCACGTCCGTGCCGCAGATGCCCGTGCGGAGAATCTGGACGAGGACGTCGTTGATGCCGATTTCGGGGACGGGGACTTCATCGAGCCAGAGGCCGACCTCGGCCTTTTTCTTGACCAGGGCTTTCATTGTTTTCATGCGCACTCCGATCTGCAATGAGGGTCTGTGTGCTTGTTGTCTCGTCGGACAATTGTTCGTGATCGATCAGCCGGGGCAGCCGCCAGTTGAAACGGATGGCCAGCAGGCGGATGCCGGTGGCGACGAGCATGGCGGTGAAGAAACCCGCCAGCGTGCTGCCGCCGAGGGACTGGACGATCATCAGGCCCGCGGCACCGAAAATGATCGGGGTAACGTAGAGCTCGTTCGAGAGAATGAGGGTTGTTTTCCCGGCCATCAGGTCGCGAATGACGCCGCCGGCACAGCCCGTGATGCAGGCGATCATAAGGATGGACAGGGGGTTGATCGTTGGGGTGGCCGACCAGGCGACGGAGGCGGTGATGGCAGAGAAGATGCCGATGCCGATCGCGTCGGAATATTTGAAGATGCTTTGGCGGCGGGCAACGGAACCGGGGAACAAGAAGGTCATGAGTGTGGCGAAGAGGATGGCCAGCGGATAGCCCCAGTCGCGCAGGAGCATCACGTCGCGGTTGAGAATGACATCGCGGAGCACGGAGCCGCCGACGGCCGTGGCGCTGGCGAGGATGAGCATCCCGACGAAATCGGGACGTTTGTCGAGGACGCGGAGTGCGCCGGAGAAGGCGAAGCTGGCCGTGCCGAACAGGTCGATGGCGTAGATAACGGTTTGCGGGCTGAGTTCCATGGGTCATGACTCGCGGGAGTAGGTGACGACCAGAAAGAGGACGGCGTCGGTGGAGGATGGGTTTTCGATGGCGTGGGGAACGTCGGCAGGGTAGTGGGCGGAGTCGCCTTTGTGCAGTTCGGCAGTATCACCGGCCGAGCGAATGCGCACGGAGCCTTCCTGGACGGTGAGCAACTCGCGAGCCCCTTCGAAGTGGGGTGCGCTCTTCAGTGCGCCGCCGGGGCGCAGGACCACTTCGTAGTATTCGACCGATTTTTCAAGGTGGAGCGGGGAGAGCGTGCGGATGCGGCAGTAGCGGTCCGAGCGGTAGTGGAAGGTCCGGTCGTCGGCGCGGATGATGTCGATGCGCTGGGTGGCGTTGGGAGTCTCGACAAGTTCGCCGAGCGACATGCCGAACGCCTGGGCAATGCGGTACGCGACGACCAGCGTGGGGTTGGCGCGTTGACGTTCGATTTCGGAGAGCATGGATCGGCTGACGCCGCAGGCAGCAGAAAGCTTCTCGAGCGTCCAGCCTCGCTTTCGGCGAAGGTCGCGGACCCGGCTGCAGAGGACATGCCCGATGGACTGGTCGGTCGTGGTGTTGGCTTTTGCCGGCACTGGGGTTCTCCACTATGAAAGACCCATTGTCTTGTATAGCGGAAAGAAGTTTACACTATAGCGGAGGAGATTTCCAGTATAAAAGACACCGCGGGTTTGCGTCCGGATTTGGGGGCGTGTAACTTCAGGCTGAGCGGCGGTGCGAGCAGTCGTCATGTCGAGGCTGGACCGGTGGATAGGAATCGCCGGCTTGCGCATGCTGCTGGCGCGGGGTGACGCCCGCGACAGAGGCCGTGGTCTGGTTGTCGCGCCTCAGGTAGAATAGTTCAGCACTTCAAGGAGGCCCAATGAAGCTCGGTGCATGCGACTACGTAGTGCGGCGTAACGATGAGCAGGCGACGTTTGCTTATGCCAAGCGGCTGGGGTTGGCGGGGGTGGAATTATTCCTGCCGCGAAAAACGCTCCAGGAAGGGGCCGACGGGCCGACCGCCAAGCGATTCAAAGCCGCCGCGACGAGCACGGGATTGGCCGTGCCGTCGCTCTGTCTCGTCGAGCACAATGGCGGGGGAATCGGCAGCAACGACCAGGCCGTTGCCGATGCGGCGAAGAATGATATTCGGCTGGCGATCGCCTGGGCCGCGGAGTTCGGGGCAACGGTCATCCTCCTGCCATTTTTCTTTGGCGGAGAGTTGCCGACCCAGGCGCATTTTGATCGCGCGGTCGCGGGGTTCAAGGAATTGTGTCCGCTGGCGGCGAGCAACGGAGCGGCGCTGTGCTATGAAGGAACATTCCCGGCGGGGCGGATTCGCCAGATGGCGGCGGCGATCGGATCAGAGGCGTTCGCGTGCTATTTCGATCTGGCGAACGTCGTATGGCGGGGGATGGAGACGGCGACGGAGATACGCGGGCTGGGGAGACTGATTCGGCAGGTGCATATCAAGGATTCGCGCGTCGCGCCAGGGGATTGTCAGCCGGGGCTGGGGCGGGTCAATTACCCGGAGGCCGCGAAGGCACTTGCCCAGATCGGGTATGACGGGTGGATGGTCCTGGAGACGCCCGGCGGGGTAACGAACCAGCGGGACATTGCGTTTGCGCGGACGATGTTTTCCGGATTGAAAAGCCAGGAGCCTTGGCCGCGGTTTGGGGCGTTTTCCAATGATTTCCAGGCCGGACAGATCGATCCGATGATCGAGGCGTTCCACAAGTTCGGTTTATCGGCGGTGCAATTGATGGGCGGCCTGCTGGATGATTGCCTCAAGGACCCGGCGAAGGCGCCCGTCTACAGCGAGAAGCTCGAGCACAATGGAACCACCGTGGTCGGGCTGGGCGGCTATCGCAATGTGACGGCGGCCGATCCCGCACAGCGCAAGGCCAACTTGGATCATCTGGTGAAATGTCTGGAGCTTGCCCCGGCGTTCGTGAATCCCGTGGTGGCGACGGAAACGGGCACCATGAACCGCGACAGCGAATGGTCAGCAGCGCCAGAAAACTGGGACCAGCCGGCGTGGGATGCGCTCTGTGCCGCGATGGACCGTCTGCTGCCGGTCGCCGAGAAGAACGGGGCGGTGCTGGCGCTGGAAGGGTATGTCAACAACATTCTGCAGCACGTGGGGCAGGTGATCGGCCTGTTTGAGAAATATCCAACGCGGCATCTGCAGTTGGTGCTCGACCCCTACAACTACCTATCGAGCCATCTGCTGCCGGTCGCGAACCGGGTGACGCGGGATTTTCTGAGCCGATTTGAGCATCGGTTCATAATCGCGCATTTGAAGGATGTGGGGAAGGACGGGGCGGAGAACGACACGCCGGCATTTGGGAAGGGCGTGTTCCCGCAGAAGGTTTACGCCGAGTTCCTGCGAACGCGAAGGCCTGATCTGCCGATCATCATCGAGCATCAGCCGTTCGCGGAGATTCCGGAGACGATTCGGGCATATAAGGCGATGGCCGGGTGAGGAGATGGACATGGCTACGTTGAGCAAGCGGGCAATCGCGGGGATTGCAGCGGGGCTAATGGCGGGCGCGACGGCGTGCGCCGCGGCGGCGGACTACGCGATAGTGGTTTCGCAGAAGACGCAAGCGGATGCACCGTGGCGGCTGGTGGTCGATGCATTGCAAGCGAAGCACCGGGGCAGTGTGGTGGTCTATGCCGGCGGGGTGCGGGAGGCGTTGCCGGACCTGCAGAAGCTGATGCCGCGGTACACGTGTTTTGTCGCGACACCCGCCGAGGCATCGCGGCAGTTTGTGACGGACGTGCATCGCCTGACGCGCCAGCTCGACGACGATCCCTACACCGACACCCTCTGGGGGATCCTGACGGGGTATGACGCGCCCAATGCGATGGAAATCGCGCGGCATTCCGAGCCGCTGGTCGTGCGAAAGGTCGCGGCGGGCACGGACGTGGCGATCGAGATGTGCGAGGAGGGGGTCTGGTACTGCGAGCTGACGCAGAACCGCATGGTGCAGAAGAACAAGGCCGAAGCCCCGAAGCAGGTGAAAGGCCCGGCCGACACCACCAAGGCGCTGGTGGACACGCTCAACGAGTATAAGGCCGATCTGTTTGTGACGTCCGGGCACGCGACGGAGCGAGACTGGCAGATCGGGTATCGGTATCGCAACGGCTCGTTTCAGTCGAAGGCCGGGAAGATGGCCGGGGTGGATACACAGGGCAAACGATGGCCGATCGAGTCGGCCAATCCCAAGGTGTATCTGCCGATCGGGAATTGCCTGATGGGGCACATTGACGGGCCGGACGCGATGGCGCTGGCGTGGATGAACAGCGTGGGCGTGAAGCAGATGATCGGGTATACGGTTCCGAGCTGGTATGGGTATGCGGGGTGGGGATGCCTGGACTATTTTGTGGAGCAGCCGGGGCGGTACACGTTCGCGGAGGCGTTCTTTGCGAACGACCATGCGCTGATCTACCGCCTGGGGAAGTACTTTCCGGACCTTCTGAAGCAGGAGCCCAAGGCGGGGGAGATGTTCAGGGGCACCATCGCGCTGAGCGATGCGGCCACGGTAGAGAAACTTCGGGCGAATGATGGGGTCGGTTTGCTGTTCGATCGGGACGTGGTGGCGTTTTACGGTGATCCGGCGTGGGAGGCGCGGATGGCGAAGGGGGAACTGAGATGGCAGCAGTCGCTGACTGAGAAGGACGGGGTGTATACGCTGGAGATCCGGCCGCGGAAGGCCGACAAGACGTTTGAGCCGGTGAACATCAACGGCTCGCAGCGAGGGCATCGGCCGATCGTCCAGTTTCTGCCGGACCGGGTGAAGAACCCGAAGCTGCTGGAGGGGCAGGATCTGCAGCCGGTGATAACGGACGATTTTGTGCTGGTGCCGCAGCCGGGGAAATACGAATCCGATCGGGTCTATCGCGTGCGCTTCACAGCCGAGCGCGTTCGCTGAACGGTTCCAGACCCAGCAGTAGTTGGGGGAAATCGCTTACTTGCCGGGCGGCGCGTCCTGCTGCTGGTAGACGCGGACGTAATCGACGAGGAACTTCTGAGGAAAGATGCTGTCGTCGATCTTGCCGCCCCAACTGCCCCCCAGGGCCAGGTTGATCAGGAGGTACTGCGGCTTGAGGAAGGGATTCTGATTGTTGTCGTCGGCCCGGCTGATGGGGAACATGTGGTACTTCTGCTTGTCGAAGTAGAAGTCCATCCGATCGGGGAACCACTCGACGGCGTACAGGTGGAAATCGTCAAAGGGCTTCTCGACGGTGACCCTGTTGCCTGAGGAAAGATGTTTGCCGTCCTTTCGGAAGTGAACGGTGGCGTGAACGACATCGGGCGTGTGGCCGACGAATTCCATGATGTCGATCTCACCGCCGGCGGGCCAGCCCCCACTGGTGCCGAGCATCCAGATGGCGGGCCATACGCCCCGGCCCTGGGGCAGCTTGGCGCGCACCTCGATGCGGCCGAAGGTCCAGTCCGCCTTCTTCCGGGTGATGATACTCGCGGCGGTGTAGTCGGCGAATGGGCGGGTGCTCGGACCGCGTGTGGCAGTCGCGCTGTAGCGGGCGTTGGCAAACTTCTCTTTTCGCCCTTCGATGACCAGCATGCCGTCTTCCACCCGTGCATTCTCCCTGCGGTCGCGCGTGTAGTATTGGGCTTCGTTATTGCGGACGAAACCTTCTTCGTAGTCCCACTTGGCCGGATCGGGCGGACCTTGGTAGTCAAACTCGTCGGACCAGACAAGCTTCCATTCCGCCGCCAGCATCAGCGTTGGGAACAGCAACACAGCCACAGCAAAGACACCGGATACACGAAGTGATGACGGCATTTGAACGCCTCCTCAGAAGAAAATAGCGTCCGGCGGCGCGAATGTTGCATTCGGAATTAAAGAACGTCTCCGCCGCATATTCCCATCCGATTCCTTGCGGGAATTGGGGGCCGCCTCGGCTATAATGCCTCCGACCCGCCGTTGTCTGGCGGCAGAGGCTGCCAACACGTCATGTTAAGGGAGTCTATCATGAGGCGCCGTCCGGTCCTGAAGATGCTTGTGCGGACGCCAGCGAGCGTCTTACTCATATTGCTTATCGCATGCACCGCGGCCACTCGGGCTTCAGCGGCCGAGCTGGCTTCTCGACAGGTTCTCGATGCGTCCGGGCTGCAAGGGGGACTTGTCGTGCAAATCGGCTGCCGCCAACGGGCGGTCGCAAACCAATTGGCGTCCACGGGGCGCTTTCTCGTGCAGACGCTCGACTTCGACGCGGCCGCGGTTGACGAGGCGCGGAAATCGTTCCATGCCGCCGGCGTCTATGGCCTGGTCTCGGCCAATGTGCTGAATGATGGCGCCCAGTTGCCCTATGCGGAAAACCTCGTCAATCTCCTGGTGTTGGACCCCGCCGCCGGAGCGAAGATCACACCGGCGGAGGCCTTGCGTGTATTGTGCCCCGGCGGCGTCTTGATCGCGTCGTCATGGCGACTGACGCCCCAGGCGTTGAAGTCGATCGGGTTCGACGAACCGCGAGCCTTGGCTGCCGATGGTGATTGGCTCGTGGCCAGGAAGCCATGGCCGGCCGAGATGGACACCTGGCCGCAGCCCCGACATGGGGCAGACGGAAACGTGCTTTCTCGCGACCGGCTGGTCGGTCCGCCGCGGCGAGTGCGCTGGGTCGCAGGGCCGCCGCAGGAAGTCGCAAACATGGTTTCCTCCGCCGGACGCAACTTCTACGGCGGCGTGCTCGCTCGCGATGCGTTCAACGGCCTGAGACTCTGGCAACAACGATTGACCCCCTCATCGGCCCGCGGCGGATACAGTTACTTCAGCAACAACGGTCGCCCCGCCACCGGCCCTCAGCCCATCGCCGTCGGGGCACTGCTCCTGGCGTACACGGATGCCAGAGTCGTCGCCTTTGATGGCGCCAGCGGCAAAGAACTGCGCCAATACCCCGATGCGGGTGCGCCGCTGGAGATGCTCGCCGACGCCGGCCTGTTGTTGGCCGTCGATAAGACCGCGTTGCGCGCGGTCGAAATCCAGACCGGCCGGTTGGCCTGGAAGCACGACGCCACCGAACCCAGACGCGCCGTCGCCGGCGACGGAGCTGTGTATCTGCTGCAAGGCGGCGCCCGTGGCGAACCCTACGCCGTCGTTGCCCTCGATCTGATCACCGGCCAGGTCCGCTGGCAGCGTACAGATGCCCCCTGGGTCAAAAACGTCCGCAGCCTCGTGTACTACAAAAACATCTTGGCCTGCGAAGTCTCCACGCTGACCAACGAAAAGAAGGGCAACAGCGTCGAGGTGCTCTCGGCCGCCGATGGCCGATCGGTTCATGCCCGACAATTCCTGCCGGCGACCAGCCATTATCAGCAGGCCAGGGCGATCTTCATTGACGACCTGATGTGGACCCAGTCGGACCAGGGTTGGGTCGGCAACGACTTCCTCACCGGCCAACTGAAGCACGTCTTTGCCGCCGGAACCGGACACTGCTTTCCGCCGGTGGCGACCGTACGCTACCTGCTCGCTGGCGAGATGCACCTCACCGACCTGTGCACCGGTCTGGTCGATGCCAACCCGATCACCAAGGGCAACTGCAGCCGCGATGGCGGCTTCATGCCGGCCAACGGTCTGATTTACACAGCGCCCAAGCACTGCATCTGCTGGCCTATGCTCCGCGGCTACACTGCACTGGCGCCCGCTTTGGCTCAGCCGGACGACAAGGTGACCCAAAGCGCAACCCACATCCTCGAGCGCGGCCCAGCCGACGCGCCCGACCAGAATTCACCCCCAGATGCTGCAAATGATTGGCCCTGCTACCGACACGATGCCTGGCGCAGCGGCAGCAGCGTCGCCACGATCCCCACCGATTTCAAAGTCCGCTGGAGCAAGAAACTCGGCTCGCAGCCACAAGGCCCGATCGCCGATGACTGGCGCGACGATCCCTATGTCCGCGGACCAGTCACTGCGCCCGTCGTCGCCGGCGGCCGGGTCTATGTGGCTCGCCCCGACGCTCACGAAATCGTCGCATTGGACCAAACCAGAGGCGACGAGTCCTGGCGATTCACCGCCGATGGGCGGATCGACACACCTCCGACCCTCCACCGCGGCCTCTGCTTGTTTGGCACCGCCGGCGGGTCCGTGTATTGCCTTCGCGCCGACGACGGTGGGTTGATCTGGCGATTCCACGCAGCCCCCGCCGATCAACGCATCGTCGCCTATGGCCAGGTGGAATCGCCCTGCCCCGTACCCGGAAGCGTGCTGGTCGCCGACGATGTGGCCTATCTGGCTGCCGGGCGGCATTCCCTGGCGGATGGCGGCATCGGCGTTTTTGCGCTGCAACCGCCAACCGGACAAGTCATCTGGACCCGCCGCCTGGACACCCTGCCCCAAACCAATTTCTACGACTCCAGCGGCCTGGAATTTGACAACTTCGACCTCCTCCACCTCGAAGGCCGATACGTCACAATGTCGCGATGGCTCTTTGATCGCCAGACCGGACACATGACCTGCCGCCCCAAGTCCGGCTTTGCTCACCTCGCGACCGCCGGATCGGGTGTCATCGTGCCCCGCGGATTCTGGTCCTATGCCCCGCGAAACGAGTCGGAACACAACACCGAGCGACCCTTCGTTCGCCCGCTGCTTGCCTTCCGCGACAATCGCCTCTACGGATTCTCCGAAGACCGCAAAATTGTCTTCCGCCGGGATTTCGACCTGCATGGCGAGGAAGATTTCGACTTGGAATGGTTCAAAGGGTGGAGCACTTACGCCGGCATGAAGAAAGGCGGTGACCTCTGGCGCACCCAACGCCTCGCCAGGGCTGCCCAGTGGACCGCCAAAGCTTTCCCAGGCACCGAAGAGGAACATCGCGGAGGTGCGATCGCACTGGCGGCCAATGCCATTCTCGTCGCCTCTCAACAAGGCGGGTTGGTCGTTCTATCTCCGGACAATGGTAGGATGCTCAGTCACCTTGATATCCCGCCAGTCGTGTGGGATGGCCTGGCTGTCGCCGGCCCAGCCGTCTACGTCTCCACCCAGGATGGCCAAGTCCTCTGCCTGCAAGCCAAGTGAACCAACCACTATAGCCAATCACTGACCCCCGCCGCCTGCCTCGCGTGTTGTTGACATCGGGCAGATGGCCGGCTATATTCTGCAAAGGAAACGGGGTGATCGAGGGGTTTCGGTCACCGCGGGCCTGGCCCTTTCCAGGGATTTCACATGTCAACACTTCGCCGCCTGTACCAAGCTGTACAACCCGTTATCGACCGTCTTTGTGGCTTTTCCAGCGTGCGAGGCGTGCGGGGTGTGCATGGGCACGCCAACCCAGTCGAGGCTTTGGAGCCTCGCCAGTTGCTCACCGCCATCGTTGTGGACGGGACGAGCGGCAACGATACTTACTTGCTGCGCACCCACCCCGATGTCGTGAACCATCCGCGAATCATCCAACTGTTCGACAACGCCACCGCCCAGGGCGAGCCGCTGCATGAACTCCCGTTGCAGCAAGTCGAATCGATCCAGATCAACGGCAACGCCGGCGACGACAAGCTCATCGTCGATGTCTCTCTCGCAGCGCCGTTCCCCAATGGCTTGCTGACGTTCGATGCCGGTGGCCAGGGCACGGCTGGCGATACGGTTGAAATCCGCGGCTACGCCGGCGGCAAAGGATCATATCGCCCCAGCACCGGCGGCAACGCCACGTTCATCGCTTGGCGAAAAACCATGAACCTCGTGGGCATCGAAGCGATCACGGCCAAAGATTTTCGAGCGACGGAAGTGCTGACGCCCGCGAGTGGCGACGTGATTACGCTCGATACGCCCGCGACCGGCCAGGGAAAGGTGAGCGCCTCCAGCGGGGGAGCGACCTTTGTCCCGCTCACCTTCAGCAACACCGCGAGCCTGATCGTCGATGCCGCATACAACGACGGCGCCAGCGGCGGCAACGACGCCTTCACGATCAGCAACAACGGCGTCGGCCCTGCCGGCCAGTGGGTTTGCCTGCGGGCAGGGATTGGCAATAACACCCTCAACGTCAACGGCGGAACAACCAATCTCGTCACCAACGTCGCCCCCGACGGGGCCGGGTTCGTAATTGCCAATATCAACAACTCCGCCGTCGTGAATCTGCCACGCACGCAATACCTGGCCGAACTCCACATCAACAACACCGCCCAGGTCAAGCTGCCGGCCAATGCCTACAAAATGCTGCTGCTGAACACCCTGACCATCTCATCCACCGCCAAACTCGACCTGGCCGACAACGACCTGATCGTGCACAATGGCAACGCCACAACCATCACCGCTCTGATCCGCACCGCCTACGCCAATGGCGCCTGGACCGGCTATGGCATCACCACCAGCACCTTCAGCGATTACACCGCCCTCGGGATTGTCCTGAACCAGACCCCCACCAACAGCACGCTCTATGGCACCTGGTCCGCCGAAACCTTGATCCAAACCGATGTGCTCGTGCGATTCTCCTACACCGGCGACGCCAATCTCGACGGGGTCATCAATGCCGACGATTACTTCAAGATCGACAGCGGGTACATTGCCCATGCGACCGGCTGGTACAACGGCGACTTCACCTACGACACCCTCGTCAACGCCGACGACTACTTCCAGATCGATAGCTCGTATTATGCCCAGGGCCTCTCCGGGCCGTTGTTGACAGTGAGCGGTGCGGGAACCTCCCAAACCGGGGCCAGGTACACGCTGACCCTCGATGCCAGCACAGCTCGGGATGCGATGCAGTGGGTGTGGGACGACAACTTGGAAGACTACGTGCAGGCATTGGTGCCCACTGCCGATGATCCGCTCACCTCGTGGACGGTCTACTGGGGTGATGGCGAGGCCACCACGCTGGCTCCGGCCGGCGAAACACGCACGTGGGAGGACGCCGGTCCCCTAATCACAAGCCTGCTTATGACGGCCAAGCACGTATATTCCGAGCCGGGGTCGTACAAAATCACGGTCGCAGCCAAGGGCACCTATTTGAACTGGTGGGCGGGGAATGTGCTGGTGGAGGTGAGCGAGGCAGTGCCGGAGCTGCCGATGCGGGGAGCGGCCGAGGTGAACGAAGGGGATGAATACACCGTGTATCTGTCATCGGATGACGCGGGCACCGATATTCTGCGCTGGGAGATGGACTGGGGCGATGGGACGAATGTGGAAACAGTGTTGGGGAATTCGGCGTCGTTGACGTATGTGTTCAGAAAGCACAGCGCCGAGGATGGCTGGTGGGTGGTGGGCAAGGCATACGATCAGGATGACGCGGTGATTGGCATAGGATCGTGCAACGTCGTAGTGAAGGATGTGGCGCCAACGGTGGCTGTCAGCGGCCTGGGCGAGTTTGACACGCGAGACTACTATTGGTTGCACTTGAGAGCAAACGATGTCGGCGACGAGGAGCAAAGCTCGTGGCTGATCGACTGGGGCGATGGCAACACCCAGCCGATCACGGTTGACAACGCCTCCCAAGAGAGCATCGATCATCTGTATTCCTCGAACGCTTTGCCGTCCTATACCGTTACCGTAAAGGCCCCTGGAGGAGCCGACGTGCTGGCGAGCCAGCCTATTTACAAGGAACAGCCGGTGGCGCGATGGTATCTGATCAGAATCGGCACCGACACGCACTTCCCACCATCTCCTGGCGACTCCAACCCCAGTTACATTCCGGATTCCACGGCTTGGCTGTATATCCCTGACGCGAATGGGAATAGGCGCGTGTCGACAGTGGATTACGTTCTGTTTGATCCGGCCCAACAGTCGCCTGAGCAGTTCGTCATGCAGATCATGCACGGTTATGCTGGTGATGCTGTTTTCCCCACCGATGCGGGGCTGCCTGGCTCGGGAAAGCCCATCATCATTGATCTACATTACGATGTGGACGCGATGCAATACCGGGGGACTGTCACGTACAATCATCCGCCGGAAATCGATCCAACCCCGCATGTGTGGCCGATCAGCTTCCAGCCCCTGAGGGTCTCGATTTATGCGGCCAGTCCCGATGGAGTCTATACTCCGTCTACGATGGAAGACGCGACACCCCAGCCGCAGGTAGGGTTCATGCTGAGCCTCGAGAATGAGATCCCTCCAGGTTTTGACGTGTCATTTGCCCTGGAAAAAAGCGGAGATGCAACTCCCGGCCAAGACTACACGCTCGGCAGCGTCACAATTCCACACGGCCCGTACCAAGTGTGGGTTCCGATCACGGTGCTGGATGATGATGTGATTGAGCCTGATGAAATGGTCGTGGCGGCGGTGGGAAGCCGGCAGCCCGTGGCTCCCGCGGCGAAGGGGGACCGGGGCGAGCTCAAGATCCTAGACAACGATTTCACGGCAAAGGTGCATGACCTGACCTACGGGGCCGACAAGGCGGGGGCGTTCCACAAAGTGTGGAGAGATTATGACAAACGCAACCCGGAGGGGGCATACCCCAGCCCCCACTGGACAGACCTGAATGGTGATGGTGATGCGGATGATGCAAACGAGAACAAGGCTCCTGTGAGCTATACGCGGAGCGGGACGAACTTAGGGGACATCTACGTGACAGCAGACGTGACTTTCAAGCTGACTGTCCGAGCCGATCTTCAGTACAAAGTGAAAGCCATATCTGGTAACGCGACTTATCCTATGACTTTCTCGCCGGTGGACGCGACTGTGGATAATGGCTGGTTGCACGCATCGCTCACCTCGGGTGGGCGTCTGCCAGATACCGTTTACAGAGATTACGCGGCGCTCACGTGGTTTGTCTCGGCGGACAATGGGACGCACTGGAAAGAAGTCGGCCAGACGGAGAATAGGCTGTACGTCAGCTACGTTGACCCTGGCACGCCATATCACACCGTAATGGATGTCGCGACGCGCGGGGCAAATGGCAAGAGCACCTACAACGACATCACTAGCGGAATCTGGTGGGAGTTTACGGGTGTCCCAAACGGCGTGAGAAGTTGGGATGGTTTTGAGATGCATTACTGGGGTGCTCTGTCGATGCAAGTAGACAATTCGGTTGATGATTTGGTGCACTACAAAGACGGACGATGCGGGGCGTGGGCCAGTTTTCTTGTTGCGGTATGGAAGACACAGGGCACCACCGCCAACGTGGTCAATGCTTCGGCAGACAAGACCTATTACATCGGCAACGGCAAACCAGACGGCTACTTGTGGAGCGGAATGGTGGTCAAAAGCATGGCTGCGCAGGGAATGCCAGCGGGAAGCAGCAATCGAGAGTTCTTCGATGGCCATGCCGTCGTTGAACTCGGCACCGGGACTGGCGGACACGTGTATGATCCTTCGTACGGCAGATATTTTTACTCGGAGCAACAATGGATGGATGCCGCCGAGGACTATTTCAAGTACGTGAACCCATCGACACAGGATGTTTGGAAGGGGTTCCATACGCAAAACACCAGGGACTGTAATTTCGTCCCAGGTAGTTAGCGGATCTTCCTGAGCAACCTATGCGACCACCAGTGCATCACATCGACTACGGGATCGCACCGCGTCGTCGTCGATGGCTCGCGCGGGCCGTTTTGCTTTTGGTCGTGATGATCGCGGGTCTTCTTGCTGCGCGGCGGTGGGTTCCGCCGATTAGGCAATACGCAAACGATGCCGCTGCCTGGCGACAAGCGCAGCAGAAGTGCTTGCGATTCGTTTGGGCCACCGGCGAGGTCGTGTTTGATGAAGAGACCCAGAGAGCCACCGTTGGCCTGCTGGACCAGGAAACTGGAAGGCCCGTGAAATGGCGTTCGAGCAGACAAAACCCTGTCATCGTGAATCCTCAGACCCGCCCGACCGGAAAGTCGGGCAATTGGCCACGCTGCTGGGCCGAATTGCAGTGGGGTGGCAAGCGACTGGGAGGTCCCGGGCTTTCTCTATACAGCATGGGCGAGGTTATGACTTACGACGCCGTGTCTGGAACAGGATCACGCTCCGTCACTATGGAGGGTCCGTCCGGGTACCATGACGAATGCCGCTTTTTCTGCTTTTTGCACGCCCGACGAGCACCCGGCGGGCCCGAGGAATTGGTAGCTGTCGGATTTGACGGGGGCGGGTTCATCTGGGGCGATCCCAATCCGTTCTGGGCGTGCGTCATGAAGACTGGCCTTCCTGACAGGTCGTCGTGGCGTTCATTCACTAGAGTGAAGGACTTTTCCTTCACCTGCGATCCCCAGAAAAGGCTGCGAATCTTCGCCGGCCAACCCGATCCGAATGACGCCTCGCACTTCACCATCGCCTACGAGGCCGGCGACACCAAGGCCGTGATCGACGGGTGGCTGAAAGATGATGATACGATAGTGCTCAAACTGCGCCCATGAGCGTCGCCCGCAGGAAATTGATTCGGCGAGCACGCGGTCGTTAAGCTTTCAGGTGGAACAAACGTTTATGATCCTGCGTATGGAGTGTCGCGGCCCGATGAACAGCCTTGGCGTGACGGTGCCGAGGAGAAGTTCATCTACTCGCTGGGGAATGACCAGAAAAGAGTGAATCATGAGAACCTGAAGAACGACTCTGATTTCTCCTACGTACCGAACTAAGGCACATGATGAGAGCAGCAGGGAGACTCTGGAAACTCGACTACGCCCACGACGCAAAGTGTCGCCGAAGACGAATTGTCCGATACATGCTGTATGTTTGCGTGGTTGCCGGAGTGATCTGGGCATGTAGCAACTGGGGACCTCATCTGGTGCATTATTGGAATGCGTTACGCGAATGCCGGAAGTGGGAACGGGCGTCCCTCATGCACACGGCACCACCGGATGAGGTCGTTCTTGATGAGCGTGCACTGACAGAACCGGTTGGCCTGCTTGAATCGGGCAATTCAACGCCAGCACGCTGGCGAGTCACTCGCCAAGGCCCGGACCTCAATTCTGACGAGGCCGAGCGCATCCGTCGTGCGCCCATGCCCTTTAACTGTCATCCGTTCCAGTGGCCAGGACCTCCCGTACAATGGATTGGACTGCGGGGGGCGCAGTACAATCTGACTGGGCGAGTTGCATGCGCGTCGAGCCTCCGATCAAGGGAACTCATGGTCTACGACCACATCCACGGTACGGACGACTGGAATTATGCTGGCTATGGCCCACGCCCGACGAGGCATGAACGCTGGCTCGACTTCTGTTTCGTGCATGGCCGCCGATCAACAGCCGGTCGCGCGAGGCTTGTGGCGGTGGGATTTGACCGTGGGGCATTCATCTGGGACGATCCCAATCCGTTCTGGGGCTGCGTGAAGGACGTTGGTTTGACTGTTAGCCGTTCATATCGACCATTTCAGAAGATATCGACGTTTTGGTTCACTTGCGACCCGCAGAAGAAGTTGCAGCTATTCGCCGGCCAACCCGATCCGGTTGATGCTTCGCGCTTCACCATCGGCTACGAGGCCGGCGACACCAAGGGCGTGATTGATGGGTGCCTGAAAGATGATGATACGATAGTGCTCAAACTGCGCCCATGAGCGTCGCCCGCAGGAAATTGATTCGGCGAGCACGCGGTCGTTAAGCTTTCAGGTGGAACAAACGTTTATGGTGCTTGTTTAGCGTGTCGAGCCCCTGACTTTCGGCCGAAAACGCATGATTCCGTGGCTTGAACCCGTACGCGAAGGGCTTGGCGACGGCTCTCGCCACCGTAAACTGCTGAAAAACCGTCAGTTACGGCGACGTGACACGCTAAACAGACACCGTTTATGATCCTGCGTATGGAGTGTCGCGGCCCGATGAACAGGCTTGCCGTGACGGTGCCGAGGAGAAGTTCATCTACGTACTGGGGAATGACGAGAAAAGAGCCAAGTCGGGTCCGCTGAAGACCCGCCGAAAAGACTCTGCCCCCCCGAATGGCCTGATCGCCGCTTCTGCCGACCTCCCCCTGACCCCGGCCAACCGACTATCTCCGCCCCCTAACAATTCCAGCCATTTTTTACTTGACATTGCCACTCTTTTGTGGTATAATACATCCGTGGCAGGTCGGACGCGGTTCGCCTGCCGGGTCGGGGGGCAAATCCCCTCTGCCAGGCTCTTTGACAATTTCATTCCGCACCGTCTCAGCCCCAATCGCCCGCTTCTTGCCGCGACGACCGGCCGGCCGGCGATACTGGGCCGATAGCTATGTCTTCTTGCTGTGGCTGGCCGCCCACGCGGCCTGGACTCAAGCTGTCCGCAGCCACCGGTTGCCATGGTTGGTTCGGCCGCTTTGACGCTTGCCGGCGTTCTCGCGGTTGCCCGGACACATCGCTGCCCACGACGCCAGATGCTGGTCCGTCGGGAAGCACCACTGTAACTCGGCCTGCGTACCGGTCAGGATCCGCGCTCGTCAGTCTCCGTGCCCATCAGCAACACGCGGAGGTCCCGGTTGCGGAAGCCGTTGATCGCAAATTTGCCCCGCCCCACCGCCGCCAGCAGCTTGCCGTCCTCGACCTCCATCACCCGCAAACCACGATAACGCCGTCCCCGCACCTTGATGGCTTGACCCAGCGGCTCCAGCACCTGCCCCACGCTCGCCTGGCAATCCATCGCCCCCGACGCCCCCAGGTAACGCTCGTTGCTCGACTGGCTCACCTCCGCCCGCCGATGCAGATCCGCCACCCCCTTGCGCATGGGCCGCCACCGCTTCTTCTGCGGCTCGGCTTCGGTCCCCCGAAACACCTTCAAATCCCGCGGGTTGTTGAGGGTCGTCTCCACCCGCAGCACCGACCCCTGCTTGTCGTACATCTTCACGCTGTTGGCGTTCACCCGGTGCTTCAGACGCATCCCCTCCGGCCGCTGCCGCAGGTCGCTGACCACCTCCCCGGCAAAATGCCCGTTGATTTGTCCCGTCGCCGTCAACCGCTGGCCCAGGAAACGCATCACCTCCACGCTCCCCAGCGTCGTGATCCCCTGGCGAATCAGCTTCGGATACACCCCCGCCAATGCCGCCGGGCTCTTGAACATCACGTCGCTGGCCCACTCGCTCTGATCCACAGACCCGTAATACTCCAGCGGCCGGCCCTCCATCCGCAGCAGTCGCTCCAGCGCCGGGTTGGTCTGTCGGGCGATCGCCCTTATCATGGCGCCGGCATTGGCGGAGGACCGACCCATGGCTCCCACGGGTATTCGTCTGCGTGCGGCGATGGCGGCAGCGATGACGTTGCTGGCGGCGGCTATTGGTTCGGCAGCGGAGGCAAAGAAAGGTCCGTATCGCTTGCCATCGACGGAGCGGCTGACTCTGGTTCTCTGGGGCGCCGAGTGCCTGGTCCCGGACGGCTTGGGCCTGGCATTCGGCGGTGAGGATCAGAAGGCTGAGGACGGGGCCGCACGAACGCGCATACGGGTTGGCGGGGAATGGCAGCCGATTGTTGAGCAGTTGAGGAATTCGAATCCTCTGCAGAAGGACCACGGCCGGGCTTGGGCCATACGTAATCAAGTCAAAGATGCTCTGGCCAAGCTGCGGTTCATCTACTTTGAGGGTGCTTCGGACCGGGAGCAGGCAAAAGCCGCTGAGGCCGAGGCCCTGCCGCTTCTACGAGCGGCCACGGCAGCTCTGGGGAAGCTGACAACGGATCTGTCCGCCCGCGCAAAGTCGGACCGTGCGATGGATGAATATCATCGCAGCCAGATCGGCCACGCGGTGGGTCATTTCGATGCCGCGCGAGGCCTGATCGCGCTGGCGGAAGCACGGCTGGCAGAGGGCATCGGCGTCGATGACATCAAGGCCCTGCACCGCGGCCAAATCCAGTTGGAGCTTGCGGCAGAGGTGCTCGATGCCGAGCCGCCGCCTCGCGCACTGTCCCCGATCGTCTACGACCCGGCCAGCAAGCTGTTCATCCTCTTTGGCGGCGACCACCTGGACTACCTGACCAACGACACTTGGGTGTTCGACTTTGCCAAGAGGCAGTGGCGTCAGCGTCACCCGAAGCTCGCACCACCTCCTCGGGCTAATCATCAGCTCGCGATGGCGGATGGGAAGCTCAAGCTTGGTGGCGGCTACACGTACTTCAACGACATCTGGTACATGGGCGGGCCGTACATCGACGTGGACGATGACCCGTGGACCTATGACGTTGCCGCCGACGCTTGGACAAGCGCCGCGGGCGCAGTGGCTGACAGCCGGGCATACCGCCAGAAGGAATTCCACCCCGACTTCTTCCTCCAAGGTGACAGGCCCGATGCCGCTGCCTTTGCCGCCAAGCTCAAGGAACTTCCCTCCAATACCTGGGTTCTGACCAAGCCGCCACAGTTGCCGCGAGTCAACCGGGACTGGGGCACGGCCGTCATAGACCCGGACCACGATGTGCTGTTGCGTTGGAGCGGCGGCCATTGTGCGCATGGCGGAAGCGATGTGCTGCTGTATCACTTCGCAACCAACCGCTGGGAGCTGCCCTACCCCGTCGAATTCCCCCTCGGCCAGACCTACTCCAACACCTCCTATCCGGGAGGCGTGAACCTCAACCACCGGCCCTGGGTGACAGGCCACACCTACAAGTCCTATGACTTCGATCCGGCCAGCAAGGCGATGGTGTTCGTCGGTCCCTCGGATTGGTTCCACGTTTTCGATCCAGCCGTCGGCGACTGGAACGGCCGGGGCCAGAAACCCGCCGGGATGAGCTATGATGACGGCTTCTACGACCTGATGTGCAAGCGCACGCCACTGGGCGTGGTGTGCTGGACGAAGCGCGGGCAGCTGTTTCGGTTTGACGCCAAGGCCGGGAGATGGGAGCCGTTGACGACGACGGGCCTGACGCTGCCGGGGTCTGCGGTGGACAGCGCTGGCATCGACTATGACAGCCGGCGCGACCGCCTGCTTCTATTCCCGGGAAAGTACGCCAAGCCTTACACCGGGCAGATCATCACAGTGGATCTGAAGACCCTCGCCGCAGCGAACGCAGATCCGATGGGGATGGCCGGCGCAGCGATGATGCCCAGGTTCCAGCGCGAGAGTTGCTACGTCGGATCGGCCGATCTTGTGCTGATCGGCGTCACACTGGCACCAGGCGAGGATGGTGTTCGGTGGACGCCGGCATACGACTGTGCGACCAACCGATGGCTGGGTCTGCGGATCGACGGCCCTAATCCCGCCGGCAAGGACGGGCGGAACGTCTCGCTGGGCCTGGTCTACGACGCCAAGCGTAATCTGATCTGGGCGGTGGACGCGGACAGCCACATCTACGTGCTGCGGCTGGAAACGAAGACCGCGGCCAAGAAGGCACTGTAGAGCCCTACGGATTGGATTGTTCGAAAGCTCCCGGGTCCGGCTTCTCTTTTGCGCTGCGTTGGACCGATCGAAGCGGCGCCTCGTACTGCAGCATTGTCCCGCCGATGAGCTTCACCAGCTCCGGAGGCAGTGGAGCGCCGGCATCGACCATGGTGGGCTCAGACCGGGCCAGCCGATAGTTGCCCTTGGCTGGGTCCATGAAGGGCGGATTGACGCCGGCCTTGGCGAGGAGGGTCTGCTCGAGGCCGAACGTGACCAGTGCCGGCACCTCGAAGCCGCTGCTGAGCCAGTTGCACCGGCCTGTGACGGTCTGGTCTGGGTTGCCGGGTTTTCGGGCATCAACAAGCTGCTGGCCTGCCTGGCGGGAGCCGCCGTCCCAGACGATATTGTTGAGTAACTGTGCGCGTGAGCGGGGAGACGAAAGAGACACGACTGGGGACATGAACGGTGTCACGATGGTGTTGTGGGCCAGGAAAAGCGTGCCGTCATGCTCGTTGCCGCCGTCCTGACCGAAGTGGATGACGCCGCGGTTGCCCGCGCACTTGGGGGATTTGGCGATGATACAGCCGACGATGGCGGCGTGGCTGTCCGAAGCGGTCGTATCGCCCTTGGCATCAACCAGGTCGAACTCCCGGTTGCACGAGTCGTGGATGTAGCTGGCCAGGACAATTGTCCGATGGGCGCGGCTCTTGACGTTGTGGCCGGTGAGGCTCGAATGCACCTCGCACGCCACCAATCGGACGCTGGTTCCACCGAGGTACAGGTTGTGGTTGTAGCCGGGGTCCTTCATGTTTCCGTTCGTGTGGATCAGGCAGCTCTCGATAAGTTGATTGACGGCGGTGGCGGCGGTGCCGTCGCCGTTGGACATGATGCCCATGTCGTTATCGTGGATATGGCAGTTGCGGACGACGATGTCGTTGGCCTGATTGATGCGCACGCCCGCGCCGTTGTGGCTGTCGTTGTGGGCGCCGTAGAGCTCGAAGCCTTCGAGAACGCAGCCATCAGCCCCCTTGTTGAACTGGACAATCGCGCGAGGCGTGCTGCCCCGGCCGCTGTAGTCAAAACCATCGCCACAGAGACGGACACGTTGGCCGGCAGGAGCCGCCGAGCGGATGGTGAGGCGGGCCTTGGTGACGTAGATGGCTGGCCTTTCATAGGGCTTGTTGTCGGGTTGGGGAAAGACGCGGATCGTATCGTCGGGCTGGGCGCTGGCCACGGCTTGTTCGATCCGGGCAAAGCCCTTACCCGGACCGACGGAAAGCTCGGCGCTGCGGGCGGACGCGGCGAAGAAGAGAAGGACACACGTGCTGATCAGGACGCGGCAGAACATAGCGACCTCCCGGGGGATGGAACACACTCACTCTGTTACCTCTTACCCGCCAGCCGGTGTACCGTGGATGCCAGCCGCCGGCCAAAGGCAGGGGAGTCGTGGATCCTGAACGATATCCCCCACCTGCCGTTCACTTTGCGTCAACCAGCATAGCGCGAATGGCCGGGGGCGCAAGTGCATTCGCGGGGATTGGGCGGCTACTCATGCACCCAGCGACCTCACAGCCGGAAGAGATGCGACCGACAACGGCAATCCGAGCAGCCGAAACGGGAGCCCCAAGCGGATTCCAAGTACCTCAAAGCGCCGTTCGGGTATCATCCGCATTGTTAAGCCCAAGGAGCACGATATGGCCTGCATGATCATAGTCGGATTGTGCCTGATCGTGGCGACGCGTAGGTTTGTTTTGACGGATTGAGTCGTCGGCCCGTGGCGGGAGCTCAGCTATGCAATTCCGAACGAAGCTCATCATCCTCTGGTTAACCTTGATCGCACTACCTGTCATCGCAATGCGCGCAGAGGCCGCCTCATTCGAAGGTCGGTTCTACCGCGGCAGCGGTGATGGGGAATATCTGCACCTCCTGGACGTCTCGCGGCGCCTGTTCGGTCCGGACTGCGAGTACCAGAACCTGTCCATGCTCTACATGCCGAGTTGGAACGGCTTGGTCGAAGGCCCGACGTGGGATGCCTGGTGGATTCAGAACAGCTACGGCACCACGTACTGCGCGCTGCCTTTCCTGGCCGAGCCGTTCATCACGTTTCTTCAGAACTCGCACGACCTCTGGTTCGATCAGATGGGCGATGGCAAACGCGTGGGCGCGCCGCCGCCATTCAACTGGGTTGCGCCGGATGGCGCGCTATGCGATGCCGCTCGACCGGGCTGGATTGTCTATCGCCAGGGGGACGGCCGCGTGAATATCCACGACTGGGGGATGGAATTTACGGCGGCGGGGCTGCTGATGCAGAGCGAGTTGCTCCTGATCAGTCGTGACGCCGCGGCGATCGGACGATACGTGCCGAAGCTGGAGCGATGCGCCCGCTTCATCGAAACTCGGCGCGATCCGAAGAACAACCTGTTTCTGGCCGGCCCGGCGGGAAATCTGCTCGCCCCGAGCTATGCCGGCTGGAAGAAGCCCGATGGCACGTTTGGCCAGGCCTACCTGACAGGTTTGTCGGTCACGTATATCGCGGCGCTGGATCGATTGATCGAACTGGAGAAACTGGCTGGACGAGCGGAGCAGGCGAAGCTCTATGCGGAGCTGCGGGAATCCGCCCGCAAGGGGCTGGCGCTGCTCACGACCCCAGAGGGGTATTTCGTCCGCTCGCTCGATCCCGACGGCACGCGCCACGGTGTGTATGGCGCGGTCAAGCACGGCTATTTCGAGGCCTCGCCCAACCACGATGCCATTGCCTTCCGCGTGGTGGATGACCAGCAGGCCCAGCGCATTTACGACAAGATTGCCTCCATCCCAGGTCTTCGGCCGCATCGCTTCATCCTGCCGAATTATCCTTCGTACGACGATATGTACGAGAGGCCCGAGGGCCTGTGGGCATTTGGCACCTGGGTCAACGGCGGCCACTGGTCCACGTGCGAGGCCAGAATGATCCTGGGGTATTGCCGCCTTGGGCATTTCGAGGACGCCCGAGCCTCCATGAAGCAGCTTCTGAGTTTCGCTCAGCGGTTTCGCATGGACAATCCCCTGGTGAAATTCGGCGGCGATGTGTATCAGCCGGGCCAGCCAGTCAATCTCACCTACGATGCATTTGGCCCCCCTGCCGCGATGATCCGGGGGCTCTTCGAGTATCTGTATTACGCCGATCGACTCGAACTGCGCCCGCACATCCCGCCGGGGATCAGCCAGTTGCAGCAGAGGTTCCCCATCCGCTTCGGCACCAGGCGACTCTATATCGCGACCGTCGGATCGGGGCCAGTCACCGGCGTGCGGGTGAATGGTAAGCCGTGGGATGATTTTGATTCCGCCGCAGTCTCGCTTCCCTATGAGAAGCTCCCGGAAACGGCGGCCATCGAGTTGGCGCTTGGGAATGTGGTGCCGCAGGGCTTCGTTGCGCCGGGGCTTGACGATGCGGCGCCGGCGGTTCCTCCAAAGGACGCAGTATGGGATCAGCTCCGTCGGCCGAATCTGGCGGTGAACAACCTGCCGCTGCGTATCGGCGCGGACAGCGATGGCGGCAGCCGCTTCATCGGCGATATTTCAGATGTCGCGATCCACAAGCGTGCATTGAGTGCCGATGAGATCGCCACGGCCGCAAAGGGCCCGGGCCCGGCGAAAGACGACCCGATGCTCATCGCGGCGTGGTCTTTCGCTCGTTTGCAGGATGGCGGGTTCGTCTCCGATGCCGGTTCGCGCTTGAAAGCGAAGGCGGTCGGGGACGTGCAGGTGATTGCCGGTCCCTTCGGCAGTGCCATTCACCTCGATGGCAAGGGCTATCTCGAGATCGCCGATGCGCCGGCGCTGCATCTCAGCGAGGCGATCACGATGGAGGCACGAATTCGCTCCGGCAAGCTCCCGCAGGGCGGCGGGCGGATCATCGATAAGTCGCAGGTTGGCACATCCAACGGCTATCTGCTGGACACGCACCCGGGCAATTCGCTGCGCCTGATCGCGCAGGCCGGCACCGTTTCTCACAACACGTCACCGACGCCGGACCAATGGGTGCATGTTGCCGCAACGGTCGCACTGGATGGACATCTGCGCCTGTTTGTCGCCGGCCGCATGGTCGCCGAGAAGTCCGGCCAGAGCATGCCCGACGTCCCGTCCCTTTTGGCCAGCGCCCAACGCATCCGCCGTTTCCATCAGATCCTCGTGGACAGTGGCTTCGCCCAAAGTCATGAGGCCGCCCACGCGCGGCTTGCGATCGAGTCGGTAACGACGACCCGCCAGCGCCTGAAGCTCTTGGCCGACGGCAAGCTCAAGGCACTTGACAATGCCGTCTCGCAGGCGGCCGCCAACCAGAGCTACATCGAAACCGCGTTGAAGCTGATGGCAGGATTGACGCAGAGGCTCGACTCGTTTGGCAAGTCGACGGACACGCGGCAGCAGCAGATGCTGCTGCTGTGGGAGAAATCCAAGTGATATGCGCCAGACTCGGCCAGTCGCCAATCGGTTTCTTGAACACCACACAGTACTCGTGCTTGATGGGCGGGTCTTCGAGCTTTCCGTAATGCCGGCGGTCGCTGGTGCAGTTGTGCTGGACCTTGATGATGCTGCTGCGAATCTGGCCATGCGGGAAAATCAGGATATCTCGGATGATCGGCGTGTACTGGCCGGACGGCGGGTGCAACCACACGAACTCGAACTGACCCGGCAGGTCCATTCGTGTCAGGTCAAAGCCCTTCCGCAGGTCGCCGCCCCAGAATTCGATGCCGGCCTGCTTGTACCGGTTCAAGCCAGCGATGACATCCCGCGTTGTGCCTGATTGACCGAGCATCGTCCTGTAGATGGCCGTGGTCTTGGCCGTGACGTGGTCGGGCGGGTTGTGGATGGTGAGCGGGTCCACAGGCCAACATGTTAATGACGCCTGCAGGAATCGCCACTGCCACAGGGGGCCGGCGTGGGCCACGAATGACTTCGGCAGTTCTGTACGCCCAGTGCGTCCAGTCGTACAATCGCAACCTCAATCGCCCCCGACAGTTGTTGATCGGGAACCTGTATGCCACAGTCCATTCATGAGGCGAGGCACTCGGTGGATGATGGTGTTTCCGCTGGGGTTGCGCGGCTGATTCGGGCTACATTCGGCGTCCGCCCAGGCGCGGGTGCCACCGGAGAGCACGGGAGCATGGCCGCAGCAGACGCCATATGGGACAACTGACACGCGCTGGGTGCTTGAGCGTCCTAAGGGCGGATTGTGAGAAACGGAGATACTCATGGCCGCGACAACGATGGACAGATCCTTCGGCGCTTCGACCAAGCGACCCGGCCCCTTTGGCCCGACACGGGCGTTTCCTCGTATTCTGTTGTTCGTTGTCCTGTCGGTCGCCACGACGTGGCCGGCGCTCGCGCAGGATTCCAGACCCGCCGCGGATCTTCTGCCGAATCCCTCTTTCGAGAAAAAGGCGGGTGACGGCGTCTCTGGCTGGAAGTCGCGCGCCTGGGGCGGAGAACAAGACGCCCGGTGGAGCGTCGAATCACCAGGACGGACCGGCGAGCGATGTGTGTCTATCGGTTCCGAGAAAGGCGCCGACGCCGCATGGACGACGACGGTGACCGTCAAACCGAACACGTTCTATCGGCTCTCGGGATGGATCAAGACCAGAGATGTCCGGGATGCCGTGGGCGCTTTGCTGAACATCCAGAACATGCAGGATGTAAGAACGGCCGCTGTGTCGGGCACCCGGGACTGGACCCGGGTATCGACCGTTTTCCGGTCTGGAGCGGCGACCGAGCTTGAAATCAACTGTCTCTTCGGCGGCTGGGGGACATCGACCGGACAGGCCTGGTACGACGATGTTGCCCTGGAACAGGTCGACGTTCCGCCCGAAGACACGCAGGCGACCGTGACGATTGATACCAGCGCTCGCGCCATACACTATAGCCGGATGATCTTCGGCGGCTTCATCGAGCACTTTGACGGACAGGTCTATGGCGGGCTGTTCGAACCCGGTTCGCCCCTGTCGAACGATCGGGGCTTCCGCAAGGATGTCATCGAAGCGATGAAAGAGCTGAAGGTTTCCGTCGTGCGCTGGCCGGGCGGATGCTTTGCCAGCGGCTATCACTGGAAGGATGGCGTCGGACCCAGTCGTAAGCCGACACCTGATCCGGTCTGGGGCGTTGAAGATCCCAACACGTTCGGCACCGACGAGTTCGTTGAGTGGTGCCGGCTCATCGGCAGCGAGCCGTATATCTGCACGAATGCCGGTAACGGCACGCCCGAAGAGATGAAAGAATGGGTTGAATACTGCAACGGCGCCGCAGGCCGGCATACCGAAATGCGTGCGACCGGTCGTCATGCCAAGCCGCTGAATGTCCGGTATTGGAGCATCGGCAACGAGAACTGGGGTGGCCACGAAATCGGTGCGAGAACACCGAAAGAGTGGGGGCCGCTCGTACACAAGTCGGCTGACTTGATGCTGGCCGCCGACCCCAAACTCAAACTGCTGGCCGCCGCGACGCCTGATCGAGGATGGACCCTGCCGCTGCTGAAAGCTGCCGGGGAGCACCTCGATTATGTCTGCATACACGAGTACTGGTTGGGCCTTTGGGCAAAGAACGAGATGCCCGACTACCTTTCGTGCATCATACTGTCGGATGGCCCGGAACAGACGATCACCCGTGTGATGGATGTCCTCAAGGAAGCCGGTTGCCGCGGCCGCGTCAAGATCGCGTTCGACGAGTGGAACCTTCGCGGCTGGCATCACCCGGGATTCCCGCGTAAACAGGTCAGCAACAACAAAGACCTGGCTGTAATCGACCTGATCGCCAAACGGGAAGCCAACGCGATTGCCTCGCAGTACTCGATGGCCGACGCACTGTTCTCCGCGTCGTTTCTCAATGCCTGCTTGCGACACGCCGAGGATGTCGGCATGGCCAACATCGCTCCACTTGTCAACACGCGGGGGCCGATCTACGTTCATCCCAAGGGGATCGTGAAACGCACGACCTTCCACACCCTGGCAATGTACGCCACCCAACTTCAAGACTGCGTCGGAAAACTCGACCTGGAGACCGGGAAGCTCATCCATGGCAACCGGTGGGTTCCGATGATCGATGCCATCGCCACGGTGAACGAGTCGGGCCAGGTTTGGTCGATTGCACTGGTGAACCGCCATCCTTCGAAAAACGTGGACTGCACCATCAAGATGAAGGATGCGTTGCCTGATGGCCGATATGAGGCGACGATCCTGGCTGGCGATTCATCCGATGCATTCAATGACGTTGAACACCCAAACCGTGTTATGCCCGAGAGAACACCGCTCTCGTTCAAGAAAGGCGTCGTCAATCTACCGCCTCACTCGTTGACGATCGTCAGGATACCCTGGAAGTGATCGCTGACCCGCCGCACCGGATCGCACGCGAATTGTTCGGAAGTACTTTGCCGAATTGCCCGGACATGGTGCATACTGTCTGCGGTCACTTGCAGGAGAGCACCGATGAACGCGATCTCTCCCGAATTTGAGTCAGACTGCCGAGCGCTACTGGATCGGTTCTTTGCCGCCTACCCGGACGCCACGATGCAGAAGCGAGCCCAGAAGGCGTTGCGTCCTCTTCGTGCGAGTGAGAAACCGCTGAAGGGCAAGGCCGAGGGCTGGGCGGCGGGCATTATCTACGCCGTCGCCACGTACGACCGGCCGCCGGTCGGCGTGCCCGGGGGTGCTCAACAGCGAGTTCGAGGAATTGATGGGTGTCTCGATGGGGACCGCACGCTATCGAGCCGCGAGGGTGCGGGAACTCCTGGTGTTTTGAGAGTACTGGCGGCGAAAACACTGGAATAGAGCTCTCGCTATGTCGGGTGGGAATCGCGGCCAGAAGAAGCGGCCGCGATGAAATGAAAAGGAAGGAACAGGGACTGAAGGCAAGATCAACCGGCAAGCCAATGGTCTCGCAGCCATTGCGTTTCGGCAGCAAGGGCCTGCCCCGTCATACGGCGGACGTTGGCCGACGAGGCGTGGCATCGGATGGTTGAGCTCAACCGGGGATTTCTCACGCCGCCCAGAACGGCGGCAGGAGCGTGCTCATGATTAGCAGTGTCAATGGTTATGTTGTTAAGGACAGTCAATTGGTCCGTGCCGCGCTGTATGCCCGTGTTTCCTCCGAACAGCAGGCGCAGACCGGCACCATCGGCAGCCAAGTGGCGGCCATCGGACAGCGGGTGCAGCAGGACGGGCTGAGCATCGATCCGGAGATGCGGTTCATCGACGACGGCTACATGGGCGCGGCGCTGATTCGGCCGGGTTTGGAGCGTTTGCGCGACATGGCTGCGGCCGGTGCCATCGATCGCCTGTACGTGCTCTGTCCCGATCGCCTGGCCCGCAAGTATGCCTATCAGGCGCTGCTCGTGGATGAGCTGAGGCGGTGCGACGTCGAGGTGGTGTTCAACCAAGCAGAGCAACCGCGTAAGGCCTACGGCGTGTATGATACACCATCGGATCAGTGGGTGAGCATCCCGGTGCCGGCGATCGTCGAGGAAGATCTGTTCGCGGCCGTGGCCGAGCAACTGGAGGAGAACCGCCAGCTCAGCCGCTTGAGGCGGCGGGGCGCAGCGTATCTGCTGCAGGGGCTGGTGATGTGCAAATGCTGCGGCTATGCCTTCTACGGCAAGCCGGTCAGTCCATCCAGCGCCAAAGGCAAGCCGCGTCGCTATGCCTATTATCGATGTGTTGGCAGCGATGCTTACCGCTTCGGCGGCCAGCGGGTATGCCACAACAAGCAGGTGCGGACGGACCTGTTGGAGGAGGTGGTGTGGAACGACGTGCGGGCGCTGCTGGCGGAACCTGGGCGGATCGAGCAGGAGTTCCAACGGCGATTGCATAGCAATGATAGTACAACCAATGAAGAAGAAAAGCGGAAGCTGGATGGGATGATCCGGAAGGTTCATCGCGGCATCGCGCGGCTGATCGACGCTGATGGGGACGGGATTCTCGACAAGGGCGAGTTCGAGCCGCGGATCAAAGCTGCCAAGAATCGTTTGGCCAAATTGCAGGCGGAGGTACAATCAGTGGTCGATTTGCGTGCCCAGGCCGACGAGATGCGCCTGGTGATTGACAATGTGCAGGCCTTCGCCGAGCGCGTGACGGCGTCCTTGGATAGTGCCGACTGGCACGCGCAACGCGAGGTGATCCGGACGCGGGTGAAACGCGTGGAGATCGACAAGCAGCAGGTTCGCGTGGTCTATCGGGTGAACATCGCCCCTTTTGACCGAAGCCCCGCAAGGGGCAGTTTGCCACATTGTTGTAGGCGTCTCCACAAGCATTATACCGTAATGATTGCTGAGACGACTAAAAAGCCCGTCCACTTTCTTGCGACCCGTCAGCGTTTTACGATGGCTCGCCCATCGGCACTCGCATTTATCTTGGCAGCACGCGCCCGGGCCGATCCAGCAAACACATGCTACACGTCACTCGCCGTACACGCTTGAAGTGCATTGTCCTGGGCGATAGAGTCAGCGAAGTTAGCCGGGGCCGTTAGCTCAGTTGGCTAGAGCGCCTCCCTTACAAGGAGGAGGTCGTCCGTTCGAGCCGGATACGGCCCATTGCCTGGCTCATGGTCACAAGTGGACTGTGAGCCTATTTTTTGGCCAAAAACAGGGGGTTTCTGAGGTCTTCCTGATCCGTGGCTCATATCGACGGGTGTTGATTCGTGGCCAGGCTTGGCCGCGCCTGTACTCTTTTTCCCGCTCTGGGGTGCAAGCGCAAGTGCAAGCGCAGTAGTAGGGGTTTGTTCGGATTGACCGTCGGTGCCGGTCGCTTTTGACGTTTGGCTCTGGGGCATATTGCCCAGGGGCAAGTCGGGTAGAACGTCGAGTGCTCCGCGAACATCCAGCAGCTTCGGATCGGTGTAGGTCTGCATGGTGAGCTTGATGTCGCTATGCCGCATAGCAGCCTGAGCGGTACGGGGGGCCACGCCGCCCCTGCTCAGCAGCGAGGCAAATGTGTGCCGCAGGGCATGTACGTCGATGCCGTAGGGTGAAAATAATCCGCCGAAGCGCAAGTCCTGTCCCCAACTGCCGCTGAATCCAACTGGCAAGTGCCCCTCTGGGCCGATTGACAACCGTCGGAGATCCTCGATCCTATCCCGCTGCCCAACGCCGATACCGGTGACCGCATGAACTTCGTCCTACAGCCCTGGCAGCTCCTCGTGGTTATTCTGACCGGCTGGCTCAATCGCCGGCAGCAGGCGGTGATTGACTTCCTCCTGACCGAGGTTCTGGTGCTCAAGGAGAGCAATGGCAAGCGGCGAATCCTGCTGAGTGACGAGCAGCGCCGCCGGCTGGCGATCAAGGGCAAAGCCCTGGGACGGAAAGCTCTACAGGAGATCGCCACCATCGTCACGCCCGATACGATCCTCCGCTGGCATCGGCAACTGGTGGCTGCCAAGTGGGATTACAGCAACCGTCGGAAGGCCAAGCCAGGTCGGCCGCCGGTGTCTGATGAAGTGACCCAATTGATACTGCGTATGGCTCGGGAGAATCCGACCTGGGGCTATGATCGCATCCAGGTCGCCTTGGCGAATCTGGGTCATCGCGTCTCCGACACCACCGTGGGCAACATTCTCAAGGCCCATGGCATCGAGCCTGCGCCAAGGCGGAAGCACCAGACCACATGGAAGACGTTCATCAAGGCCCATTGGGATGTGCTGGCAGCGATCGACTTTACGACGGTGGAAGTGTGGACACCGAGAGGGCTGGTTACCTACTACCTGCTGTTCGTGATGGAGGTGGCCAGTCGGCACGTTCACCTGGCCGGCTGCACACGCAATCCGAACGAAGCGTGGATGAAGCAGATCGCCAGGAACCTGACGGATCCCATGGCCGGATTCCTCAGAAACAAGCGTTACCTGCTGATGGATCGGGACACCAAATACAGCGAGGCCTTTCGCCACCTGCTGGAGCAAGCCGGCGTCGACTGCGTGCGACTACCCGCTCGATCACCCAATCTGACCCCTCACATCAAGCGGTTTATGCGGACGATCAAGGACGAATGCCTGCGCCGGATGATCTTCTTTGGCGAGCCATCGCTGCGGAAGGCAGTATACGAATTCCTCGTTCATTACCACAGCGAGCGGAATCATCAGGGGATGGCCAATCGGATCCTGGTGCCGGGCAAAGAGGTCGGACAGATGCAGGGTGGGCTCCGTTGCCGTCAGCGGCTGGGTGGGATCCTGCGGTATTATTACCGCGACGCGGCCTGAATGCGGCGGCCAAACAGCTGGGCGGCGTCCACGATGCGAAATCGCTGGTCGCTGCGCGGCACCACGATTGTAGGGGCAACATACCATAGCCAAATCGCGCTTCGGGAAGAATCGAGCCGTTTGGATCTCAACCGCGTCCGCAATCTGCGCCCCAGTTTGCCTTGAAGCTCCCAGTCCCCGCCGCATTTGCCGCTCAGCTGACTTTTCTCACCATACGGCCAGATTGGACAGCAATCCCTTTGAAACAGAACAGCATACTGCGACCAGTAATCCCCCGTAGCCGCCCACATGCGGCGGGATCGCTCGTCCATTACGGCCTTCAATGCGGTATACTTCCGGCGAATGAGAATCTGATCGGGCATTCCGCCAACATCGGCCCGATGAGGTCCAATGATTTACTTTGTTTCTTTACGCGCCCTATGTTCCCATCATAATCCGACAGGAAGACCGAAATATGAAAACACGAATCCAAAGTGCAGCCGTATTCATCGCGGTCGCGCTCATGGCGCAACTCGCCCTCTCGGCCGCGGATGCGCCGATGGCCAGGCCGGACGGCAAGCCCGCCGACATGACCAAGCCCGTCCAGGTCTTCATCCTGCTGGGCCAGTCCAACATGGTCGGCCTTGGCAAGGTGAAGGGCGGCGACGGCTCGCTGGAGTTCGCGGTGAAGGAGAAGAAGAAATACTCCTACCTCGTGCAGGATGACGGCAAGTGGACGGAGCGCCAGGACGTCCGCTTTGTGAGATACATGTCCGGCAAGGGCCCGCTCAACAACGAGTGGATGACCGTGAAAGGCGGCACTCTCGGCCCGGAATTCGGGATCGGCCATCCGGTGGGAAATGCGATCGATGCACCCGTGATGATCCTCAAGTGCTGCATCGGCAACCGCAGCCTCGGCTGGGATCTGCTGCCGCCGGGCAGTGAGCGATTCGAGTTTGTCGCCAAGGACAGGGCGGACGTGGAAAAGAAAATGGTCTTTGCCGGCTACAAGGACAAACCCGATTCATGGGAAATGGACCCGGCCAAGGGCCTCAAGACCGAACCTGCGCCGTGGGTGGACAAGAGTGGCAAGCCGATCGACTGGTATGCCGGCAAGCAGTGGGATTCCGACATCGGCGACGCAAAAAAGGCGCTGGCGGAGCTTGATAAGCACTACCCGGGAGCCAAAGGCTACGAGGTCGCCGGATTCTTCTTCTGGCAGGGCGAGAAAGACGCCGGCAATGCCGGTCACGCCGCCAAATACGAGGAAAACCTGGTCCGCTTCATCAAGGCGCTGCGGAAGGAATTCGACGCCCCCAACGCGAAATTCGTGCTCGCCACCATGGGCGAATCCGTGAAAGCCAGCGGCGGCAACGGCGGCAAAGTGCTCGAAGGGCATCTCGCCGTGGATGGCACCTCGGGGAAATATCCCGAATTCAAAGGCAACGTCGCGACCATCTACACGCACCCCATGGCGCAAGCCGGCAGTGGAAACGGCCACTATGGCGGCAAAGCCGAAGTCTACATGGACGTCGGCGAGGCGATGGGCAAGGCGATGGTGGGGTTGCTGAAGGACACGAAGTGAACGCCATCACTCCGGGAAAAGAACGATCGAGCAAAATAGAACACGAAAAGAAAGAATCATGAACATAAGCAGCTTCTTGAGTATCGGATGCCTGCTAGCCGCAATGGCCGTCGGCATCCCAAGCATGTCGGCGGCTGCGAAGAAAGCGGAATCGGGGATTCAACTCACCGAGGCCGGCAAACAGCTCGAAGCCATGTATGCCGCCACGCTCACGGGCTTGCAGGCGGAGCTCGCCAAAGCCTTGCCGGCCGTGGCCGAGCAGAAGAAGGTCGCCCTTCTGAAAGCCCGTGAGGTGGTCAAGGTTGCGGAGGCCCAGGCAAACGCAGCGCAGCAATCCCTTGGCAAGATCCAAGAGGCAAAAGCCCTGGTGGATCACGCGAAGGGCAAGTGGATCGGTGGCGCCGAGAAGGGCATTGCGGCGGCGGAGGCCGCGCTGAAGAAGGCGACCACGGAAGCCGAACGCGAAACTGCGAAGAAGGACCTGGCCAAGTGGCAGGCGAACAAGCAGGACGGGCTCAAAGCGCTCAAGGAGCGTCAGGAGGCATTGGACAAGGCGAGGATAGACGAGCCGAAGGTGAAAGAGGCGCATCAGGCGGCCCAGGCCGCACTGGCCCACGCGCGAACCAGTGAGCTGACGGCGGCCAAGGCTCTTCTGGCCGACCTGGAGCCATTCCTGTCGAGCGACAATCTGGACGCGAAGCTGGTCAAGTGCACTGTGCTGGCCGGGGCGACGCCGCGAGGGCTGGCAGAGTTTGCGCAGCAGGGGAATGAGCAGGCGGCGCTGGTGGAGACGCTGCTGGCCGACCATGGCTTGATGAAGCAGATGCTCGAAGCCGGTGGCGCCAAGTTCGGCAAGTACGGCCGGGCGATGGAAATCTACACGGCGATTCAGAAGGCCAGCCCAAAGGCTCGCGAAGGCGTCTTTCAGCGGTTGGCGCTGGCCACCAGCCTGGAACATGCCGTGCCGGTCACGCAGTCCAACGCCCAGGACCAGAAGGATGCGCCGACCGTGGTGGATCCGTTGAAGCGCTACCTGCATTACGAGAAGGCTTATATGGATGGCGAGCTGGATCCGGCGTTCAGGAACTTCTCAGCGTGGGAATACCGGATGGTCGTCAACTGCGATGCTCCGGATCAGATTCTGGCGTGGGGGCGCGAGATGCTCCGGAACTACCGGCCCGACCATATCTACAACCCGGACTACGGCTGGCGCTATGCCGCAACCGTCAGGACCGAAGTCGCCTATGGGTCGCAATGCGTAAAGTACGACCTGCCGTCGTTACACACCTATCAGAACATCCCCAAGGATGGCGGGGTATGTGGTCGGCGTGCGTTCTTTGGCCGGTTCATTTTGAAGAGTTTTGGCATCCCGACCTGGGGCGTGACCCAGCACGCTCATGCCGCCTTGAGCCATTGGACACCAAGAGGCTGGGTGGTCAATCTCGGCGCGGGCTTTCCGCACAGTTGGTGGGACAAGGATCAGACGCCGCGCAGCGGGTCGGACTTCCTGCTGGAAACCCAGGCGCGGGCACATGTCCAGAATTACTTGATGGTCTTGCGGGCGCAGTGGATCAGCCGCGTCCTTGGCGAGCCCGCCTACAACGACCGCAAGAAAGTTGACGGCGGCTTCTGGAGCGGCGTGGCTCACTACCAAACGGTGGCCATCACGGGCTCGGCGGTTGGATTGGGACCGCTCGGCCAGGAGCTGGCCGAAGCCAATGAGCCGAAGGAAAAGCAGAAGGTCGAGCAGGCGCAGTTGGTGGAGGCGGACCGGAAGATCGTCATCGGCCAGGATGGGACCATCACCATTCCGGCGGTGGCCCACAGCAAGCCATCGGGCAACTTCGCAGCCATGAAGAGCTTCTCCGGCGGCATGCAATTGCATTGCACCGGTGGTTTCAGGGCTGAATACGCAGTTGAGGTGCCACATGCGGGCAAGTATGCGCTGACCCTGCGGGTGGTGACGGTGCAAGAGGGTCAGAAATTCCTGGTCGCCACAAACAACCCCAAGGCCCCCATCGAAATCGCGGTGCCCTACACCGTCGGTCGGTGGCAGCAGACCCAGTCAGTGGAGATCTCCCTGGTCAACGGGAAGACTGTCCTCCACTTCACGCTTCAGGACGGCAGCCGCGGGGTGACCATCAAGGAGTTCACACTCACACCGGTTAAGTAATTCAACGAAAACGACTCTCAGTCGCAAAGACAAACAACAAACAAACAGACAAACGAATGAAAAAGAACCACATTACACGCAGAGCCTTTGCTCGATCATCGATCGCGCTCACCGCGTTCGCCCTAGCGTCATTTGGAACCCTGTCGGTGGCGGAACCGCCAATCCCGAAGCCGGACGGCAAACCGGCGGACATGACCAAGCCGCTCAAGGTCTTCATCCTCGCCGGGCAGTCCAACATGGAAGGGCAGGGCTCGGTGGATCATGATTACAATGGCGGCAAGGGCAACCTGGTCTGGTCGATGGCGAATTCGAAGAGCGCGGCAAAGATGAAGAAGCTCAAGAATGAAAAAGGGGAATGGGTCGTCCGGGATGATGTGCGAATCTCATTCAAGATTGGTGACAAGGTCCTGAAAGGCGGCCTCACGGTGGGCTATACCGGCTATGCCGCGGACGGGTCCAGAAGGCATATCGGACCCGAGCTGGGGTTTGGATTTGTCATGGGCGACCACTTCGAGGAGCCGGTGCTTCTGATCAAGACGGCTTGGGGTGGAAAGAGCCTGTATGTTGATTTCAGACCGCCAAGTTCCGGCGGCCAGGTCGGACCCTGCTATACCAAAATGGTTGAAGAAATTCGCGATGCATTGGCTGAGCTTGGAAAGCAGCCATACGAAATAGCGGGCCTTTACTGGCAACAGGGCTGGAACGACATGTGCACCAAACCGGCCATTCCGGAATACGCGCAAAATCTCGTCAACCTGGTGAACGACCTGCGTAAGGAGTTCAATGCGCCGGATATGCCGGTGGTTGTCGGCGAACTTGGCAATAGCGGGCCAGTGACCGAGGGCGACATGTTTGAATTCAGAAAAGCGCAGGAAGCGGGAACAAGGCAGATCAGGAATGCCTTGTTCATCAGGACCACCGACTTTGCCCGGCCCGCGGAGTTGTCTCCCTGTCCGACCCCATGGACACCATTGGTTCGCCAACGCGGAGAGCTACTTTCTGATTGGCGATGCGGCGGGTGAAGGGATGAAAGGTATGATGAAATGAATAAAGTGCTAACTAGTCTGCGGTGCGTCGTCAGCATTGCTTTTTTGTCGGCTGGCTGTTTGTTGCGTCCTCATTCAGTTGCCGCCACAACAAGACCGCAAAAGATCTTGCCGCTGCCGGGAGAGGTCTTTGAAGTCGATGGTCGCACTGCATTTGTGATTCTTCCTGCGGTTGAGAATCTTCATACTAACCGGCCTGTTCCATGGGTGTGGTATGCGCCTACTCTGCCGAAACTCCCTGCGGTCGAAGAGAAATGGATGTTCGAACGCTTCCTGGAAGCGGGTATCGCTGTTGCGGGCGTGGACGTTGGCGAATCTTACGGCAGTCCTAAGGGGCGCGCCCACTTCACGGCCCTGTACCGGGAACTGGTTGAGCGGCGCGGGTTCAGCCGCAAGCCTTGCCTGCTGGCCAGGAGCCGCGGCGGCTTGATGCTCTATAAGTGGGCGGCTGAGCATCCAGAGTCGGTGGGGTGCATTGCCGGCATTTATCCTGTCTGTAACATCCGCAGTTGGCCAGGTCTTGACAAGGCTTGCGGCGCCTACGGCCTGAGCGCGGAACAACTCGACAAACAGCTCACACAGCACAACCCGATTGACCGCCTTGCCCCGCTGGCCAAGGCTGGGGTGCCCATCTTCCACATCCATGGCGACACGGATGACGTGGTGCCTCTGCCAGACAACTCCGCCTTGCTCGCCAGCCGCTACCGCGAGTTGGGCGGTTCGATGCGGCTGCGGATTCCGCCGGGCCAGGGCCACAACATGTGGGACGGTTTCTTCCAGTGCCGGGAGCTTGTTGAATTCGTGATTGCCCACGCAAGTCCGGTGGCGGAGCGTGAACCATCACCGGTCTTGTTCCTGAACCCGCCGATGGAGGCGCGGCCCGGGGCATTTTGGGACTGGATGAACGGCAATGTGGATCTTGACCGGATGACCTATGAACTTGAGGAAATGAAGGCGAAGGGAATGTCCGGTGTGGAGATCTGGGACATCGGCGTCATCAGACCCCTTCCGGAGGAGAAGATTCCGGCCGGTCCGGCATTCCTCGGACCTGAATCGCTCAAAGCCGTCAACCATGCCATCGAGCAAGCCGACCGCCTGGGCTTGCACCTGGGAATGGTCGCTTCGAGCAGTTGGAATGCGGGCGGCAGTTGGGTTCAGCCGCGCGACGCCATGAAAGGCCTTTACGAGAGCGAAATCACTGTAAACGGCCCTGCTAAGCTGTCACAGTCACTGCCTTTCCCTGCATGTAATGCGCCCAAAGGTGCCAATGGTCTGCCGATTTACTACAAGGAAATCGCCGTGCTGGCATTTCCGCAATCGCCAGGCAATGTCATCCGCGATACAGCCGCCGTAATAAACCTCAGCGAAAAGATGAACAGCGATGGACTGCTCACCTGGGATGTTCCTGCCGGTTCCTGGGTGATTGCGAGGTTTATCACCAGCAATACCGGACAGACACTGATGGTGCCCAGCCCCAACTCGAACGGCCTGATCATTGATCACCTTGACGGTAATGCGGCCAGGAGCCATTTCCGCTACATCATCGACCAAATCCTGAAAGTGCGGCCGAGCCTGGACGCATTGCGCTACATGGAAGTCGACAGCGTTGAGGTTGATAATCAGATGGACTGGACCGACTCCTTTCTGGCGGAATTCCGCAAGCGGCGTGGCTATGATCCCGTTCCGTACCTGCCCGTGCTCAAGGGGAAGAGCTTTGCCGATACGCAGGTCACCACCCGTTTCCAGCACGACTATCGCAAGACCGTAAGCGACTTGTGGATTGACGGCCATTACGCCGCTTCCCGGGAGATTCTTAACACTTACGGAATGCAGCTGGTGGCCGAGGGTGGACATGGTGGTGAGCCGCGCACCGAACCGTTGCGCTCCTGCGGAGTCGTGGATATAACGCGCGGCGAATTCTGGAACGGCTCGCAGTTCTGGGTGGTGAAAGAGGCGGCCTCTGCCGCACACATTTACGGCCGGCAGATTGTGGATTCCGAATCTTTTACCGGCTGGCGGCACTGGCAGGACGGGCCGCTGGAATACAAGCGGCTGGCCGACACGGCGTTTTGTGATGGTATGAATCGCATTACGTTCCATACCTTCGCGCACACTCCGCCTTCAGGAGGAGTGCCTGGAAATATGTATCACGCCGGCGAGCACTTTAATGTCAACGCCACCTGGTGGCCCAAAGCCGCGCCAATGCTGTACTATTTCTCGCGGTGCTGTTATCTGCTGCAGCAGGGCCTGCCCGTAGCCGACGTATGCTTCTACTATGGCGATGATGCGCCCAACCTGGTCGCTACCCGCCGCATTGGTCCCGATTCCAAGAGGTTGGACGGGCCAATCTGCGCCCATTGCGGGCGGCCCAACCCGGCGCCAGCTGACGCGCTCGGAACAGGTTACGACTACGACGTCATTAACTCCGATGTGATCCAGAACAGCATGGAGTGCAAGGACGACCGCCTGGTTCTGCCCCATGGCGTGAGTTACTCGGTTATTGTCCTGCCAGAACGCACGGACATTCCTCTGTCCGTGCTGAAGAAACTGGAGAAGCTCGTCCGCGATGGCGCAACACTCCTCGGCCCCAGGCCCGAGCGTGACACCTCGTTGGCGGACTATCCGCGCTGTGATGAGCAGGTCAGGACAATAGCGGGACGAATCTGGGGTTCTGGCGATGGAAAGGATGCGCGCGAGCGTTCTTACGGCAAAGGGCGGGTCATTGCCGACCGCAATCGTGTCCGCGACATTTTGCAGCAGCGCGGCATAGGCCCGGATTTCTCATACAGCAGTCCGGGTAAACAGGCCGACCTCGACTACATCCACCGCCGCACTTCGGACGCGGATATCTACTTTGTCAGCAATACCCAGATGGAGGAGGCTGAAGCGGATTGCACATTCCGCGTAACACAGCGCCTGCCGAAATTGTGGTGTCCCGATACCGGCGAAATCAAGCCGTGCGCCGATTTCGCCAGGGTTGCCGGAGGCATGAAGATCAAGCTTCGCCTGCCGCCGGCCGGCTCTGTGTTCGTCGTGTTTTCAGGACCCGCGCCAGAGTCCGCAGCGCCGACTGCGGCGAAGGATGATGGCAAACCGCGCGAGGCGTACGAACTCGCAGGTCCCTGGGAAGTCCGTTTCCCGGCCAACCTGGGTGCGCCGGAATCGCGAGTATTCGAGAAGCTGCATTCATGGACAGATATTCCTGACGATGGAATTAAATACTTTTCAGGGACTGCGACTTACCTCAAGGAATTCGAGGTGCCGGCATCAATGCTGGCAGATGGCCGCCGTCTCGAGTTTGACCTCGGCAAGATACGCAACGTCGCTGATGTGACGTTGAATGGCAAGCATCTGGGGATTCTATGGAAGCCGCCTTATGCTTGTGATGTAACCGGTCTGGTCCGAAGTGGAAAGAACGAATTGAAAATCGAAATCACCAACCTTTGGGCCAACCGCCTGGTCGGCGATTCGAAGCTTCCGCGCGAAAAGCGCGTGACGTGCATTACGCAGGGAGTGAAAGTGGGCGGTCCTCACGAATCGGGGCTCTTCGGGCCGGTGCAGTTGCGGTAGAACATATGTTTGATAAGTGGAGATTCCGGAAATGTTCAGAAATAGTCAATGTTGTTTACCGGATATGATGAGAATGTCACAGGCCTTACTGGTGGGTATCCTGGCCGTCTCCAGTGTGCTGGCCGGAGATCCGAAGAACATGTCGGCGGATGGCCGAAAGGGATTCGCCTGGGAATCCCCGGTTCCGGATGATTGCCCCTTCCCGAAATCGACCAGCCTGACGGGCATTTTCTTTACCGGTCGCCACAGCGACTATCGCTGCGGCGACACCTGGTATCCGTGCTGGGCCAGCGATGGCAACCTCTACTCGCCCTGGACTGACGGCAAGACGGATGGAGTCGGCTGCTCCTCAGACGGCGGCGCGGGAGCCAGAACCGGCCACTCCGTGATGATCGGCGACGACCCGCTGAGGCTTGAGATACGCAATACTTCCCCGCCCAAGCAAGCCAGCGCTTTGCCCTATAAGGGACGCTATCCGGGCGGTTCACTGGTTTACAACGGCATCTGGTATTACGGCACCTACTGCTTGGGGCCTGACGGTACGTATTCGCATGGTGGATTTGACTGGAACTGGCCCAATCTCGGACCCATACCGGGATTCCAGATCTCGCGTGATTACGGCAAGACGTGGGAACCGTCGCCCCTCACGCCGGAAAAGCCGTTATTTCCTGAGCCGCGCCAGTTTCTCGGTCCGGTCAAGATGGGGGCGCCGCATTTCGTGGATTTCGGCAAGGACATGGTCCATTCGCCGGACGGTAAGGCGTACTTGCTCGGCATGGGCGCGGAAGAGGATGATCCCAAGCCGCGCCCCTGTATCAAGCCTGGAAAGCCCGGTGAGGTCTTCCAGATTGTCAAAGGTTGCACCAGCGACTTCGCCCATGCCAACCTGAGCTGGATCACGGCCGATCAAGTCTATCTGGCCCGCGTCAAGCCCTCGCCGGAGACCATCAATGACCTCAAGGCCTGGGAGTTCTTCGCCGGCCATGACGGCGCCGGTCAGCCGATTTGGACAGACCGTTTCAACAGGATCAAGCCGCTGATCGAATGGAACAACCACATGGGGTGTGTCACCGCCACGTATGTGCCCGGCCTGAAAAAATATCTGATGTGCGTAACCGATGGTTGGCCGACCGTCGCCAAGATGACCTCCTACATCCTCGAGGCCGACGCCATCACCGGCCCATGGCGCATGGTGTCCTATATGAAGGACTTCGGGGAGCAAGGGTACTTCCTCAATTTTCCGAGCAAGTTCATCAGCCCCGACGGGCGGACCCTCTGGCTGTGCTATTCCGCGAATTTCAGCCCCGGCTGGA
>JAPLNB010000309.1 GCA_026693085.1 Planctomycetota bacterium | reverse complement strand
GGATGCGAGGGTCTTATAATCGATGGGGTGTGAAGTTGTTCGAGGATGTCAGGAGAGAATGAAAGGGACTATGACAACGGTCGTACATGTGACTCACGAGGCGATTCAGAAGATTGGCGGCATTGGGGCGGTGCTGCAAGGGCTGTTGACCAGTCCGGTGTATTTGGGATCGATTAAGCGCAATATTTTGATAGGGCCGTTCTGGCCTATGGATACAACGGGGGAGCAGCGGTTGGGGCCACAGGGGGAGGTGCTGTACAGCAGTCTGGATCAGCTCAGCCGGTCGCCGTTGGCGGCGCGGTTTCGGGAGATCGAGCAGCAGTTTGGGGTGGGGATTGTGTACGGGCGAAGGAAATATGTGGACAAGGCGACGGGGGTGGTGAGCACGCCGGAAGTGTTGTTGATTGATGTGAGCCGGTATGACGAGAAGAAGATCGGGGAGTTCAAGTACGAGTTGTGGAAGCAGTTTGGGATCGAGAGCGCGAAGTACGAGAACATCTGGGACTATGAGCAGTACTTGAGGCTTGCCAAGCCAGCGATCGCGGCGTTGCATGCGTTGGGTGCGGCGGGTGGGGCGGAGCCGTGCGTTATATTGGCGCACGAGTATATGGGTGTTCCGACGGCGTTGGCGGCGATCATGGAGGGTGAGAAGTCGAATTTTCGGACGATATTTTACGCGCATGAAGTGGCGACGATGCGTCGGATTGTGGAGGGGCATCCGGGGCATGACACGATGTTTTATAACGTGATGCGTGCGGCGATGTCGCAGGGGTTGTATGTGGAGGACGTGTTTGGGAGTCAGAACGGGTATTACAAGCATGCGTTGGTGAAGGCGACGCGTTTTTGCGATGAGATATTTGCGGTGGGGGATTACGTTCAGAAGGAGATTCGGTTTTTGGGGCCTGACTTTGTGCACGTGGATTCGCAGATTGCGTACAACGGGGTTCCGCACTGGAAGATTACAGCGGAAGAGAAGATGGCAAGCCGGCAGAAGCTGCGGAGTTATTGCAGCAATCTTCTGGGGTATGATCCGGACTATGTATTTTCGCATGTGACTCGGCTGGTTCCGAGCAAGGGGATGTGGCGGGACATGAGGGTGTTGGAGAAGATGGAGCCGATGCTTCGGCAACGGAACGAGAGCGCGGTGCTGTTTGCGTTGAGCACGGAGGTTCCGGGTCGGCGTGGGGATGACATTCGGCGGATGGAGGAGCATTATCATTGGCCGGTGGTGCATCGGGAGGGATTGCCGGACTTATCGCATGGGGAGGCGACGTATTACCAGGGGGTTCAGGAGTTCAATGCGCGGTCGCGGAACATCAAGGTCGTGTTTGTGAATCAGTTTGGGTGGGAGTCGCGGCTGTGCGGGGTGAGAATGCCGGCGGGGATGGAGTTCATGGACATCCGGAAGGGATCGGACGCGGAGTTTGGGCAGGCGATTTACGAGCCGTTCGGGATTTCGCCGGTGGAGCCGATCAGTTTCGGGGGGATTTGCGTGTTTACGAACGTGTGCGGGTGCGCGGGTTTTGCGCACAAGGCGGCTGGGGGGAACGATTCGCCGAACGTATTGGTGGCGGATTATACGGAGTTGAGGCGGAAGGACTTGAGGCCTGAGCAGTTGATGTCGATCGGTCAGCCGCAGCGGGATGAGATTGAGTTTGAGGTTGCGGCGAAGGTGGCTGGGGAGTTGATGAAGCGGCTGCCGCGAACGCCGGCGGAGTTTGAGGCGTCGATCGCGCGGGGATATGACTTGGCGAAGCACATGTCGTGGGATGTGGTGGCGAGGGATTATGTGTTGCCGGGGATTCAGAGGGCGGCGCGTGCGCAGCGGTTGCGGCAGATCGCGTAGGCTTACCGCAGGGGCAATAGGGAGCGGAAAAGGAAGCCCATGGGCGTTGGGCGGTTTTTTTTTGCCTAGTGTGCGGAGGCGGAGGGGGAGTTGGTGGGGCGGGGGTCGCGGCGTGGGGGGGCTTCGCGGGAGGGTCGGGAGGTGGGTTCGGTTCTGATGTGGGCTTTTTCGAGGAGGGAACGGCCTTGGCCGGCCTGGAGGAGGAGGACATCGTCGGATTCAAAGAGGCCGTCGGTGACTTGTGCGGCGGTTTCGTTGGAAGCGCCGATGGTGATTTTGCGGTGGTTGACAGATTGTCCGGAGCGTGTGAAGACGTAGGAGTCTGGGCCGACGGTGTAGATTGAGGCGAGGGGTACGGTGAGGATTTGTTCGTAGCGTTGGATGAAGATTTCGGCTTGGCAGCCGATGCCGGGTTTGAGGCCTGGGGGAGTTTCGTCGAGGGTGAGTTCGACGGGGTATTCCTTGAGGTCAGGGTTCCACCAGCGTTGTGAGGAATCGGCGAGGACGGAGACTTTGGTGAGTGTGGCGCCGACGGTGCGGGGGTGGCCGGTGATCTTGACGGTGGCGCGTTGTTTTTTCTCGATGTCGAGCTTGGCGACCATGGCTTCGGGGATGCGGAGTACGGCTTTCATGGTGCGGACGTCTGGGAGGCGGAGGAGCCATTGACGTTCGCGGACTTGTGCGCCTTCCTGGATGGGGCCGAGTCCCCAGCGGTCGATGGTGGAGGCGTAGATGACCAGGCCATCTTCTGGGGCGCGGATGGTGCAGGCATCGATTTGTTCCTGGAGGTGGGTGGCGCGTTTTCTGAGTTCGCGGAGGGTGGAGTCTTTCTCGGCGACGTCGGCGAGGCGTTGGGAGAGGAGGGCGAGGTTCTCGCGGAGTATGCGGGCTTTGCGTTGGTTGGCCTGGGCGAGCGTGCTGGTAAGTTTGGCCATTTCCATGCGGTTGGTGTAGACCTTGAGGATGTGGAGTGCGGTTTTGGCTTTTGCGACGTCGTTGTGGGACTTTGTGACGTCGATTTCGGCTTTCTTGACATCGGAGGCGGTGACGAAGCCTTTGGTGAAAAGGGTTTCGGACTGGGAGTAGTCTTCTTCCTTGGTCTTGAGGTCGATTTGGGCCATTTTGAGGGCGGTCTCGGCATTTTCGAGGGACTGTTGGTAGGTGCCCTCTTTGTATTCCTCAAGGTCAAGCTTGGCGAGTTCGATGGCGACCTCGATGGCCTCCTTGTTGGCGTCGTTCTGGAGTTCCTGGATGCTCTGCATCTCCTTGGCGATGTTGAGGGCGGAATCGGCTTTGGCGAGGGTGAGGTCGAGGTCTTCTTTGCGTTGGACGAGGTTGGAGGAGTCGAGGACGATGAGCTTGTCGCCTTTTTTGACGGTGGTGCCTTCCTTGACGAGTTCGATGATCTGGGAGAGTCCTTCGACGGCGGACTTGATGTCGGTGTATTCGATGGCCTGGAGTTCGCCGTCCTTGATGATTTTGACTTCGAGGTCGGTGGGGGTGATGGATTGGAAAGTGCCTTGGATGGAGACGGATTTATCGGACCAGGGGCGGTAGACGAGGGCGAGAGCGGCGACGGAGAGCAGTGCGGCTGGGGCGAGGAGGCGGAGTTTCCAGCGGCGGAGCGGTGTGAGGGTGGGCAGCGCTAGGGTGGAGTTCATCGACATATAACGGCACGGATTAGAGTTATGGCCGGTGCTCGGTTTTGAGCGGGCCGACCTATTGTACCTATGTTTAGTCTGATGGGGGAGGGATGTTGATCGGAGCAGAAGAAGGCACCAGAGTTATTGCGAGCGCGATTGGGGGAAGTGAAAATCGTCCCTGTCCCAATCCCGTTCGGCGTGACGGTTGCTACCGCTGGGGAAGCCGACCGGGGCCAGGGCACGGACCCGGCGGGAGAGGGGCGGCGGTGATCAGCAGGGCATCGGCCAGTGAAGGGACAGTTCCTTCGGCGCAGCGTCAAGAGCCACAACTCGGGTGACGACGTCGGCCGGGCGTGTTAATCCTCGATGGCCTTCAGCTTGGCGATGTGCGTCTCCAGCTCGTCGGCCTCCGCCCAGCCGATGAAGTAGAACCGGCTCATCTCCACCGTTCGCAGCGTCGGCGTCCGTCCCGTCCCGGCCGAGCCCGTCAGCTTCGCCAACACCACCCGCCTCCGAGAAGCGGCCCAGGCTGGTGGGGCAGACGCCCAGTTCCCGCTGGACCTTCCTCAGTTCGGTGGCCTGGAGCAGGCCGCGCAGGCTGGTGACGATGGGGTTGAAGAAGAAGACCCGTTGCAGAGCGATGTACTGGTCAAAGTGCAGCATGCGATTGTGGGCCTTGTCGCGGGCGGTGGCGTGGTCGTTGAGGCGGTCCAACAGCGGCAGTAACTTTCCTGAAGTACTTGAAGGCCTGAAGCGGATCGTCCGTGATCGTCTTTCGGCTGGGGCTCATGGGCCGCCATCATGCGCAGGGGGGGGAATAGCGCAAGACGTAATGTTGCTACTCGTGGATTTCTTGCACCGTATTCCCCTCAAGCAAGCCGAGTGCCGAACGGGATTGGGACGGGGACGGTTTTGCTCATCTGCCGATAATCGCCGACGACTCGCCGCGATCCCATCCCAACTCCCCTCACGCATCGCGCCGTCGCCAACCTTCCCGAATTGACCCGATTTCTACAAACTCGAACCCAATTTCTGCTTGCGGACCTTCGCTCGCCAGCGGTATAATCTCTCAATTGTGGATGGAGTATCCTGGTGGGGTGCGCTTCGAGAGTGCTCCGACCCCGGAGCCTCGAGTCTTGCACATCTTGAGTTTGCAGGTCGTCTGGAGGTCCAATATGAGGCGTAATACACGGCAGACACGAGCATTCACCCTCGTCGAATTGCTCGTCGTCATCGGCATCATCGCCCTTCTGATCGCCATCCTCCTCCCCGCCCTCCAGAAGGCCAAGGAACAGGCCAACAAAATCGCCTGTGCCGCCAACCTCCGCAGCATCGGCCAAGGCCTCACCCTCTATGTCGCCGACTGGAGATACTACCCTGGTCATTGCCAATTCTTGTCCGGAAACGCAGTCGCCATCTTCCCCTCGCGACTCCGCAAAATCGCGAAGATCGGCAGGGGCACCTTCTACTGCCCGTCGCAGGATCCGTCCTTTGCGTGGCGAGATGATCGCACCCCCGGCGCCGGAAAACGCTTTGCCACCGCGGCCGATGCCGGCTGGGGATACGACGTCGGCGAGATGCTGTTGGACGTGCAATTCATCAAATCCAGCTACGCCTACAACGACTGGGGGTCCAACAACTGTCAGACCACTCCCTATCAGCGTGGCCTGGGTGCTGACGTCAAGGGCGGATTCAATACCGGCGAGCAGAAGGCCTCCAAGGTCAGAAAACCATCCGAAATGATCGCCATCGCTGATTCCACCTCCCTCAGTGGATGGAACTTCAATCTCGATCCCAAAGACCCCCAACAGATCCCCGGCAGGATCCACAATCGCGGGTGCAACGTGCTCTTCTGTGATGGCCATGTTCTGTGGTATCCCCAGAAGGATATTTCCCAGAAATACCGCGAAGACCGCGGCGCGATCAAGGACAACCCGAACTGGTTTAAGGTATCGCGAATGTGGAATTGCGATAACCTGGACGACAACATGAGATGACACGCTCACAGGAGAAAATCGTGATGGGGAGTGTGGTGGTCCTGGCGGTCTTCGCCATTGGGTACGGCGCATGGAAATGGCGCCCCGCCAACAACCAGAACTACCCCGACGGCACTTTCTGGGTCTGCCAGAACCCCGCCTGCAAGAACGAATTCGTCCTCACCGTCAAGGAGCTTGGCGAGTTTCAGGATAAACACTACGGCCAGCCCGTCATGTGCCCCAAGTGCAAGCAACAGAACACCATCGGAGCCGAGCGCTGCCCCTCCTGCAAGAAGTTCGTCTCCAGGGCCCAACGCGCCGCAACTTGCCCCTACTGCAAACAGAACATGAACGCCGGCTGACCTCGCCGCCTCCCCCCAACATGCACGGGTAACGCCAGCCAACAACTGGCCACGCCTCCCCTTAATCCATCCTCACCCCCACCGTCAGCAATACATTCGCAAACCGCTGCTGATCCCCCGTCTGAATTGTCAGCACATGATCCGCCGTCGCCACCGCCTCATAAAACGACCACTTCTCGATCGCTTCCAACTTCAAATCCAACCCCGCCTCCCGTATCACCCGCCGATAATCCGCCCACACCGGCGGGTCCTCGCTCAACGCATACTGCCCCGTCTTCTCATACATCATCGTATTCACCGCCTCCACCGGTATCGCCGACAGCAACGCCTTCAACACCTGCTCGCAGTTCACCACCCCCGGCATCAGATTCATCGCCACCAACTCCGCCCGCGGCCCCATTTTCGACGACGCCGGATAATTCCCATCCGCAATCAATATCTTCGCATGATGCCCCGCCCGCCCCAATACCTCATTGATCTTCGAATGAATCAGCAAATGCCTCAACATGTTCTATTCTCCTGACCCCTGACCCCTAAACCCTAAACCCCAACTCCAAACCACCGGCGATACGCCTCCATCGTCTGCCTCGCCGCCCCCTCCGAATCAGGCCACGCCAACACCTCGGCCGACACATACCCCTCATACCGCACCTCCCTCAACGCCTCCGCCACCGCCCCCAAATCCGTATGCCCCAGCCCCGCCGCCCGCCGATTCGAATCCGCAAAATGCACATGCCCGATCTGCTTTGCCCCTTTACGAATCGCGGCTGCCAGATCCACCTCCTCGATATTCATATGAAACAAATCCGCCAACAACTTCACATTCGACAACGCCTCGATCACCTTCAATCCCCCCTCGACCGTATTCGCCAGATCCGTCTCATACCGATTCAACGGCTCATAAATCAGCGGCACCCCATACCCCTTCGCATAACCCCCCAACTGTTCCAACGCCTCCCTCAAGTACCTGATCGCCATCCCACGATCCACCCCACCCGCCGTCCTCCCCTGCATCGACCCCACAATCGCCGGCGCCCCCAACCGCCCCGCAAAATCAATGATCGACCGCACAAACCCCCTCGCCGCCGCCCGCCCCTGCTCTTCCCCCATCGTCAACGTAAGCTTCTTCTTCACCCACCCTCCCCCCGTCCCCACCGCCGCCAACCTCAGCCCAAAATCCCCCAACATGCCCCGCAACTCCTCCCCCTTCACCGCCTCCGCATCCGGCGGAAACACCTCCACCCCATCAAACCCCAACGCACTCGCCTTCTCACACGCCCCCCTCAAATCCCGCCAAAACACAAATGGACCCCCCCTCGCCTCTTCCACCAACGACACCGTCACCGAAACCCGAATCATCCTCTTCTCCGGTACCACAGCCATCTCGCCCGTGCGCTCCCGTCTGTGTTCATCTGTCTGAATCAGCCGTTCCTGCGCCGCCTACTGCAAAATCCTGAAGTCTTCCGCCACCATCTTCTTATACGCTTTCCCCGCGACGTGTCCATCCAGATACACGCTGTTCACCAATCCCCGATGCCGCCCGTCATCCAACACCCGATGCTCCGCCTTGTTCCAGGAACTCGGCAGATGGTCCATATGCCACACATCATGGTACACAAAACAATCCACCTGCCGATTCACATTCCCCTCCGTCAGAAAAATCACCTCGCTCGACCGCTTGAACTTCGTCACCCTAAACACCCCCTGCGTATCCCCCATATTCGACTTCTTGTCCCACCCGTTGCACACATAATCCACCGGCTGCTTCTCATTCGGAAACACCGGACACTGATACACCGCTATCTTCGCAAAATACGGCGCCAGCGCCTGATCGCGCCCCGCCCCCTGCACAGTCAACTGTGGCAACGGATACTTCATATACCGCGCAAACGCCTCCCCCCAAAAGATATGCCCTGGCACGCCATACGAATAATCCCTCGGAATCAACCCTTTATAATCATTCGCATACTGCCCCATCATCTGCCCCAACGCCCGGAGGTTGCTGGCGCATTTCAGCGTATTCGCCTGCTGCCTCGCCGCCGACAGCGCCGGCATCAATATTGCTATCAACAGCGCAATGATCCCAATCACCACCAGCAATTCCACCAACGTAAACGCTCGGGCTCGCCCACGGCCTGTTGACATGCCGACTCCTGGCCAGGAAATGCCCCCCCAGCATACCCTCCCGGCTTCCCCCAGCAAAGCTCACAAACCCCCTTTCCCTTTCCCTTTTCCCTTTGGCCGAACTCGTTTTATGTTGACATTTGTCGGGCAACTAGTAAACTGATTCAAGAGGCGGTCGCTCAAGGCCCGAGGCCTGTCATACTCGTTCTAGCTGAGGCAAGTACGCTGCCGTGCAGCGCTCTGTGGTCTTGTTGTTCACAGAGCCGGGCCATGCGTTCCGGCTTGCCAGTGGGCGATCCCAATTCTTCACAGGAGGTACATCATGCGTCGGATCATCGCAACATTCGTCGTCACCTTGTTTTTGGCTTTGTGGGTCCCCAACGTCAGGGGCCAGGAATGGTCGGACATCGTTCCGATCAGCCGAACAATCTCCGTGTCCGCTAGCGGCGTGGGACACACTCTGCAAGTTCTCGGCGATTGGGGCCAGCGATCGTGCACTGCCACAGGGACCGTCAACACGTGGGATTCGTGGAGTGAGACCCAAGTGAATACCATCGGTAGCGTCAGCATCGGCACCGAGGTCTATCCCTGGGTCGTCCAAATCAGCGCCGCCGCGCAGTTTCGAACCGCGTCTCGAGACCTCCCTGGGTCCTGGTTTGACGGAGATGCAAGCATTGTCTTCAACATCCCGGGGCGCGCTGAGCCCAGCTTTGCATTCGATGTGGGGGGTCTTTGCACATGCAACACCACGCTCACCGGCCCGTCCGGCCAGGTCTGGTGGGCAGGCGGCGGCTTCGACATGAGCGTCGAGTCCGAGAGGCCCCGGTTCCTCGACCCCGGCCAGTACACCCTGTGGATGCACATCATACCCCAAACGATTCTTGGCATCAGCGGCTCCAGCAACATGACCGTCAGACTGGGCATCAGTCCCGCCGTTCCCGAGCCCGCCACCATCGGCTTGGCGTCCATCGGCTTACTGCTTCTGACACGCCGCCCCCGCCGCTGAACTGCGGACACGCAGGGCCCAAAAAACGGTCGCAAGTCATTTTAGACCAAGGGACGGGAAAGGGGATACTCATCTTTTGCTGGAACGAAAAAGGAAACGGGATACGACGGATTCTTACGCCGCCGCTCTTCCCTCATCCACAAGCCCCGCCCAAACCCCCGCCCCCACATCCGCCCCACCCAAAAAACAAGAACCCCGACCTCCCCCGCGACCCCACCCACAACCGCCAACACCCCAAAAACACCGCATTATTCGGCGTCCGCGGGAACGGAATCACATCCCGGATATTTGCCATCCCCGTCCCATACAAAATCGTCCGCTCAAACCCCAGCCCAAACCCCGCGTGTGGCACCGTCCCGTATCGCCGCAGATCCCGATACCACCAATACGTTTTCTTGTCCAAACCCATCTCCTCCAGCCGTTGATCCAGCACATCCAACCGCTCTTCGCGTTGCGACCCTCCAATAATCTCGCCAATCCCCGGCGCCAAGACATCCATCGCCGCCACTGTCTTCCCATCCGCATTCATCCGCATGTAAAACGCCTTGATCTCCTTCGGATAATGCATCACCACCACCGGACGCCCCACCAATTCCTCCGTCAAATACCGCTCATGCTCCGTCTGCAGATCCACCCCCCATTTCACCGGAAACTCGAACGACTTGCCCGACTTTTCCAACGCCACGATCGCATCCGTATACGTCATCCGCTCAAAGCTCGAGATGATAAACTTCTCCACGCGACTGATGCACTCCTTATCAATCCGCTCCGCGAAAAACTTCATGTCATCCTGCCGCTCCTCCAGCAGCGCCTTGAAGATGTACTTCAGAAACGCCTCCGCCAGATCCGCGTCCGCCGCCAGATCCGCGAACGCGATCTCCGGCTCGATCATCCAGAACTCCGCCAAATGCCGCGGCGTATTCGAATTCTCCGCCCTGAACGTCGGCCCAAACGTGTACACCTTGCTCAACGCCAAACAATACGTCTCCACGTTCAACTGCCCCGACACCGTCAGATTCGCCGCCTTCCCAAAAAAATCCTGCGCAAAATCAATCTTCCCATCCCCCGTCCGCGGCAGGTTCGCCAGATCCAACGTCGAAACCTTGAACATCTGCCCCGCCCCCTCGCAATCCGAGCACGTAATGATCGGCGTGTGAATCCAGAAAAAGCCCCGCTCGTGGAAAAACCGATGCACCGCCTGCGCCAAACAATGTCTCACCCGCGTCACCGCCCCAAAGGTATTCGTCCTCGCCCTCAAATGCGCCACCTCCCTCAAATACTCAAACGTATGCGGCTTCGCCGACACCGGATACGTATCCGGATCATCCACCCATCCCACCACCTTGACCGCGCTGGCCTGGATCTCATACGCCTGCCCCTTCCCCTGCGACTTCACCAGCTTCCCCGTCACCACCACCGAACACCCCGTCGTGACATGCAACACCTCGCTGGCATAATTCGGCAATGCATTCGCCGCCACCACCTGGATCGAATCAAAGCACGACCCATCATTCATCGCCAAAAACGAGAACCCCGCCTTCGAATCCCGCCGCGTCCTTACCCACCCCTTGACCGTCACCTCCGAATCCACCGCCACTTTCCCCGTGAACGCCTCAACAATCATCGCATTCGCCATATCTTTCGCTCCCGTAGTGTTGTTGTACACCACACACATTAGCACCCTCACTCCGCGCGGCAAGCCTGCCTCTCGCCCTTCGCCTGCCCAGTCGCGTTGGTGCGGCTTCGCCCCCCGCCCCACAACATGCGTAAGAAACGGAAGCTGCATAACTTACATCACGCAAAGAATCGCCGTGCCTCCCCTAACCTCCCGCCCCCTCTCGTGTCTACCCTTCTGTACGGACGTGCATGTTTCTCCACACGTCCCAACCTGTTAGAATGAATGATTGGAGAAAGGAGTCCTCCCATGAAACGCATTCTCCTCGCAGTGTTGATAATGAGCTTCTTGCCTGCTCTTGCCCTCGCCGATGCTCGCCGTGGCGGCGGCTACAGTGGCGGTGGTCGCGGCGGCGGCTACACTGCCGGCGGTCGCGGCGGCGGAAACCACAGCTCCTACGGCTTCTCCTTCGGCTACGCTGGCGGCGGCGCCGGACTCGGTTTCTCCTATGCCAACGGCCGCGGCTACTATGGCGGCCGCGGTTACTATGGTGGCGGCTACTACGGTGGCGGTTACTACGGCCGCGTCTACTCCCCCGTCTATGTCGCCCCCCCTGTCTACTACGCCCCGCCCGTCTACTACGCCCCTCCTCCCGTCGTTGTTGAACCCGGCCCCGTCTACGTTACCCCCGCCTACCCCTACTACTACCCCCGCGCCTATGTCGGTGGCTACTACTATCGTTAACCAAACCCCAGCACACGTGACTTGGAATGAAGGGCGCCCCCAAACAGGGCGCCCGTCATTTTGCGCCTTCCTTACCCCTACTTCGCCACCTCGGCTTCGACGGCCTGCGCCAGCATCTGCTGGGCGCCCGTCTTGAGAATTTCGCCCAGAACGTCACGCGGCCCGATTGCCAGAGTCTCCGTCTTTGCTGTAATCTGTTCCATGTGGCGTATCCTTTCCTTGTTGGAAACGGTGTCCTCGAATCAACGAACACCAAGGGTACGCCGCTTTTCTTTCAATCGCCAATCCACAGCTTTCGGTTATAGCTCGCTTCTCCCTTGGGCCAGCCACTCGCTCACCAGCCGGTCGAACTCGTTAATGCTGACTTTGGAGCCATAGGGGCGGAGATAGTGGTCTCATTCAACGTGACAACGGCTTGTCCGGCAGCCCTGTGCTTGCGGTACTTGGGATTGTTATGGATAAGGCGGGGCATGGCGACCTCCGAATTGGCAAAACGGTATATACCGTTTTGCGCCGAGCATTCAGAGCCGCGCTGCCCACGGATGCAGATACGCTATCTCTCGCGTTCAGAATGATTTACATTCAACTCGGCAGGCAGGACTCGAACCTGCAACCAGCCGGTTAACAGCCGGCTGCTCTACCATTGAGCTACTGCCGAAATATACAGCTCTGCCAGCCGTTCTCGACGGCCAGCTTCGTAACTCTAATGTATACCACATGAGTGTCAAGTGCTGACTTGTCCCTGCCGCAAGATGGGTCGGCTAAGACCGATAACAGTGCCGGCTACCGTCATTTGCGGCTGACCGCGGGAGACCGGTGCAGCATTGCCGATTCCAATAGGGCCATCCGATGCCATTGACTCTGATGGAAAAAAGCAGATAAAAGCCGCAGCGAGCAATCGTCAGCCTCTACGCCGTCCTGGCTCCGTAGCGAGCGCAATGGGCACCGCAGAATCACAAGCTTGGCAGACCGGCGGCTCGGAGTCCAGCGGATTCCCTGGCATCAACCTTGGCTGCGGGCTTGGCGAACTCCGCTGCGGTGCGGCCGATACCTCGTGGGTGTGGCACAGGCTGACGCAGCATATAGAATCGTACTATGCCCATCACGCGACTGGCCCCTTCGCCCACCGGAGCCCTGCACCTGGGCAATGCGCGCACCTTCCTGGCCAATTGGCTGCTGGCAAGACAAAACCGCTGGCGGATACTCCTGCGAATCGAGGATCTGGACGGGCCCAGGGTCAAGAAGGGCGCCGATCAGCAAGCCATCGACGACCTCTGTTGGCTGGGCATCGATTGGGACCAAGGGCCCTTCTATCAGTCCTCGCGATTGCCGATGTACCAAGCCGCGATCCGCCGGCTGATCGATTCGCGACACGCCTATCCCTGCGTCTGTACGCGATCGGAGGTCAACACCGCCGCCAGCGCGCCGCACGCGGAGGATGGGGCGACGATCTACCCCGAAACCTGTCGCGGCCGATTCGCCAATCCGCAGCAGGCAGCCACCGCCGCCGGGCGAGAGCCGGCCATACGCTTTCTCGTGCCCGACGGGATCGTCCCATTCACCGACGCATTTTGCGGCCAACAGCAGTTCGAGCCGCGGCGGCAGCTTGGCGATTTCGTCATCGCCAAAGCCGACGGCACGCCGGCATATCAGTTGGCGGTGGTCGTGGATGATGCGCAAATGCAGGTAAGCCATATTGTGCGGGCCGACGATCTGATGGACTCGACGCCGAGGCAAATCCTGCTCTATGAAGCGCTGGGTCTGCGCGAGCAGTTGCCATGGCATTGCCATCTGCCGCTGGTTGTGGGGCCCGATGGCCGGCGGCTGGCCAAGCGGCATGGCGATACCCGGTTGGCCTCGTACCGCCAACAAGGGGTGCCGGCCGGACGGGTGCTGTCGCTGTTGGCCAGGTGGTGTGGCATTTCGCTGGCGCACGAGCCAAAAGCCGCGAGTGATCTCGTTGGGAAATTCGATCTATCGGCAATGTCGCGCCAGGCGATCGTGTTCCGTGATGAAGAGGATCGATGGCTGAGAGGACGATAAAGGTGGCGGCAGGGGGGCTATGCGACTGTGGGGATCTTGTGGATCAGCCGAAGCAAGCCGTCGAGAATCGTCAACGGATGAGGCGCGCAGCGAATTATTAAAGGGGTCACTCCTCTTTATTTGACCATTGGCACTCCCCCCGCTATCCTCCCCCCATGCCACGCTCCACACGCATTGCCCAGGAGGGGAAAAGCGGACGGTCGCGGCCTAGAAAAGGGGTCGCAAGTCATTTCGCCGACAGCATCACCTCATTCGTTCAAGATCGCCGCAAACCCCGCCCGCTCGAAGTGATGGTCCCCGGTCTTCGCTTATCGGCCGGGTTCCGCCGGACCGCAGGTATATTGAAGATCGTCAAAAAAGACCTTCACACTATTGCCGTCGATCCACGGCGTGCAGATGCCGAAGCGGTTGAACGAGGCGCCGATCGCCTTGGCGCCCGCCTCAAGGTCCAACGTGCAGCTCTGGCCGTCCAAAGTGACGGTGATCTGACCACGGCCGTCGGCTCCCGCGGGGTCGTACTTCAACATCCAGTCATGCACCTTGCGGTCGGGGAAAATGCGCGGAGCTTTGCCCGAGTTCCAGCCCAGGGCTTTGGCGACATCGCCATGCACCCGGTACACGGGATAGAAAAAGAAACCCTCGGACGACGGCCCCTCGATGTTGATGCCGACGTAGTCCATGGGGATGCCCTGGTTCTGCGTCGGGTTGGAACGCAGGCTCCAGGTGGAGTTGTAGAATCCGATCGACGCTGTGCTGTCTGAAACCCCCCGAATCATGCTGATCTTGCCCCGGGCGTAAAGCGCCGTGTTGAGGGTCAAGGTCGAAATACGGTCGCCGTAGGCCCCCATGCGGGCCGGCTCCCGGCAGTCGCCCCGGAAGATCAGGCCCCCCAGTTCCCCCGCGCCCTTGCCGCCCGCCAGCCGGGTTGCGCTCCAACCGAAGTCGAAGCGAGGCCGCGTGTCGGTGGTCTCATACGTCCGCCGGTTGTTCAGTCCATCCCAACGCGGGTCTTCACCAAAATCGAATCGCTTTCCATTGACCGTCACGTCATCGATCCAGGCCTCGCCCGGGCTGTCCCAGGTCTTGGGGATCGGCAGCAGGCCGAAATGGGTGAACCTCGCGCCGTCGGCACGGTGCTCTTTCAGGATCGAGCAGGTGGCGGTCTTGCCGTCCAGAGTGAAGGTCAGCAGGCCGCCGCCCTCGCCCCCCTTGGGGTCGTAGGTAAGCTGCCATTCATAGACCCGGCCGCACGGAATCTCCGCGGCCTCAATGCGCTCGCCTCGCACAATCCTGCCGATCACCCCGGCTTCGCACCGCCACCGGCTGCTGCAATACTCCACGTGGCAATGGAAACCGTCGCCCCGCCCATTGATGCGCGCCACCAGCGTGTTCGGCGTACGCCACTCGTTGAGTGTATCAGCGTTGAAGAAGCCCAGCAGAAAGTGACCCGGCCCGCGCGCGACGAGGATCTTCCCTGAAGCGCTGACCGGGCTGTCCAGGTCGAGCGGCTTGGGCAGCCGGTGTCCGTAATAGGCCGCCTCGCCGGCCGGGTTGATCTTGCCGCCGACCTCGCCCGCCTGCCCGCCGGCGTGCCGGGTCGAGGCGCTGTAGCCGAAGTCCTGGGTGACGGTCCTGGGCGAGAAGTGCGCGTTGCGGTTATTGATGCCTTCCCAGTTGGCCGGCTCCCGGTCGAAGCTCTCCTCGCGGAGATTGCCTTCGGCCGACCAGGCTGGCAGCGCGACCTCGACCACGGCCAAAAACAAAAACAATACCTTCATGTTCATGCCGTCATCCCTTCGGATCCTTCTTCCCTGATTTCGCTCGACCACGAAACGGGACCACGAAACGGGGACATCCATCATTAACGCATCTTGCCGCGTAGATTGAGCTTACGCTCTTACCGGCCCACGGCCCCTATTCCGCAAGCGTATATACACCAGACGCCCGCCGTATTCTAGTTCGGGCCGGTGTCCGTTACGCTTCTGCTCATCAGGGTCCGAAAAAAGGGTCCGAAGCCATTTAGAGGCGCCGAACGCCACAGTCACCCACTCATTGACCTGCTGCCGCCGCGACACCCATGCAGCCTCCGCCCCCCAGCCGCGAAGATGACCTTCCTTCGCCGATCGCCTCATCGCCCGCCCTCCGACCATTCGCCTGCCTCGCCCATCCCCCTTCCCCAGGCTCTCTTGCCACCCGTCGCCTCCCCATCCGCCGCCTCCCCCCGCCGCCTCCCGCCCACATTGCGGGGCACCTCGCACTTGCCAAAATCCCTAACTTATTTTAAACATCCCCCCTCGCCGAGCGTAGTACCGATGTGACTGCTCGATTGGCCAACCCGGGGGGTGGCCCACCCCACCTCCACTCCCACCGCTGTCTCCCCCAGACAGCCCCCTCCCCCTCCGCCCCCACTTCCACAACCCACCAACTCCCCCACAACAAAACGAACCCAAACCCAGGCAATCCCCGCCATCTGGCCTTTCTTCGCCATCCGCATCCCTTCTGTGTTTCCGAGGCTCCGTGGTTCAGCGGAGTTTCTGACAAAACGAACCCATTTCCGCGTTCGCACAACTCCTTTCCCACCTTCCAAGCCCCCACTACAGACCCCCTTCCACAAACCACAATCAAAACTACAAAACGAACCCAATTCCCCCGCAACCCCTTCGCCGATCCGCACTTATCTCTGTGCACCTGGCGTTCAAAACCGCCCCAACCCCCTTCGCCCTCAGGGGATCGTCCGGGTGGCCCACGGGGTACAACAGGGTCGTCGACGGGTAGTTTTAGGGGGTCCCGCGGGGATCCCGCGGTGGTCCGCCGGGGGTCCGCCGGGGGTATTACGGGGGCCCAGTGGTCAGTATCCCCCCGCCCTCATCTGCTCCATCGCCCCCAATATCTCCTCCGCCGAACCACGCCGGTGCAGCAACCGGGCAAACCCCACATCCTGGAGCGTGTACATCAGGTGGCTCAGCAAACAAAGATGCAGCCGGATCGTCGTGCTGATGATTGTGAACAACACGCCCACACGCTTCCCATCCAACGCCCCGAAATCCACCGGCTGCCTCAAAAACGCCAGCGTCACCGATGGCCTCTTTACATTCAAAATCAACGGGCTCCGCGGATGCGGTATCGCAATCCCGTTCCCGATCCACGTCGAACCCAACGTCTCCCGAGCCAGCAATACCGCGTACAAATCATCTCGGTTCACCCCCTCCGGCAACGGCAGCACATCACAAACCGCCCGCAACGCCGATACCTTGTCCTCCCCCCTTACGTCATACAACACACCCCCAGCCCGCAGCGCATCCGCCAGCAGCCCCTTCTGAACCGGCGCCTGCTCCCCATCAAACACCTCCGGCGACAGCTTGATATTCCTCGCCGTCGCCCATTCCAGCAGTTCCACCCGGTTCAGCCGGTATTTGTCATTGATTCGATAGCTCGGCAGCGTCCCCTCATGAATCCATCGATAGATGGTCTTCTCCGACGCATGCAGCAACCTCGCGACATCAGCAACTGTTAGGTCCATAGGAGGAAGGTCGTCAAAGGGGGCAGATCATACCCACCCCGCGCCGCCATACAAGCTCGTCCCGCACAATCGGGCAACCGTTCGCAACAGCCGCGCCCCGCCATTTCTATAGGTATTTGTATCTACAAGAGATACGCGCCATCCCGCGCCCCGCCCAGACCCCCGCCTCAATCCCGGCCAGTTCGGTCCCTCGATCCCGGCTTCAACTGCGAGCCCGATCCCGAGTTCCTCGAACACGCCCGCCGCGAGCAGTTCGAGCAGCCCGAGCTTCCCTGGGAGCCGTGAATCGGCGGCAGCAAAATCCCAACTCCACCTTGGTTGGCGATGAGGCAGGTGGTATATTGCGTCTGGACTGCCCGCGGACGGTCCCCGGGCCATTGCGAGTCCGCGAAGACTCGTGGAAGGAGCGGAAATCGAGCGAAGCGAGTGCGCGTGTTGGCGGGAACCGGCATCTTCGAGGTGAAGGTTGGAGGCCCCAGACTCCCCCTCTCCCCTGACCCCTCACCCCCAAGCCGTCCACGCCCCTCCCTCGCGGAATCAAATTTCCTATCAGTAGTCAGAACGCCTCAACCGCTGGTGCCTGTGCAGCACCCGCCGGCGCGTGCCTCGAAATCGTTCTCCTTCCCGAATGTCCTGCCGCGCCTGCGGACGTCCGGTGCCTCACCTCGGCTCGGCCGGCCCGTCAATCCGTAGCATACGAACATCCCGATTTGACCGTTCGAGGTGGACGGCCACGGGGAAGAAGGAGCATTGCCATGGCTAACGTACACAACGAAAAGTTCAAAAAGGATCCCCGAGACTTCGCGGAGAAATACCCGATCAGCCCGAAGAAGGCTGAGGATGCTTGGAACCTGTCGGGCACCAACGTGTCGGGTGGCGGGACCATCAAGTACGCCTCGCTGGCGACGAATCAGGGCGTTCTGAGTCTGGCGTTTGTGGAGGAATCCGTGGGAGCCGTGAAGACCATGCTGCTCAAGGTGGCCAATGCCGATGCCTTCCCATCCCACTACCTCCCCTACGCCAACGGCTTCATCGTGGACTACCAGATTCCGGAGAAGGATGCCAAAACCGACAACGATGACCCGGCCAACCCGCGGTTCTTTTTCACGACCGCGCTGTCGGGCTGCTCCATCTTTGTCCGGGGTGGCACGCGGAGCCCGATCGTCACCCACGCGGGCATGGAAAGTCCACCCGCAAACAAGCCCGCCTGGAAAGACCTACTGACAGGCCATCTCAAAATCACTGACCCTGTCACAGCGGTGAACAAGCAGGACTACCGTCTCGCGGACGAAATCATCGAGGCATCCAAGAAGAAGACGGTCAAGACGATCTCAACGTTCGCGTGCGTGTTCGGTGTCCGTGAAGATGACGGCGAGTGGAAGTTCTACCTTCAGGTGGGCAGGATGCAGATCACCGAGCGGCCCAAAAAACCCACCAGTTACACTCCGTTGACCCCGCAAGTCAGTCAGTTCTATCCAACTGGCGTGGCCCAGGTCCATCCGGCGTAGGGGGACGAAGAAAAGGGGTCACTCCTCATTATCCGGCGTAGTAGTAGCAGGGCCCGCCGAAGCGACAAGAAAAAGGGTCAGAATCGAATGGCACTTCCATAAGCTGTAACTTACGAGCGGATAGGGGTATGTAAAAGCAGGCTTCCAAGCCGACAAGGATGCTGTTCAGACATGTCTCCTCTACGAGGAGCACCCCAGCTTCGGCACAAGAAACAACCCCCGACCCAGCCAAAGCTGAATCGGGGGCTTTTTCAAAATGCCGGCACTGACCTACTTTCCCGCTGAAGCAGTATCATCGGCCCGCGAGGCTTAACGGCCGTGTTCGGAATGGGAACGGGTGTGACCCTCACGGTAAATGCACCGACAAAGACCCGGCTGGCTGTTCCCAACCAGCCGGATTGATTGTTCAAGTGAATGCGAGATTCAAGGCGATCCAAACGCACCGCTCATTGAGACCTTTTCGAATTGATTCTCACCTTCATCGATTCGTCGTTGTTATTTGTTATTCGTTATTTGTTATTCGTCGCCGGCCGTCCGGACACCAATAACCCATAACGAATATCCAATAACCATCGACGGTCTTCGATAAAAGTGGTCAAGCCATCGACCCTTAGTACTGGTAACCTGAAGCCCTTTCGAGCCGTACAGCTCCAGCCTATCAACCGGGTGGTCTACCCGGGGTCTCTCGGGAGCAAGCTCCCTGGGAATCCTTATCTTGGCATAGGCTTCACGCTTAGATGCTTTCAGCGTTTATCCGTTCCGGACATAGCTACCCAGCCGTGCCCTTAGCAGGACAACTGGTACACCAGGGGTCCGTCCTTCCCAATCCTCTCGTACTAGGGAAGAGGTGCCTTCAAGATTCCTACGCCCACAGCAGATAGGGACCGACCTGGCTCACGCCGGTCTGAACCCAGCTCACGTACCACTTTAATTGGCGAACAGCCAAACCCTTGGGACCGCCTTCAGCCCCAGGATGTGATGAGCCGACATCGAGGTGCCAAACCGCATCGCCGCTATGGACGCTCGGATGCGATCAGCCTGTTATCCCCGGGGTACCTTTTATCCGTTGAGCTATGGCGCTTCCACACGCGACCACAGGATCACTTAGGCCGCCTTTCAGCTCTGCTCGTGCCGTAGCACTCGCAGTCGAGCAGGCTTGTGCCTATGCACTCAACGTCCGATTGCCAACCGGACTGAGCCTGCCTTTGCACTCCTCCGTTACTCTTTGGGAGGAGACCGCCCCAGTCAAACTACCCACCTAGCACGGTTCCCTGGCCGGTTTCACGGACCAGGGTGAGACGACGAATGCAAACAGGGTGGTATTTCACCGTTGGCTCCCTGCCGGCCAGAACCGGCAGATCAACGCCTCCCACCTATCCTACGCAGTTTCCACCCGGCGTCAGTACCAGGCTATAGTAAAGGTCCACGGGGTCTTTCCGTCTTGCTGCGGGTAGACGGTATCTTCACCGCCACTTCAATTTCACCGAGTCTGCGGTTGAGACAGCGGACAAGTCGTTACGCCGTTCATGCACGTCAGAACTTACCTGACAAGGAACTTCGCTACCTTAGGACCGTCATAGTTACGGCCGCCGTTTACCGGTGCTTCGGTTGCCAGCTTTGGGGCGAACCCCTAACCGACTTCCTTAACATTCCGGCACCGAGCAGGCGTCATTCCGTATACATCCTCTTGCGAGTTAGCACGGAACTGTGTTTTTGATAAACAGTCGCCCGTCCCGTTTCCTGCGCCCTCTTGCTAAAAGCAAGGAGGGACCCCTTATCCCGAAGTTACGGGGTTAGATTGCCTAGTTCCTTAACCGCAGTTCTCTCGAGCGCCTGAGGATACGCTCCTCACCTACCTGTGTCAGTTTTAGTACGGGCAACGATGTCGTCCCCACGCGGTTTTTCTCGGCCCTCCCGCCACAGACTTCGGCAACAAAACGGCCTGGTGATCGCGGCTTGCGCCGCGCCCAACCCCCACATCTGATCGGGGGATCTGCCTTGGAAGGACGTCACGCGTGGTTCAACCTTCACCGTCGGTGCAGGAATATTAACCTGCTGTGCATCGTGTACGCCTTTCGGCCTCCACTTAGCTTCCGACTAACCCTGGGCGGATTTACCTTCCCCAGGAAACCTTAGGTTTTCGGCGCGCAGGATTTTCACCTGCGTTATCGTTACTCATACCGGCATTCTCACTTGCATGCGCTCCAGCGCTCCTTACGGTACGCCTTCACTGCTGCATGCAACGCTCTTCTACCGAACAATTGCTTGTTCCCGCTGCTTCGGTATCCAGCTTATTCCCGATCATCTACGGCGCTATCCGGCTCGACCAGTAAGCTATTACGCACTTTTTAAATGGTGGCTGCTTCTAAGCCAACATCCTGGCTGTCTCAGCAAGATAACTTCCTATCGAACTAAGCTGAATTTCGGGACCTTAGCAGACGGTCTGGGTTGTTTCCCTCTTGACCGCGAAGATTATCCCTCGCGGACTCACTCCCGAGATAGTCTCACAGGTATTCGGAGTTTGGTAGGAGCATGTAGCCGGGTAGGCCCATGTCTCCTTTCAGTCGCTCTACCCCCTGTGAGTAGTGGCTCGAGGCTGCCCCAAAAGGCATTTCGAAGAGAACCAGATATCTCCCCGTTTGATTAGACTTTCACTCCTCCCCACAGCTCATGACAGAACTTTTCAACGTTCACGTCTTCGTGCCTTCTGCCCCTTTTACGGGGCATTCACACTGGCCATGGGTAGATCACGGGGTTTCGGGCCTCACGCCTACAACTAAACGCCATCTTAAGGCTCGCTTTCACTGCGGCTCCGGAGCTTGACTCCTTAGCCTTGCTGTAAACGTGAACTCGCCGGTCCATTATGCAAAAGGTACGCAGTCAGCCATTGCCCTTGCGGGCCATAGGCCTCCTACCGCGTTGTAAGTGTACGGTTTCAGGTGCTTTTAACTCAGCTAAAAGCTGTGCTTTTCATCGTTCAATCGCCCTACTGGTTCACTATCGGTCATCGAGGAGTATTTAGCCTTGGGCGGTGGGCCGCCCTGCTTCACACGGAGTTCCACGAGCTCCGTGCTACTCTGGTACGCCTCTGTAACGGGGACCATCGGCCGTCGCCTACGGGACTGTCACCCTCTTTGGTGAGCCTTTCCAGACTCTTCGACTGACCATGGTTTTGTAACCCCTCAAGGCGCCCGCAACCCCGGAACGAATCCCGGTTTGGGCTAGTTCCGCTTTCGCTCGCCGCTACTCACGGAATCGATGTCTCTTTATTTTCCTGCGGGTACTTAGATGTTTCAGTTCCCCGCGTTCGCTCTACCTGCCCTATACATTCAGGCAGGAGTGACTGGGAATAACCCCAGCCGTGTTTCCACATTCAGAAATCTTCGGATCAATGCCTGTTTGCCGGCTTCCCGAAGCATATCGCAGGCTACCACGTCTTTCGTCGCCTCTCGATGCCAAGACATCCACCGTACACCCTTAGTAGCTTGACCACATTTATCGATCACCGCCTTCCGCAGGGCATGCGGATGACTGTGCCTGGCCACGGAAAGACAAACACCAACACTAGCAGGGCCAGGCATCGCGGTACATTTTCAAATTACCTTGAACCTCGTCTATTCACTTGTCAAAGAGCCGCCTTGTCCAATACATCCAGACAAAGCTTCCCGCCGAACGCGGGTGAGTCAGCCGCCTCTACTCAAACCGGCGGACTTATCCATGTTCGGCAATTCACATCCCTGCAACTTCTTATTTCCCGATTTCGTCACCGGCTCACCGCCAGTGACCCAGGTAGGTTAACTGGCGATCAGTTCGGCGTATCGAGTAAAATCTGGCTCTTAATCAAGCCCGGTTACCTCGTTTGGTAGCAGTCGTCCAAGCCGCCTTTCTTCCACTTCCGGTCCAAATGCGAAACCGTAGAGTTTACATACCTTTCCTCGTCAGTCAAGGCCCGTCGTTCAGATTTTGTCGATCCCGCACCAACGCGTGCTCTGGTAGTTCGACTTATCCTGCTACGACATCACACACGCCGAGTTGTTCTATCGACAGGAGCCCTTACTCTCATGCACCCCCTTCGCATAATGCCTCACCGGGCCCACCTGCCAAACCGCACTGCCTTCGCCCCCATTACCCCCCCCCGCCGCCGTACACCGGGGGTCTTCCCGGGGTTTCGCCGGGGCATTTCCGGGGGACCTACGGCCGGGCTACTGACAACTGGCAACTGACAACTCCCCGTGGTACATGCGCCCAAACCTTGCTATGCTTATACCCATGGCCCATGCCACCTGCATTCTCACCCGGCATTAGCGACCGCCCCCAGCAGTCGCCCGTTGTTCTCTATCCACCAATCATTTACACCGAGGCCCCGATGCCCGAGACTCTGAAAAACGTTCCTTCGCCGCTCATCCGCAAGCTCGACGAAAAAGCCGCTCGCCATGACACCCTCCGTGAATCCCTCAACGACCCGGCCGTCCTCTCCAACCCCCAACAGATGATCCGCATTACCAAGGAGATGGGCCAACTCGATGCCGTCGTCGGCCGCTACCGCGAATACCAGAAAGCCGCCAAGACCATCGACGACCTCCGCGAGATGAGCCAGTCCAAAGCCGACCGCGAAATGGCCGATCTCGCCGCCACCGAACTCCCCGACGCCGAAAACAAGGCCAATCAACTGCTTGAGAACCTCAAGGACGAACTGCTCGCCGCCGAAGACAACGCCGTCGATTCCTTCTTCCTGGAAATCCGCGCCGGCACCGGCGGCGAAGAGGCCGCCCTCTTCGGCCGCGACCTCTTCGAAATGTACCACCGCTACTGCGACCACCACGGCTGGAAATTCGAAGTCTCCGACGCCTCCACCTCCGAACGCGGCGGCTTGAAGGAAGCCATCATCCACATCACCGGCCGCGGCGCCTATCGCCATCTCCACTTCGAAGGCGGCGGCCATCGCGTCCAACGCGTCCCCGAAACCGAAGCCCAAGGCCGCATCCACACCTCCGCCGCCACCGTCGCCGTCCTACCAGAACTCCAAGACGTCAAGATCGATATCAACCCCAAGGACGTCGAAGAATTCGGCTGCCGCGGTGGCGGACCCGGCGGCCAAAACGTCAACAAGGTCGAAACCGGCTGGCGACTCTTCCACAAACCCTCCGGCCTCCAATTCAAAATGACCGAGCACAAGTCCCAAACTCAAAACAAGGAACGCGCCTGGGCCCTGCTCCGCGCTACCCTGTACGAGGCCGAACAAGCCAAACAGCACGCCGCCATCAGCTCTACTCGTAAGACGATGATAGGATCGGGCGACCGCTCCCAGCGTATCCGCACCTACAACTTCCCCCAGAACCGCTGCACCGACCACCGCCTCGGCGGCGACACCGGCGGCGAAAAGAACTTCAACCTCGAACAAATCGTCCAGGGCAACATGGAGCCCCTGATCTCCGCACTCATCGAGCTCGACAAACAGCAGCGACTGGAGAACCTTTGAATTGGGGTATTGTATCGGCCGCCCCGTCGTGTAAAATCCGCGTTTGAGAGATTGACTATATGGCAAAATCACGCAGAACAGAATTGACCAGTGCCGCTTCGTCGGCCAAGAAACCCGTCCGCAAACTCAAGAAGGCCGCCCAAGGACCAACGGCCACCCCGATGATCGACACCACCCTGGCCGCACAAAACGCCGCCAGGTTCCTGGTCGCCCGATCCAAGCTCGGCTCCGCCGCCGAAATGGTCTGCCCGGAATCCGCCGCAAAGGAATCCGGCAGCTTCAAACAGCTCAAGGAAAGCCTCAACCGCCCCGCCTCCCACGCCGTCAGTTCCGCTTTGGGCACCAGTTTCGGCCAGCAAAAGTCCAACCTGCCGACCCCAGGCCAGAAACAGGTTGCACACAACCAGACCCAAGGCGTTGTCAGCCGCATCAACGTCCCCCGCCGCACCGCCGGCTGAACTGGCGAGATCAGATCACCTGCCGAATCTCGATCGACGTGATCGTGCGCGGGTCAAAGTCGATCCTCTGCTCGAACTTGCCCGCCAACCCCGCCTTGTCCAGCGAGATGATCCACCCCTCCTCGATGATTAACTCCTCGACGACCCGCCCGGTCGTCAGCGTCACCTGACAGACGGCCGTGTACTTCCGCTTCGGTACGCCTTGCTCCACCATAAACCGCCGCCACTCCTCCGGCAGCGGTTTGGCCAGCCGATTCCGTCGCGGCGTCCGATTCATGCAGCTTCGCACGATTGATTCTCCTCCCCGTTCACCTCATCCGCCGCCCTCGGATCCGGCCAAACGCCAGGCCCGTCGTGCGAATACCACTTATCCAAGACCTGTTGCCAGGTGCGCAGGCTCGTCACCGCGATGAAGTCCACTTTGACCTGCGACGCATCAGGATGGAAGCGAGCGTACTTGATGCCCTGCTTTCGCATCCGCCGCCCCGCAAGCTGTTCGCCATGAATCTCCATCGAGATCCCAAAATGCTCTCGCAGCGCATCGCGCTGTTCATGGATGCTGGGCGGCAGCAGCGCCGAACCAGACTCCAGCAAGGCCGCGGCCTGTTTGAAGACCCAGGGATTCCCGATCGCGCCGCGGGCGATCCAGACCATATCCACCCCCGTATCGCCGAGCATGCGAACGGCGTCTTCGGCAGTGAAGACATCCCCCGAGCCGAGAATCGTCTGGTCCGGATACCTCGCCTTGAGGTCCTTGAGAAATGGCCAACGGCTTGGCCCGGCGTACTTCTGCTCAACAGTCCGCGCATGAACGCGGACGGCGGCGTAATCGAGCGACCAGGCAGTCTCTAGAATCTGAAAGAAGGCATCCGTGGATTCTCCCGAATCGTCATAGCCACGGCGGAGGCTCACGGTCGTCGGGACCTGAGGCGGCAGCGCATCGCGAACCGCCTTGAGGATCTCAACCGCACGCGGAAGATCGCGCAGCATATGCCCGCCTCGCGCCTTGTTCTTGATCTTCTTAACAGGGCAGGCGAAGTTCAGATCGATCACGTCGTAGCGATGGGCGTAGAGGATTTGCGCCACCCGGGCAAGCTGATCAGGTTCGGACCCGATGATCTGCCCGGCGATGGGGTGATCCTCGTCGTTGATGTCGATCGAATTCTCCAGCCCCTTGCCGCCATGGAGCAGGGTGATATCGAGCAGAGATTCAGTGACGGCATAGGGACAGCCACGCCGACGTGCGACCAGCCGCATCGCGCGGTCGGAGTAACCAGCCAGGCCGGCCTGGCAAAACGGAACCGGGAGCTTAATCGGTCCAATCTGCATGGGGCGAGGATGATAGCATAGAGAGACGCACAAGAGCACAGAGCCGCGTCCTTTAGTCGCCAAAGCTCGTTCCAACTGCACGCGCCGTATGGACCAGTGGATGATCCGCCGGCACTTTTCGCTGCTTTCCCGCGACCGATTCGATGTCCACCTGGTTGAGCTTGCCATCTTTCCACACAACCAGTTTACCAACCGCGCCCTCCAGGAGCAGGTCCAGCGCATGATGTCCAAACATCGTTGCCAGGACGCGGTCGGCGGGCGTGGGCGTGCCGCCGCGCTGGATGTGGCCGAGGATCGTCGCGCGGGCTTCCAGGCCAGAGGCCGCTTCGATCTCGTCAACCAGTTTGTTGGCGATGCCACCGAGGCGGATGGGATCGGGGCTGGTTTCGACGCGGCGTTGGATGACAACGTCGCCGCCTTTGGGCTTGGAGCCTTCGGAGACGGTGATGATCGAGAACCGCTTGCCAACGCGGCTGCGGTGCTCAAGAACCTCGCATACCTTCGTCAAGTCGTACGGAATCTCGGGGATGAGGATAATGTCGGCGCCGCTGGCGACGCCGGCGTGCAGCGTAAGCCAGCCGGCATTGCGGCCCATCAGCTCGACGACCATCACGCGGTGATGGCTCATCGCGGTGGTGTGAATCTTGTCGAGGCATTCGGCGGCGGTGGTGACCGCGGTGTCAAAGCCGAACGTCTGGTCGCAGCCTTCGAGGTCGTTGTCGATGGTTTTGGGGACGCCGATGCAGTTGATGCCATTCTGGATGAGGTTGGCCGCGCCGGTCATGGTGCCATCGCCGCCGATGCAGACGATCGCGTCGAGGTGGTTGGCGCGGACGTGTTCGATCACGCGGTCGGTGACGTCGGCGAACTCGGTCTGGCCGTTGCGTTCGATGGCATACTGTTGGGGGTTGGCCTGGTTGCTCGTACCGAGGATCGTGCCGCCCAATGTGAGGATATTGGAGACGTCGCCCCATTCCAGAACTCGCATGCGGTTTTGGATCAGGCCCAGGAAGCCGTCCTCGATGCCGAAGACTTCGAGGTGGTGTTGGTGCATCGCGGACTTGGTGACCGCGCGGATGACCGCGTTAAGGCCTGGACAGTCGCCGCCACCGGTGAGGACGCCGATACGTTTGGTGCTTGCCATAGGGCGGGCATTGTAACCACAGATGCACACAGATAGACACGGAATGGGAAAGGTACGGAGGCACGAAGCGGGAGAAGTTTGGCCAGGAGAACGATCGCCAGAGCCGGAAGCAGCAAGAGCATGTGGTTCAGGATGAACGCGGCGAAGAAAAGAGGAGTAGCCAGGATGACCGCGACGGCGTAGACGAGGAAACTTGTGCGACGCGGGATGATGCAGAGATACACGTACGCGGGAAAGTACAGGGCATAAAAACCCATGAAACAGCGGTAGAAAACCTCGCCGCCGGCAAGGCCGAAGAATCGCAGCGGCTCCTGAGAGACGATGCCCAGAATCACGGGGACAAGGAAGACGGCCACGGCGAGCGCGATCGTGCGGCCACGGTTGGCGGACGCGAGATTCCCGATCAATTCGCGCCAGTGGACCGCGATGGTGAAGGCGGATTGCAGGGACATGTAGAGACCGAGGATGATCGCAGCCCCAGGGGTCCCAGCAGATTCGAGCGCGGAGGGATCGGTGAGAAGGGGGGCGAGGAAGGTGGCGTAACGGAGCGAGAAGAAAAGAATCATCGCAAAGAAGGCAAAGAAGCCGAAGACGAAGGCGCGTGGGGCAAACGCGCCAGCGGATCGGCGGGCGCGGTGGAAGGTGAGGTCGAGGTAAGGGCAGAGGAGAAACCCGAAGAAGCATGAGGCGGCGAGAGAAAAGAGGATGGGTGTGGACTGGAGTGATATGGACCGCGGGAAGTTCACGTCCTTGAGGTCCGTCGCGAGAGAGAGGGCGAGGAAGGAGATAGCGAGGACAATGATGGAAAGGAGGAGGTCGCGGCGGGTTGGAGGGGAGATGATCAGATACATCAGGATGGCCAGTGCGATCGTCAGGGAAGGTCCATAGCCGGGCAGCAGCCGGCGAATGATCCACCCGTTGAAGAACAGGTGAAAAGCGATGGTAACAAGCGAAAAGAGCCGCGTGGCGGAGCGGTGTTGCGCCAGCAGATTGCGGAGGGATTGTTCATTCCGGGGAATCAACCCCATCGCGGCGGCGCCGACGACGTTGGGGATCGCGAAGACGATCCAGCCCCAGATTCCATAGTCGCGGACAAGCAAAACCGGCAGGAACATGCCGATGCACCAGGTCCAGGAGCAGGCGAGAAACGCGCCGTAGGCAACGGCAGAGCCGAGCGAGGACCTGCCGGGAACCGTGAGCGGTGCAGTCGTCATGGCGCGCGGTATTGTCGTGGGATTGCAGGCCGCGGCAAGGGGCGGCAATGCATTGCCGGGTTCATTTCCGATTCTTGTTTTTCGATCTTCCAATTACTCGCGGGTCTTGGCTTTGTGGTGCGCCTTGGGCGTGACGTGAAACGTGGCGATCGACTTGCCGACGCGGCGTTCTTCTTTGGCGCCCTTGGAAACCTGCTGGAAGATGTCCAGATCGACGGTCAGGTTGAATTCGCCGCCCGTCGCCAGCAGCGAGTGGATGTCCTGGCGGGGCTTGATGCGATAGACGGCTGGGCCAAAGCACGGGCGGAGAAATCGGTATTCCATGTGCTTGCAGACCACGATGTAATCGGAGCCGCAGACGCCAAAGACGTACATCCCGCCGGCCACTTCGGAGTTGCCGAGCAGCGCCGCGCCGGCCATGGCGCGATACCAGTTTCGGTTGAACCGGTTGAAGGGCAGGATGGCCGAAAAGGTGTTGACGTCCAGTTTCTTCATCCGGATGCCACTGAAAAAGGCGTACGGAAGCCAGATGAATGAGCAGATGCGGTGCCAGAAGTTGTCGCGCACCGAGAGGCGGCTGATGAAGGCCTCGATCTTGTCGAACCAGGTTCGAGGCCAGGTTCGGACACCGAGAGGATGGGCGGCCGGGGCGGGCCGCAGAATCGGCTGCTCGGGCGCAGCAGTGACAAGGTCCAACCCCTCTACAGCTTTCGTCACGGGCACCATGCTCATCGGACTATCTCACCAAACAGATCGTTCACCAATGCCATCGAACACACACGGCCACGGAGCAACATCCATACCAACTTCGCTCGCTCCTATCAACCCTCATTCAATAATACCTTTACGCACCCGCAGGGGGATTGTTTAGACGAGGGGCGGGACGTTAGACTGTCCGGGGCAGCGGTGGTCGCGGCCGAGGGGGCTATTACTGATGCGGAGAGACCTCATGACCGATCCACGCGTTGAGAAACTGACGGACGTGTTGATCCATTATTCCTGCGGCCTGAAGAGCGGCGAAAACATCCTCATCGAAGCCATCGATGTGCCGCATTCGTTTACCAAGGCACTGGTGAAGGCTGCGAAAGAGGCGGGGGGAAGGCCCATCGTGCTCCTCAAGGCCGTCGAGATCAACCGGGCGCTGATGATGGCGGGGACCAAAGAGCAATGGGACCTGATCGCCGACATCGAACGGGCTCAGATGGAGCGGGTGCAATGTTACATCGGCGTCAGGGGCAATCCGAATGTGTCGGAGCTGTCGGATGTGCCGGGCGAACAGCAGAAACTGTATGAGAACACCGTTTGGAAGCGCGTGCATCATGAGGTGAGGATCAAGAAGACGCGGTGGGTGGTGCTGCGCTGGCCCAATTCGTCGATGGCGCAGTTGGCGGAGATGAGCACCGAGGCGTTTGAGGATTACTACTTCAAAGTGTGCACGCTGGACTACGGGAAGATGTCCCGGGCCATGAAGCCGCTGGTCGACCTGATGCAGAAAACCGACCAAGTCCGGCTCAGGGGGCCGGCCGACACCGATCTGAGCTTCAACATCAAGGGGATCCCGGCCATTCCGTGCGACGGGAAGCTCAATATCCCCGACGGCGAGGTTTTCACCGCCCCCGTGCGCGAATCGGTCAATGGCGTGATCCACTTCAACTGCCCGAGCATCCAGCGCGGCGTGACGCACAACGACCTGCGGCTGGTGTTCAAGAACGGGAAGATCGTTCACGCGACTTCCACCGTGACCGAGAAGCTCAACGAGGTTCTGGATACCGACGAAGGAGCCCGCTACGTGGGCGAATTCGCCATCGGCGTGAATCCGTATTGCACCAAGGCGATGAAGGACACCCTGTTTGACGAGAAGATCGCCGGCTCGATCCACTTCACGCCGGGGGCGTGCTACGACGAGGCCAGCAACGGGAACAAGTCGGATATCCACTGGGACCTGGTGATGAAACAGACGCCGGATGTGGGTGGCGGGGAGATGTATTTTGACGGCCGGCTGGTGCGGAAGGATGGGTTGTTTGTGGTGGAAGAGCTGCTGGGGTTGAATCCGGAGAATCTGAAGTAGTTGCCAGTTGTTGGCTGCCAGTTGCCAGTAGCAAGCCGTGCATTTGACGGTGGTTAGGGGGTAGTGGTATCGTTCTGGCTTGGATTGGTCCACCAGGGTTGGATTTGGTCCAAGGAAGGACATTTCTATGGCAGAACAGGTATCCCAGCCGGCGAGTCCGCGGGCACGGGCGATTCATCATCTGCGGCGATGGGTGGAGAGCGGGGAGTTGGGCCGGGGGGAGGCTCTGCCGTCGGAAAGGGCATTGGCGGCGAAGCTGGAGGTGGGGCGCGCCACGGTCAGGCGGGCGCTGCGGGTGTTGCAGGCAGATGGGTTGATATTGGACCGAGGGGGGCACATTCGAACCGTGGCGCCGGAGCGGCGGCCAGGGGAAGGGATGCTGCGCGGGGCGGTGGTCGTGGTGATGCCGGAACACGGGCGGCTGGTCGGGATGGCGGCGGTCGAGGCGGCGGTGCGGGCCGGCTTGGGGGCACTGGCGATCGGCGCGGAGGGATTGGCGGGGGAGAAGTTGGGCCCGTTGATCGTCGAGCGGCCGATGGGCCTGGTGGTCGTGGGGATTGAACCGCAGAGGGTCGAGGCGATGCGGCGAGGCGGATTGAATGTCGTGGTGGATACCGAGATGGCCGGGATTGATCGAGTCGTGGTGGATCATGAGGCGGCGAGCTACGAACTGACGAAATGGCTCATCGGCCGGGGGCGGCGGAGGATTCTGACGCTGTGGAGCGGTTCGATCAAGGAGCCGGCGGTGCGGGATCGGCTGGCGGGGTATGAGCGGGCGGTACGGGAGGCGAATCTGGAAGTGCTGCGGGTGGTCCAGATGCCGGCGGTCAGCGTCGAAGATGGCGACCTGCGGTTTGAGGCGGCAACACGGCTGGCGGTCGGATACCTGGCGCAGCATCTGACGGCGGGTGTCCCCATCGATGCGATCATGGCGGAGACGGATGAGGATGCGGTGGCGGTGGCGGAGGCATGCCGGATTCTTGGCAAAGAAGTGGGGAAGGATGTGCTGCTGGCGGGGTATGGCGGTGGACGGAGATGGGGAGGAACGGCGGCGACGGTGGATCTGGCGCCTGCGGAGGTTGGGCGGGAGTTGGTTCGGCTGCTGATGGAGCGAGTGGGAGGGAAGTTGCCGGACGAGGCGCAGCGGCGCGTAGTGAAGGGTCGCGTGGTGGTGGTGGTGGAAACCGAAAGGCCGAAAGACCCGGCGGCGTCCGCGCCGGTGGAACGTGATGAGAAGGCGGCAGAGCCGTTGTTCGGGTGGAAGATGGAGGGGGGACGGTGGACGTTGGGGAAGAAGAAATGATGAACCCACGGCCCTGGTCAGCACGAAGAGACAGAAAGAAGAGGGGGAATGGGTTCGTTTTGTCAGATGGGGGATGGCGGGGAGGGGGGGCCGTGTGGCTGGGCGGAAACCCGCGGCGGGTGCCGGAAACCACCCTAAAACCACCCTAAACTCCCCCCAGAACCACCCTAAAACCACCATTTTCTCCCCCGTTTCTCCCCCGCCAGACCCCCTGGTTGGTTTCGGGGGCCTTTGGATTGGCAAGGGGTTGGGGGATTTTTGATTTTCGATTTTTGAATGGCGGAAATGGGTTCGTTTTGTAGAAATGGGGGGGCGGAGGGAGAGCGGGCGGGCGGAAGGGCATGTGGGGTGGCGGGGGTGGAAGGGCGGAGGGCGAAGTTGGACGAGACGGTATCCACGTAGAGTACTACGGATGAGTTAGGGTTTTGTTGGCGGGGAAATGGCCCTCGTGCCCCCTTGAAGTTGTCCAGCTGAAAGCGTGCCTAAGATGTTGATGCGCCACGGCTCAGGCCAAGCACAAGGAGTTGGTCATGGACGACCTGAGCCATTTCTGTTGTCAAAATCCCCGCTGTGTGGCCTGCGGC
>JAPLNB010000308.1 GCA_026693085.1 Planctomycetota bacterium | reverse complement strand
CTTGACTTTGCCGTCCTGGCGGTAGGCCTCGACGAGGCGAACATACTCATTGATTTTGCCGCTGGAGGAGAGGGGACTTTGACGGTGCGCAGATACACGATCGTGATCATATCACGATGATATTTCCACAAATCAACACCACCAGATGCGCGGCAACGTGAGCGGAATGCTGTGGATAGTGTCACTACGCTTTTTCGAATTTCGCCCGCCGACCCTCGAAATTCACGGCCCAAACGCGGATTCCGGCGTTCAGGAGGGGGTGGCAATACCAAACATGGGCTAGCCACCGATCCAATGCGACGTGCCGGCAAAGCAATGGGCGACCGTTACTTCGCCAGCGAAGCGGAGACCTGTATTTCCTGAAAGGCAGTATTCTCTCCAGCGGCCTTGTCGGTTGCCGGCGCCACCGCCCAGATCAGCCAGCGGTAGACGCCCAGCGGCTGTTCACCGCTGTGGCGAATGCGGGTAACGACGAACTCCGTCGTTGGTGTCTTCCGGGTGTCCAGTTCGATGATGGGCGTGAAAAGACGTCGATCGGCCACCTCCCATCCGGGGTCGTTCGTGGCGCTGCTGCCGTAGAGCACGAAACGCTGGCGGCCGCGGTTGTTGTTCTGGTTGTACGAGAACGTGCGGACCTCCGCGATCCTTTTGGCGTCGCCGAGGTCGAGTTTGTACGCGCCATTCACCACGCCGTTGCCGAACACCGGGCCGTAGTTCCTGGCGAGCTTGCCGTCGGTCAGTACGGAGAGGGGTTCGTTCAAGGTTCCGGGCTCGCTGGCCAGGATACGCGCCGGCGCGACGGAGGAAGCCGGGGCGAGCGGAATGGCCTTGAAGTCCGGCGAGGCCTGATACTCGACGGCGGCGAAGGCATAGTCGCTCACGGTGAGCGGAAGAGTGCCCTGCTTGCGGTGGACCTCGATCTTGAGGGCCTTGCCGCCGGCTTCGTTCTGCAGGTCCAGCAAGGCGTCGATGGTGCGGACGGGTTTTCCGCTGCAGGCCAGGATGACGTCATCCTTCTGCAAGCCGGCCTTGGCGGCGAGGCTTCCGGCGGGCAGGTTGACGAGCAGCACGCCGTATTCCCCGGGCAATCCGTAGGCCGAGCGATCGCCGAGGCCGGCAATGTCGCGCACCTCGGCCTGCCACGCAAAATGCCGGCGTTGGACCGTGGGTTTGATGCTGGTGTCTCCGGCGGGGGTCATCAGCTTGGGAATCTGCGGAGTGCGGGCGATGGCCTTGAGCTCGGGCTTCTGCACGCCGAACTGGTCCATCGGGAAGTTCACAAAACCCAGTTTCAGCGCGGGCGAGCCGTCTTTGACGCGGAAGTCGCCTTGGACAGGATCGACGAACATCGCGTCGGCGACGATGGAGTCCGCGTCTCGCTGCGATTGCCGCGCCAGGTTGGCGGCGGGCTTCGGCTCGGCCGCGTTCGGGCGGTGGACAAGGTTGCGGTCCATCTCCCGGCCCCACGGCGTGGACGGCATGCCGCCAGCGGGCAGGTAGTGGTCGGTCCACATGATGTTGCGCCGGACGACGTCCTGGCTATGCTTGTACCAGACATGCGGGTGGAAGCCGTTGTTGACCATGATGTTGTTTTCGACCACGCGGTAGAAGCCTTCGCGGTTCTTGATGCCGCCATTGAGGCAGAGGTTGTTGCGGAGTTCGTAACTCGAGGACCCGTCGTCCAGGTCGATGTCCCACCCGTGGTCACAGCGCCAGCGGTTGTTGCGCAGGATGACGGTCTTGATCGCGTCCAGCCGCACCAGGTCCTTCTCGGCGGTCCAGGTCTTGTCGTCGTTGAGGTTCAGGCCGTCGAGACTCCAGAAGCGGTCGCGGCCCCAGGAGTTGAAGGACCCGTGGTCGCCGGTTTCCTTCACCGTGTCGAAGATGTCGCAGAACTCGATGACGTGGCCGCCCCAGCAGCCGTCGCCGATGTTGATGCCGGCCCGCGGCACGTCGTAGATGGAGCAATGGCGGACGGTGATGCTCTGGGACAGCTCGATCTGCACCGGCGCCGTCTGTTTCTCGACCCGGCCCGAGCGGTAGATCAGGCAATCGTCCACGAGGCACTCGGCGGGGTAGTTGTCGGTCTTCGGCCCTGGAGTGCGGTCCAGCGTGGCGAGTTTCTGGGAACGATCCTTCCAGTCGCGCGGGACGCGGGCCGCATCGCGGTCTCCGACGAACGCCACCCCGTTGCCGCCGGCGTTGGCGATGTGGCAGCCGCGCACGGTGAGGCGGCGGTTGTAGTTGTTCACGAAAACCGCGTTGCCGCCGACCTGGTCGATGAAACAGTCTTCGAGCAGGCAGTCCTCCGTGCCGGTCAAGAAGACCGCGCCGCCGCGGTACGTGGTCCAGTCGCTGCGGACCAGGGGCTCCTTGTTCTCCATGAACGAGCGGGTTGCGTGGCGGAAGGTCAGGCCTTTGATGGTCAGGAACCGCACCGGCGCCTGCTGCGTGCCGCGAAACTCGATGAGATGGCGCAGATGGACAGCCTCGATCGTGGCGGTGGAAAGGTCCACTCCGGCCGGCGGATAGAAATGGAGCGTGCGGGTCTTTGTGTCGAGGAACCACTCTCCGGGTGCGTCGAGTTCCTCGAAAATGTTCTCGACCATGCGGAACTGGCGATGCATGCCGGAGGGGCGGTTGTTCTGCCAGCCGCCCTCGTAGGTGATCGTATTGTCCGGCCCTCTTCCGGTGATGACGTAGTGCATGCCGCCCCATTCGGCCGCGTGCATGGCGTGGATAAAGCCGCCGCGGGGATCGTTCCATCGGGCTGCGCGCTCGGGGCTGATCGCGTCGGCGGCATAGCCATTGAAATGCCGCACGTTCGCGTCGAAATTCGGGTAGCGCGCCATGGGCTGGCATTGGCCATTGACGAAAAGCTGGTCGGTGGTGAATCCCGCAGGGACCGAGGCCTTCAGGATCCCGTCGCGATACGGCTCCCATTTGAGGTTGGCAAGCCTGGCCCCGCCACTGACAACCACCTGGTCCTTCTTGTAGGCCTGGTATGTCACTGGGGCCGTTTGTGTCCCCGAATCCGCCGCGGTGAAGCACATGGTTTCCGGCAAATAGTAAGTGCCCTCCCGCAGGAAGACCGTGACCGGCTCGCGGCCACTCGCTTGCCGCGCGGCCTGCTGGGCTCGCTGCAAGCCCGCAAACGGCCGATCGATGGTGCCAGGATTCGCGTCGGATCCGTTTGGTGCGACATAGTAGTCCGCCGCATGCGCGAGGATGTTGCCGATAGAAAGCGCCATCGCTCCCGCCGTCAAGATCAGCCCTATTCGTGTGATGTTCATGTGTCTCTCGATGTTTTCAATTTGGCCGTATGCCGGGTGATCCAGGCCCGCAGGCAGAGTAACACCGGGGCGCATCGGCTGCAATTGCCCACATTGACCGCGTAAAGAGCAAAGGCCCCCGAGGAGTAGGGTGCGACCTCGACCGAAGGACGCGATGGTATGATGAAGATTCTGATGGCGTGGTCTGTACTGACGGCCATGGTCCGTTCAACTGGGAAACGGACACCCATTGCCTGGGCCGGAGTTGGTATTGTGGTTCAAGAGGCGGACTTGGTTGCCGCTGCTGGTAAAGCGGACAAATTGACCATTGTATTTCACCTATGGCATCACTACTGCAAGGCTCCGCCGCCGCGTAGTCCGCACTGGACAACAGCAGCTACAGCAGTTTGAAGATGGCTGAGGTTTTTTCTATTTCGCACCGGGCCTGACGTTCTGCTGCTCGGCCCTTTGTTCCTGTTGCCTCACTCACCGCAACGGTGTCTGTGGACATCGTCGATGTGAGATTGGACGCCGTCAACGTCCTGCTCTGTCCGATGAAGGCCGAGTCGATCAGGAAGTAATAATCCGCGTTCACGACACCGTCATAGTTGAAGTCGCCGTTGTGGTCGTAATGTGCCATTATTCAACCGAGTGTTCATGGCAATTTCGCGTTCCAGCACGACGCGGCGAGCGAAGGATCATCGTGAGCATCCTTGCCGATTCAAACGCCGATTCAGCGAGTATGTATGAAAGGGTGGAATTGCCATTCAGATGCTCAGCGGTGATGCAACGATCGAAAGGGCGAGAGGAGCGGGTATGAGGCAGGTATTTCGGGCGGTTCTGACTGGTGCCGTTCAGGGCCAACAGCATCTTGTTGATCCGCGAGTTGGAACTGGTCGAGGAGCAACGATACAAGCCGGTTGTGAGGCGCCATTTCGTCCTGGTGCCGAATTCACCCGAACTGAAGAAGGGCCAGACCGTGCGGATCGTTTACAGAGCTCTGGCACATTGAAAAAGGTCGAAAACCGTTGCGTCGTCCGCATTTCTGGTGCATCGTCCGTCTCGTGTGCAGCGGTTCCGCTTTTCGGGTGGGGCTCAGAGAGAAATATGCCAATTCTGCAGTTGATTCTGGCGACGGTTTTGATGGCCGGGCCTGTGTTGGCTGGCGAGAACTGGCCGCAGTTCCGGGGGCCGCGGGGTGACGGCCATTCGGATGCTACGGGCCTTCCGATCAAATGGAGCGAGACGCAGAACGTCGTCTGGAAGACGCCGATTCACGATCTGGGCTGGTCGTCGCCGGTGATTTGGGGAGATCAGATCTGGATGACAACCGCCACCGGGACGGGCCACGAGATGTTTGCAGTGGGTGTCGATCTGGCCAGCGGGAAGGTGATCCACGACGTGAAGGTCTTCGACACGCAGGGGCCGGAGCATGTCGCCAGCACCAACAGCTACGCTTCGCCGACGCCGGTGATCGAAGCCGGCCGGTTGTACGTGCACTACGGCATGTACGGCACTGCATGTCTGGATACCGGCACAGGCAAGGTCCTCTGGAGCCGTCGCGACTTGAAATGCGATCACCATGAAGGTCCCGGCTCGTCGCCGATGCTGTCAGGGAACCTGTTGATCGTCCACGTCGATGGCCGCGATGTGCAGTACGTCGTGGCAATGGATAAGAGCACTGGCAAAACGGTCTGGAAGACGGACCGTTCGATCAATTACAGCGTCTATGGTCAGAACGAGCGGAAGGCGTTCTGCACGCCGATTGTGATCGAGGCCGACGGCCACAACGAGCTGATCAGTCAGGGCGCCAAGGCCGTGATGGGCTACGACCCCAATACGGGACAGGAGCTATGGAAGGTCCGGTACAACGGCTGGTCGGTGGCGCCGAGGCCGGTCTTCGGTCAGGGGCTGGTGTTCATCATCACGGACTACGAGCGGCCGGAGCTCTGGGCGATCCGTCCGGGCGGTACTGGCGATGTGACCGGCAGCCACGTGGCCTGGAAGATGACCAAGGGGGCGCCGTCGCGGCCGTCGATGCTGCTCATCGACGATCTGCTGTACATGGTGAGTTCCGACGGCATGGCATCCTGCGTGGAAGCGAAGACGGGCCAAGTGATGTGGAAGATGCGGCAGGCGGGCAGCTACTCGGCATCGCCGATCTATGCCGACGGGCACATCTACTTTTTCAACCACGAGGCGGCCACGACGGTGATTCAGCCGGGTCGCGCATACAAGCTTCTGGCAGTCAACGAACTCGACGGCCAGGAAGAGCTCATGGCCAGCCCCGCCGTGGTCGGCAAGTCGCTGCTTGTACGCACCCGGGCGCACTTGTACCGCATCGAGAAGCGGGACTAGCTCGCAAGCAAGCCGAGGCTTTGCATGCGCGAGCTTCTTGGCAAGGCCGCATTTCCAATTCGGCCGGCGGCGTGGCTCTTAATGGCGAAGCTTGACGGCCGTGGACGCGGGACCTTGACTGATGTCGGTTGGAGATCGATACACGATCCAGCGGAGGACCATTCGATGGCAATGAAACGTGAGCTATCCCTGTGTTTGCTGAGCGTCGGCTTTCTGGTTGGGCTGTTCGAGTTGCGGTGTTGCGCTGCGGAGCTGGTTCATGCCAAAGACGGCTCGGGCGTCTACGGATATGACGACACGCCCGAGCTGCCTTGGTGCGGGTACCGCGTGCATGACGCGAATCGGCCACTGCCCAAGCGCGTGGACGTCGGCCCGGGGCCGGAGAAGCCGGCGGTGGCCCCGGCGGATGCCATCGTGCTCTTCGATGGCAAGGACCTTTCCAAGTGGCAGAAGAGCGACTGGAGGATCGTTGATAGCTGGGTCGAAGCCGTCAGTGGCGGCCTGACCACCAAAGAAGCCTTCGGCGATTGCCAGATCCATGTCGAATGGATGGGTCCGGCCAATTTCCAGGGGCCATGGTACAACCAGGGCAATAATGGCGTATTCCTGATGGGGCTCTACGAAATCCAGATCTTCGACTCCCTGAAAGAGAAGATCTACCCCGATGGCATGGCCGGCGCCATCTATGGCCAGACGCCGCCTCTGGTCAATGCCTGTCGGCCAGGGGGGCAGTGGCAGAGCTTTGACATCGTCTTCACCACCCCGGTTTTCGAAGGGGAGAAACTGATCAAGCCCGCGCGAGTGACGATCCTGCACAACGGCGTGCTCGTGCAGAACAACGAGGAAATCCGCGGCGACACGCTACACCGCGATTTTAAAGGCTACAGCCACAAACAAAGCACGGGGCCGCTGGTGCTCAGCGGACACGACTGCCCGGTGCGGTTCCGGAACATCTGGGTGCGGCCGCTGAGCACATCGGGAACCGCCCCAGCCGGAACCAAGTGATAGTCAATGGGGCAGACATTGCAGCAGGCTGTTGTTCACGAGGCGCAGCATGACACCATCACTCCGATCGTCTACAGATGGGAGATCCGCCCGCCCAAGTCCGTGGTTCGGGTTGATGTCGGCCTGAAGTAGTCTGCGGCAGAAAGTGAAACGCGATCTGGAGAGAACCCGATGAAAGTGCGCATCGCCGTGCTGCTGTTTGTTATCGTCGCGTTCTGTGGCATCGCCGAGGCGAGCGTCTACAACCTCCACTTGTCCACCGATAGCGCCCCCGACTACACGGACCTCCAATCATTCGTCGATTCCGCCACGGGAGCCTGGCAGACACCGCAGGACAAGTGCATCGCCATCTGGCGCTGGGCCAGGCGAAGCCGCCGGCAGACCCGTTGCGCGATGGAGGACGGCCGGCTCATCTGGGACCCGATCCTTCACTATAACTCGTACGGGGCGATGAATTGCGGGATTGTCTCATCGCTCAACATCGCTTGCTGGCGGCAGCTTGGCTATCGCGCCCGGTATGTTCAGTTGGGCGACCATACCGTGAGCGAGGTCTCGTGGGACGATGGCAAGAGTTGGCACCTGTTCGACTCGTCGATGAGCGTTTTTTGTTTCAACCACGCCGGTGAAGTGGCGAGTTGCCAGGAAATCAAGGAAGCGCACGCCTGTGAGCTTTCGGGAGGCAAGCGCGAACAGGGCCACTATTACCTGTACCACTACGCGCCGCAATGCGCCTCTCACCCAGGGCCGACGGGGTGGCGATGCGCGTCGGATCAGCCCGTCGGCTACAACCGAACGCTCTCCGAAGGCGCCTCGTCCTACTTCGGCAACTTCGCGGTGGACCGATATTGCCAATATGCACGATACGGGCAGCGATACACCCTGAATCTGCGGCCTTACGAGTCCTACGCGCGGTACTGGACGCCGCTGGACCCGGCAAAGGACTCGGCCGATCCAGTAGCGAAGGACTTGGCGTATTTCCGACCCATGGCCGACGGCTCCGATCCGAACAACCAGCACAGCCTGAAGAACATCCGCGGCAACGGGCGGTGGCTGTTCATGCCGGATCTATCGGCCAGGGACTGTCGGCTGGCTTTCTACGACGATTCGGCTGTGGCGTTGCGGGCCGAAGACGGCGCCGGCCCCAGACTGCACCCGGCGAAAGCCGGCACCGACGCGTGGGCCATTTTCAAGGTCTATGCCGCGAATGTGATCACGGCGATTCGGATCGAAGCCAGCGGCGTCCGTCAGACGGATGCCGATGTCCTGCGCGTCTCCATATCCCGCGACGGCGGCCTCCATTGGAGCCCTGTCTGGCAGGCCGAGCGGACCGGCGAGCAATCGATACGCGTCACGCTGCGGGCACCGGTCGCGGGAGTTACCCAGTGCCTGGTCAAAATCGAAATGCGGGCGGCCCGCGACAAAGTTGATGTCGGGCTCGAATCGTTCGAAGCCACCACCATCACTCAACTCAACCGGCGGACGCTGCCGAGGCTCAGTCTCGGTGCGAACCAGGTCCTCCTTAGAGCCGACGAACAGGTCGAATCAGCGGAGCTTTGGCCACCCCTTCACGGCGGAGCGTATCGGCGCACTGCCGCGGAAGAGAACAACGTCTACAGCGACAAGGAGCCCGATGGCATGTACAAGGCCACGCTGGGCGCTGGCGCCAACGGCCGCGAATGCGCCGTGACGTGGCGCGTTGCGGTCCCGTCCGACATCACATCGATCTTCTATGGCGTGGTCAGCACAAACCGGTCGGAACAATCCTCCGTCTCGCTGCTGCATTCGTGGGACGGGGCCCATTTCCAGCAGTTCCACCTGAAGAAAGACGGCGGCTTCCCGATGGACGAGCAGGTTCTTCGGACGTTCACCGGTGGTGACGTTTCGCCAGGAGCCCGGCAGGTCTCATTTCGCGCAGCTTTCTCCTGCAAAGACGGCGCGGCCACCTACAACATGCCTGGGATTCAGGAGCTGCTGATCCGGGTGAATCACAAGCCACGTGATCCCGGCTTTCAGCCGATTGAAGTAACGTACCACTGGACGGAGCATCGCGAAACCGGCGACGTGGAGCGCGGCCACACGGCACTGATCCGCTCGCTGCCGCTTCGCTACTCGATCAACGTGGCTGGCCGGCGCGACCCGACGATGCACTCGGTGCGGATCAACCTGCAGGGCTACGGGCCCGAGGGTCGAAACGTGCGCCACGGCTACTCCGACGGCAAGGATGTCGGCCCGGGCGACGGATACGCCAAGGTGGTGTATCGTTGGGGCAAGTCGCTGGCCGACGGCAAGCCCTACACCGCGAGCCGCGAATCCAGTTCACGCTTGGGAGACCCGGACACGGATGGCCGCGAGTTGACGAACGGCATTGTCATCGCACCGACCGACCAAGCGCGAAGCCGCGCCGTCCAGGCGGCGACCGCGTTCTGGGACCCCGGCGAGCCGGTGAGCTTTGTGGTGGACCTGAGAAGACCCCAGCAGATCGGCGGCGTGCGGATAACTACCCATCAGCCGAACGCCCAACTCTGCCACCCGAAATCCATCGATGTCGCCGCTTCGGCCGACGGGCAGGCATGGTGGCCGATGGGAGCCATTCGACACGATGACCTCTGGAAGCCGCCGGGAGATTATGAGGCGTGGGAACACGATGACGACCCAAGCTACGCGAGCCTCCCGGCCCGTGGGCGATTGGCCTACTCCTACCCACTCGCTTTCCCAACTCCCGTCGAAGCTCGCTATGTGCGGTTCGTCTCTACGCCCCTGGAAGGCAAGGGCATGGGGCTTTCCGAGTTCCAGGTCTTCGATCAAGTCAATGTCGTTCCCTGGCCTGCCGAGATCCGGCTGCCAGATGCGGCGCCGACCTCGCGCTGATTCACACCGGATGGTCGGCCTCCCGATCAACCGCCGCAGGACACATGACGGCGGATGGCATCGCCCAACTGCCGCCCGTCGGTGCAATCCAGGTGGGCGAGGACCTGTTGCCACCGGTAGGCAAAGCTGCCGGCTTCGTGGTGCAAGCGGTGCTTGAAAAGTGTATCGAAGCCCTGCTTGCGCCTGCGGTATTTCTGTCGGATCTCAAAAAATCGTTCAATGAGGGCCTGAACGTACGCATCGGCGAAGGATGCAACGTCAGGAAGGCGGGCAGTCCAGATGAAGCTTCGGCGCGAGAACCTGTTCCATGCCAAGACCTCCTGAATGAGAGAGAACCACCGCCTCCAGAGAGGCATTACATAGTGGTGTCGGTCGAGGCCAATGAAAATGCGCCTGGCGCCTGGCGCTCCTGGCGGCGCATTCAGGGACCCTGCACATTCCACCGCGGCCACCGAGCGCTGGCGCACGGGCATCTCCGCTTTGCCTGGCTCTGGTTCCGCTGGTACGATTCGGGTCAGCCGTAAGCATGCCGGCGGCGGCGGGGCTGACTGGTTGGCCAGCAGTCAGTGGTGGTCGGGCGTCGCCGACAGTTTCTTGCGCGGAGGTGGATGCTTATGAAAACGCTGCGGTTTCGAGAGATTCTGTGTGCGCTGTGCGCTGTTCTGTTGGGCGGGATGTGCTGTGCGGCGGCGGAGGTCCAGGCGCGTGACGCCAGCGGCGCTGCGTCCGCGGCCCCTGGGGCAGCGGAGGCGGCGCCCCGCGGTCAGCAGCAGCAGCGCTGGGCCAACCCGCAGCCCGACGTGCCCTATCTGCCCAAGCCCGCCACCCGGCCGGCCGACTGGATCGTCGAACATGACCCAGCGACGCCCGATGCCTCGCCGGAAGCGCGATCGCTGCTGAAGTTCCTCTACAGCATCTCCGGGAAGCACACGTTGACCGGCCAGCACAATTACGCGGTCAACCAGGGGCGATTCACCGATCAGGCACGACGAACCACGGGCAAAACCCCGGCCCTGTACGGCACGGACTGGGGCTCGTCACAGCGCGAAATCGGCCCCGGGCGCGACCGGATCGTCCAGGCGCTGATCCGCGAGCACCAGAGAGGCTCGATCATCGCGCTGTGCTGGCACGAGGTGCGCCCCATCGACAGCGAGCCCAACACTTTCCAGCAGAGCGTCAAGGCCAAGCTCAGCGAAACGCAATGGAACGAGCTGCTCACCCCCGGCTCGCCGCTGAACCAGCGCTGGTTGGACCAGGTCGATGTGGCCGCCGGCAGGTTCGGAGGCGGCAGAGGACCGACAACGCGCCGCGTGGTCGCAACAGCGCAAGGCTCCGGAGCGGGCCCGACCAACCTGACAGGCCCCACAACTCGCCGTAGCGGCCCCCAGGTGGATGTGGCCGCGATGGTGAAAGACCCGCGTATGTGGAGCCTGGAGGATTCCGGGTATCTGGAGGCCATCGCGCCAATTCGGGCGGCCTCCGGTCTGTCGGCGACGCGCCCCGCGGTCGTCGCGCCGCCCCAGGTCGGCGCGGGCCGATAGCCGAAGTCGTCCCGGATGTGTAAGCACCTGAGCCAGATGGATGAATCTCGAATCCTGTTGGAGGATCCATCCCATGAAGCGTATCCTGGTACTTGCGTTCTGTTTGTGTTCAGCAGTTCCGGCGCGGGGGGAGCTTTCTTTGAAGGAACTCAGCACCGCGTCCAGCGATGTACTGGTCGCCTACTTCAAGAGCACCACCGTCAACGCCAATGAAGTGAACACGGCTGATCCGTCGCAGTGGAAGCTCAACGGCCAACCCGTGACGGCGATCAACAAGTTCGTCACCGAGGCCGACGCCTGCGATCATCACATCTATCTGCACGTGCCAGCGCTGGTCAGCGGGACGAAGTACACGCTGCAGACGCCACACGGCGAGAAGACATTCGTGTTCGATGATCGAACAGTATTCTGTGAGTCGATCAAGACCAATCAGAGTGCGTACAGTGGTTTGTCGAAGGTGAGGTACGCCAATTTCGCCATCTGGCTCGGCGATGGCGGAACCAAGCAAATCAACGGGGACCTGCCAACCTATACCGTCTTCAAGATGTCCGACGGTGCTGTCGTAGCTCAGGGAACGCTGCAAACGATCGGACAGGACCAGTCTTCCGGCGATTTCGTCTACCGGATCGATCTGTCGGCCGTCCCCGAAGGCGGCCCATATAAGATCGCCGTCAAGGGCTACGGCTGCTCCTATCCCTTTGGAGTAGGCGGCGATTTTTCGCGGCGTTTGGGGTATGTCTCCTTCCGCTCCCTCTACCACCAGCGCTGCGGCTGCCCGATCGTGGAACCGTATGCCTGGAACATCAAGGCGGATCCGTGCCACATGACGATCTATCAGGTCAATGGTCCCATCGGCGAAGCGCGTCTGGTCGTTACTGGAAATGAACCGACCTTCACCGCCTTCGGCGGCTATCACGATGCCGGCGATGCGGATCGCCGCACCTACCACATGGATGTTCCGGTGACACTGATGACGACGTACGAGGCGTTCCCCCAACTGTTCACGGACGATCAGTTCAACATTCCCGACAAGTTCGACGAGAAGTACCGTATCCTGGGCAAAGGGAATGGCATTCCCGACATCATCGACGAAGCGATGTGGGGCACGATGTTCTGGGAATACATGCAGGAGCCTTCGGGCGCGATCCACTGGGGCACTGAAACACGGGGTTATTCGCCCTTCACGACCTACGAGAAGGACCCCACACGCTTCGGCACTGAAGTGCTGGATCCTCGCTCGGCCAGCTTCGCGTCCGGGATGTTTATGCACATGGCCCGCTTGATCAAGCCGTACAATGCGGCCCGCTTCCAAGCGTTGCAGAAACACGCCGAAATGGCGTTTGCCGCCGCCGGCGAGGCAGCCCGGCCGACGCATCGCCTCTACTTTGCCGTGCAGAAGTACCTGCTGACCGGGGATCAGGCCGCTCATCAGGCAATCAAGGACTTGTCGCCCGGCGCCAGTGGGTATTCCAACACCTACAACGGCGCGCCCGAGTCGTTCGCCTCCAACGGCTGGCTCGCTTCCTTCTTTTATTCCTACATCATCGAAAAGGAGAGGCCGACCGACCCTGCCGTCGTCGATCGCTTCAAGGCGGCCATCAAAGCGGCCGCCGACAAGGAAATCGGCTACCTGAATGCCAACGCCTACCCGGTGGGCACGCCCTTGAATCTCCGCTGGTGGGGCAGCAACACCGCCCAAGGCCAATACGCCTATCCCTGCCTGCTCCAGTGGTCGTTGACCAAGGAACAGAAGTACATCGACGCCGCCTGCCAGTTGATGGATTACGTCCAGGGCCTGAACCCCATTGGCAAGTGCTACATGACGGGGACCGGATTCAACCCCGCCCACAATCCCCACGACCGGGAATCAGCGTTTACCAAGCGGCAGGGATGGGGCCCTCGGCCCGGGATTCTGGTCTTCGGCCCCGGCGGTTCGGGGCGCGGCGTATCGGTTCCCAATGTCATCACCCTTGCTCGAGAACGCCGGTATATCGACAATCTTGGGTCCATCCAGTGGAGCGAGTTTACCGTCTATCAGAGCCTGTGTTTCCCCGCCGCGGTCTACCCGGTGCTTGGCCAAGGCGGCAAATATGATCAGCGAAACGATCGGTTTGGCGTACAGCGGAAATGAACGTGGCATTTCCTGTAGTTGGGGAGCGGAACACAGGCTGGTACAGACTCGGAGGTGCGGTATGAATATGGAAAGTGCATTTCTGAAATTGGCCATGTTCGCCTTCGGCGCGGCTTCAGCCCTGAATGCGTACGCGGCTGATCCGCCAGCGGCCGCCGGCCACGTCACAACTCCGGCTGCGCTGCCGGGCAAGGGGCCGCTGGGCACTGTCCTCGTGGAAAGACCCCGACCTCGGCCCCTCCACCTCCATCCAACTCCTCGACGAACCGGGCACGCCGGAGGACCAGGAGCGATGAGCAACGCACCCTGCTCTGGCAACTCACTGCGTTGCCGATTAATGTTTCCATCATGCAGAACGCAACAACTGCGGTGGCTGCTCTGGTGTTTTCCGTGATTCTATCGAACGCCGGCCGGGCGTTGGCCCAGGACTGTCCCTACCGCGACCTGAGGGAAGCTGGGGCGGGGGCAATGGGTTCGTTTTGTTGTGAGGGAAGCGGGGGTATGGATGGGGTGAGGGGCAGTGTTTGGAGGCAATATCCGGCAATGGGAGGTGGAAAAAAGTTTGGCGGAGGGGGGTAAAAGCGTAAGATGAGCTGGAAAGGGGGTTTGAGTGGTTTTCTGTTTGATAGAACCGTTCAAAACCGACCACAAACCGACCACAAACCGACCAAAACCGACCGAAAACGACCAAAACCGACCATAAAGTGACCGAAACCGACACATAGCGACCGCCGAGCATATGAGGGGGCGATTGGGGCTGAGGCGGTGGGGAATGAAATTGTCAAAGAGCCTGGAAGAGGGGATTTGCCCCCCGACCCGGCAGGGGAACAGTGTCCAACCTGCCACGGGGGTATTATACCACAGAATGGTGGCAATGTCAACTAAAAAATGGCGGGAATTGTTAGGGTTCGGAGATCGTCGGTTGGGCGGGGGTCAGGGGGAGGTCGGCGGAAGAGGCGATCAGGCGAATCGGGGGGACAGAGTCTTTTTGGTGGGTCTTCAGGGGAGCCGACTTGGCTGACGAACGCTCCAGGCCGTCCAATAATTCAGAACAGGCGGAGAATGCTCGACATGGGCATCAATTGTGCTGTATAGTTGTGCCGATGGTCGCCGGGGAGAGTTTGCGTGGTTTCAATGAGCAAGGCTGCACCCAAGGTTCTGGAACGGGTTTTTGAGGCACGGTACGAAAAAGGATACCGCTACCTTGATCGTTGCGGCGACGTAATGCTTGTGCTCGAGGAGTTGTTGGCAGCTGAAACGGGTAAGGTATGGATGCCTGACGAAGTTGCCCCCAAAGGTGCCAAGATAAAGTGCCCCGAGTTGGATTTGGCAGTCGCATTCGACAGTGCCAGAATGGCGGTAATCCAGACACCAGGAGAGATTGATTGCCCATTTGATGTGGTCGCCAGCCTGGTCTTGTCCACCTTGGTGGGGCGATTGGACCTTCGAGACATGACGCGATTTGGCGCTCGCTTTATCCGTATACTGGGTGCGGACTCGGCCGAAGATGCGGGTGCACTGGCCGCCCGATTGGCGCCTATCCAAGACTGGCCCATTCCTACCGGGGATGGATTCACGGTAACCGATTGCGAGGCCAGTGTCGTGTGCGACAGTGCCGACGGATCTCACGGCTACAGGTATCAAGTCCGCTCAGTTGCAAAGGCGGAGTCACCCATAGAGATTGACGACCGACTGAAGATGCAACCGCGTTTTTTGCCGAAGGATCAGAACAAAGTATTGCTGGAGCAGCTGAGGCGCCGCAGGCAGAGAGCGCAAGACCCGGTGGCCGGCGTGCTCTTGGATTACGATTACTATGCAGTCCGCCCACAGAAGTTGACGCCAAGGGAGTTTCTGGATAGAGCGAAGGGGCTGGAAGAGCGTATACTTGATGCGATAATGAAGAGGTCGCGCCAATGAGCTACACTACGGGACAGGCGAGCGAGCATGGGAGCGATGGGGGCGGGGCGTTTCTAAAGTATGCGCCCATTGGCCATGGAACTGAGAGAGGCACGGCATCCGCCTCCAAGAAGACTGATGCTGGTAGCACGGGGGGGCTCACTATGAGCACCGTGGAGACACCGCGAAAGGAGTTGGTTGGAGGTCGATCAGGCAAGGGCCATCTCGATTCTGGACTACTGGATCGGGCGCAGGAGACAATCGAGAGCATTGATACTGACGACGCGGAGACGCTTCTGATTCGGCTGCAGTCTTTGGGCGGCATAGCGTGCGAGTTGTGGAGAGCCGCGGCGAGCAGCAGCCAGTATCATCGGCAGATCCTTGCAGCATTTGAGAGCGCAGTGTTAACAGCAATTCAAGCCGAGGGGATTACGTCGGGGCAGCTACGGGCACTGCGAGCGGCGGTAATAGATCTGCGATCTCCGGTTTTGACTCAGGGCAACGTTGATAGCATCGCGTCGCATCTGATTGATGAGCAATACAGTCCGCTTGCGATCCTCTCAGAGCATGAGGAGAACGATGGGTGAGGACGATTCGTGTGCTCGCGACTCAAGCGACTTCAAAGGGCGCGGTATTCACATCGACACCACGCTGCAGTTAGAAAGGCTCAAGACGACACGGCGCGCTGCTGTCGTGGAGGCCACGCTTTGTCAGTACAACTTCCGGTCCACATCGACATATGCTCGACACGAGCTGAATCGAGCATGGCTTCGAGACCTTGCGTGGCTGTATGCGACGGCGCTGACAGCCAAGCGTCTTGAGGATGTTTACGATGCAATGTTGAAGAGCTTCGGGCATCAACAGGCGTCAAAGAACAGGCTCACTCGGTGCCTCGAAATTGCCACGGCCTTCCTGCAAACAAGGCCGGACTCGCTCACCCCCGACCTCGAGGTTCTGCGACTCCGAGAGCATCTGGTCTATGCGCTCACTCAAAGCCACACTGCATGGCGGCGAAGCGTCCATCATGAGTTCGATGGGACTGGGTGCATTCGTGCCGACGAGCAACCGAAGCGTGCGAGCAATGAGAGGATCATCTTCACATTGCCACAGTGTCGAAGGAATCGGATCAACTGCAAGATACACAGCTTCTTCGAAGCAAATCGCAAGTGCTTTGAGCAGATTGCGCAGAAGGCGGAGGCCATGGGCGACGCGGCATCCGGTCAGCTCAGGCGCGCGGCTGAGGTAATCCGTTCTGCCCTGAACGACGCTGCGGGGCTGTGCGACGACCGTCGCTGCGCCGAACTGGGTGATGCTCTGATTGCCATTGATGGCATGGAAGTCGGCTGCTTCGGCGCTAACAATGATCGGGAGTGGGTGCCAATTGCCGAGGCCTTGGAAAGGGAGTTGGTGAATCCGGTCAGGGTGCAAGGTGGAACCGCAGCCTGAGCAGCAATTAATTGTGAATGCGGTATTTGACGGGGGGAGCGAAAAGGGGTCGGGAGTCTTATTGGGGCCAGAAAAAGGGTGGGCAGTCGGTGACTGGCAGGTGCGGGCGGACGATGGGGGGGGGTGGGCGAAGGGGATGGAATTGGGGGTGGGAGGGGTGGGGGTTTTATAGGATGGCTTGTTGTTGCTGGGCGTGTTGCTGGGCGATGGAGATGGCTTGGGCGCGTTCGAGGGCGTTGAGTTTGGCGACGCGGCGGGCGTGGCGGCCTTCGCCGAAGGGGGTGGCGAGGAAGACCTGGATGATTTTGCGGATCTGGCTGTCGGTGAGCAGATCGCAGCCGAGGCAGAGGACGTTGCAGTGGTTGGCTTCGCGGGCGATGCGGGCGGTGACTTCATCGTGAGCGAGGGCGGCGCGGACGCCGAAGACTTTGTTGGCGGCGACGGACA
>JAPLNB010000307.1 GCA_026693085.1 Planctomycetota bacterium | reverse complement strand
AAGGCGGATGTCGTCATTGGCTTGGCCCCAGTCGGCGGGGGTGACATGGACGGTGATGGGGGGGGTGAGCAGGGCTTGGCCGTCGGTGGTGACGAGGGCGGCGGAGATCTGGCGTTGGCCGGGGCCGGGTGGGACGAGCAGGTGGCTTTCGAGGACGAGCGGGTCGGCGGGCGCCAAACGGGTTGTTTCCGTGGTGAGCTGCGCTACGGGAACAATGTCAAGCGAAGTCTGCAACCAGTGGTCGTCGGCCCGCCATCGGACCGATCGAGCGCCAAATGGTGGTGATCCGGTGGCATGCAGGGTGATCGAGCGGCCGGTGGTATTCTCGATCAAGATCGCGCCGCCGAGGGTGCTTGTTTCCATTGCCTGGTTGCTTGGAAGCAGGAGCCTGCATCTGAGGGCGCCCGCGGGCGGACTCCAGGGGCCGGCTATCTTCAGTTCGGCGACGACGGCCGCCTGCTGAGCCTTGTCGGGAACGTAGAGCGTCTCTGATTTGCAGCCGATCAGGGTTAGCATCCAGACTGCGAGCACAACCGTTACCAGTTCCGTTGAGCGATCCATCGACGCCATCATAAGCGCAAAACCGTCCACCTTCATCATTCCCCATTGTGGGGTGTTGGGTTATCCTTCCGACTTCCAATTGACCGTGCGTTCGGATTCAGCCGTCTGGGCACCTGTGGCCGGCTGACGACCGAGTTCTTTTGGCGAGTCTGACCGCGGATGATGATCGCCCGTAACATGAACCGCAGCCATGACAACTCCTCGCTTGTGCAGACCGTCATTCATCCCCGGGCGCTGCCGTGCGAAGAGCCATTTCTCTTTGAGCCTCCGAGGCGGCACATTCTGCGTCTGTGGCCGCCGTTGCGGAACTTTCTGAATATGATTGGTTTTGCCGGCGTGATCACCCTGACGGGTGGTTACACGTGGGCGTTCAGCCCGTTTCGTGTTGAGTACCCGCAAGTGCCGATGCCGCTGCCGGATTTGCCGGCGTCGTTCGAAGGGTTCCGGATCGTTCAGATCACGGACCTGCACGCCGGCCGGACGGCACCTGTTTCTTTCCTGCGGAACGTGATCCACCGGGTGAACCAGATGAACTGCGACCTGGTGGTGGTGACGGGCGATCTGGTCAGCAGCCGTTTGAGGGGGGTCGGCCCCGCCTGCGAGTTGCTTGGTGAGCTGAACAAGCCGACGATCGTGACTTTTGGCAACCACGATTACGCGGATCGCAAGCAGGCGTGGGAGTCAACGAAGATCGCTGACGCGCTCCAGGCTAATCTTGAATACCGGGGCATCACAGTTCTGCGCAATCGCGCGGTTCCCATCGAACGCCCCGATGGCCGGATCTGGATCGTCGGGATGGAGGATCTGTGGTCAACGCGTTTCTCGCCGCGCCAGGCGTTTTCTGGCATCCGCACGCCGGGGCCGATTATTGCGCTGTCGCACAATCCGGATACGGCCGAAGCGATGGCGCATTTTGGAGCGAACTGGATCATCGCCGGGCATACCCATGGTGGGCAGATTCGCCTGCCAGTCGTGGGGTCGCTGACGATGCCGATGAAAAACAAGCATCTGGACCAGGGGTTATTTCGAATCGGCCAATCGAGCCTCTACGTCTGCCGCGGCCTGGGTTTCCGACTGCGCGTGCGTTTCCGGTGCCCGCCTGAAGTGCCGTGTTTTGTCCTGCAACGCGACAACTCCTGAATGAATCTCCATTAATAGAATGGTACACGCCGGGTAATATTGCCTGTAGATGACACTTCGTCCTTTCGCAATCACCTGCCCGCGTTTAGGATCGGATCAATGAAGTCGCTCGATATCTCCGGTAACTCGCGCATCCCCGAGCTGATGGAACTCGTGAATTCCATGAACACGTGCATCGAGCCGCTGGACCTGATCGAGAAGTTTGTCGGCACCATGCGCCGCGCGTATGGTGCGCGATGCTATCTGCAGCTTTCCACGAGGGGCCTTGGTGTGGGGCAGTACCGGATCCACCGCCTGATGGCCCCTAACGCCCGCGAGCTTTCGGACTTGCCGCTGGGTTGGAGGCCTGGCGATGACCCTGTCCACTGCACGGGGATTCTCAGCCTGCTCGTGGCCGCCGGTTCGCCTGGCGTGTACCACAACCTGGACCTGCGTAACGATCCTGTTCTGGGGGAGAATCTTGCGGCGTACCACTCTGTGGCTGCCGTTCCGCTGTTCGAGAATGACCTTGGCATCAACTGGGTAGTCCTTTTCGATCCGCAGGCGGATGCGTTTGATGAGGATGACCTGGAGGATCTGATCCTTCGCGCGAACCTGGTGGGCGCGTTGGTGAACAATCTCGATACCGCGCGGAAGTTGATCGGCGCTAACCTGCATATCCAGGCCGAAATTGACCAGATTGCCCGCATCCAGCAGGCGTTGCTGCCGGACCGGATACCGGAGGTGCCGGGGCTGAAAATCGCAGCCAGCTACCAGACCTTTGACCGAGCGGGCGGAGACATCTATGACATTGCGCGTCTGGGCAACATCGACGCTGACCCGGGTATCTCGGACCACCGTTGGGGCCTGCTGATCGGCGACGTCTCCGGGCACGGGCCGGCCGCGGCGGTCGTCATGGCGATGTTGCACGCGATCATCCGCGCATACCCGATTCGCCCGACCGGGCCGGCCGAGGTTCTGCGGCATGCCAATCGGCACCTCTGCGCGAAGCGCATCGAGCACTCGTTCGTCACGGCTTTTCTTGCCTTCTACGACCCGGCCACGCGACAGCTTACGTATGCCCGTGCCGGTCACGAGCCGCCCATTCTCAAGGAGTTTCCGCACGTCGGCTCACCGCTGCGTCTGAACGCCGTCGGGGAGCTGCCCCTCGGCGTTCTACCCGATGTGGACTATCGCGAAGCTGTGGTGGCTTTGCACCCGGGCCAGACCCTGATTCTTTATACCGATGGCATCATCGAAGCCGGCCGTTCTACGGGCGGCATGTTCGGCATCGAAGGCATCGAAAACTCGCTGATCGAATGCACCGGCGCCCCCGACTGCGCCATCGAGCACATCACCAAGTCGCTGATGAGGTATCAGGCTGGCCATAGCGCTGCCGATGACCAGACGATCGTGGCGATCCAGGTCGTCTGAAGATCGCGCGGCGGAAAACAAGAAACGGGAATGTCAATCGACGCGTTATCGCCGCTATAATCTGGCTTTTCACAAGGAGCATTGAACATGGCCAAACAATATGCCGCCGCACCGAAGATGACGATCGACACGAACAAGAGTTACAGAGCCACCTTCGAGACGTCGCACGGCAAGATTGTCTGTGAGCTATTTGCCAAAGATGCCCCGGTGACCGTCAACAACTTCGTCTTCCTTGCCCGCGAAGGCTTCTACAACGGCACGACCTTTCACCGGGTCATCGAGGACTTCATGGTCCAGGGCGGCGACCCCGCCGGCACCGGCCGAGGCGGCCCGGGCTACAAATTCGCCGATGAACTGAAGAGCAACCCCCGCAAGCACCAGCGCGGCTCGCTGTCGATGGCCAACGCCGGGCCGAACACCAACGGCTCGCAGTTCTTCATCACGCACACGGCCACAGACTGGCTCGACGGCAAGCACACGGTTTTCGGGCAGGTTACGTCCGGCCAGGAAGTCGTGGACGCGGCCAAGCAAGGCGATACGCTCAAGAGCGTGACGATCCAGGAGGCGTAGCAGGCGGGATCACAGCAGCAGTTGCATGTAAATCACGTCCAGCCAGCGGTCGAACTTGCAGCCGACCTCCTTGAGGTGTGCGCAGGGGTGAAAGCCGAGCTTGGAGTGGACGGCAATGCTGGCGGCCTGTGAGCCGTCGATGAGGCCGATGATCGTGTGGTGGCCGATCGCCCGGGCACGCTCGACGAGGTCGGCCAACAAAGCAGCGCCGACGCCCCGGCGATGCAGGTCGTGATGCACGTAGACGGAATCCTCGACGGTGTTGGCGTACGCGCAGCGGCTGTGGAATCGCGACAGAGCACCCCACCCGACCACCTGGCCGTCAATCTCGACGGCGGTAACCGGGTGTTTTCCACCGTGCGATGCGAACCACTCGGCCCGCTCCAGAGGCGTGGAGGGCTCGGTCTGGTAGGTGCACGTGGAATGAAGAACATAGTAGTTGTAGAGGTCGTTGATGACGAGAAGGTCATCGAAGGTGGCCAAGCGGATCTTCAGGTCGCTCATGCGGGGAACCCTTCTTTGGTGAATCTCCCGTCCACATTGATCTTGACGCCGTCGACCTCGATATAGCCCCCGGTGCGGAGGTCTACGACCATGTCCCAGTGGAGGGCGGATTCGTTGGTGTTGCCGGTCTCGGGATAACCGGCGCCGACGGCAAAGTGGACGGTTCCGCCGATCTTCTCGTCAAAGAGCGTGTTGCGGGTGAACTGGCGGACGCCGTAGTTCGTGCCCATGGCGCACTCGCCGATGAAGCGAGCGCCGCGGTCGGTGTCGAGCATCTTGATGAGGAAGTCTTCGCCCTTCGAGGCGGCCGCAGCGACGACTTTGCCGTTGCGGAAGGTGAGTCTGACGTCGAGGACTTCGCGGCCGTGGTGCACCGCGGGGAAGCTGAAGTTGATCTGGCCGTTGACCGAATCGAGCACCGGGCCGGTGAATACTTCGCCGTCGGGGAAGTTTTCGTGGCCGTCGCAGTTGATCCAGGTCCGGCCGGCGACCGACATGCGGACATCGCTGCCGTTGGCGGCGACGACGTGGTAATCGGTCTTGCCGTTCAGGAAATCAACCAGGCGCTGCTGGTGCTGGCTGATGGCTTGCCACTCGGCGATGGGGTCAGCCTTATCGACGAGGCCGGCGGAGAAGACGAAGTCCTCGTATTCCGCGAGGCTCATTTCGGCGTCCTGGGCGCTGGCGGAGGTGGGGAACTGCGTGCCGGTCCATTTCATGGAGCCGGCGGCGGCACGCTTGAGGAAGGTGTCGAAGATGGGCTTGCGGGCGGCTTGGCTGATGCGGATTGTCTCGGGGTCGCAGTGGGTCAGTGCGCGGGTGTTTTCGTCGGCCCAGATGCCGATCGAGGTGTCGATGTGCTCAACCTCGAAGACGTTGACGGGGTTGACGTAGGAGAGTTGAGGGTTGGCGGCGGTCTTGAGGAAGATCTCCTGGAGGCTCTCAGGAACCATGCGGACCATGGGATGGGCGCCGGCCTCGATGACCTTGCGATAGATCTCGTCAATCAGCGCCTGAGCGACGGGAGGTCCGCTGATGCGGACGAGTTGATCCTTTGTTACGCGGACGCTGTAATGGACGAGGATGGATGCGAGTTTCTCGAAGCGAGGGTCACGCATGGGGGGATTTTAGAATAGTGGGCAGGCCAGCGGAAGGGGCATTGTGCGGTGAAGGTGTGACGCAGCGGATTGACAGCATTCGGCACTATAATCTAGCCAATAGTCTGCGCGAAAGGAGAATATGGCGATTGCACCTCCGTGTGCCGTGGTGATTTTTGGGGCCAGCGGGGATCTGGCCAGGCGTAAGCTCGTCCCGGCGATCTACGACCTGGTGCGGGAGGGTCTATGCGACGATCGCACCTGTTTCGTGGGGTTTTCCCGAACCGACATGAGCGATCAGCAGTTCCGAGCCGAGTGGCGCGATGCCATTGCGAAGTTCTCGCGGAGCCGGCCGATCGATGAAGGCGTGTGGAAGAAGCTGGAGGCGCGGATTTACTACGCGCGGGGCGAATATGGCTCGGCCGACGACTATGCCCGCCTTGCGGACATGCTGCCGAAGCTGGACGAAAAACATGGAACCGGGGGAAATCGGCTGTATTACCTCGCCACGCCGCCGGGGCAATTTCCGGTGATTATCGAGCGTCTTGGCGAGCCGGGCCGTAGGACCGCGGCCGATGCGTTTGCGCGGGTCATCATCGAGAAACCGTTCGGGCGGGATCTGGCGTCGGCGCAGGCGATGAATCAACTGCTGCATCGATACTTCCCCGAGGAACAGATCTTTCGCATCGATCACTACCTCGGCAAAGAAACCGTGCAGAACCTCCTGGTCATGCGATTTGCGAATTCGGTGTTCGAGCCGATCTGGAACTACAAATACATCGACCACGTGCAGATCACGGTGGCCGAGAGCCTTGGCGTGGAGAATCGCGGCGGGTATTACGATCGGGCGGGGGCGCTGCGGGATATCGCGCAGAACCACATGCTGCAATTGATGGCGCTGGTGGCGATGGAGCCGCCGGTGGCGTTGGATGCGCTGAGCATTCGTGATGAGAAAGTGAAGGTGTATCGATCGATCCGACTGATCCGGCCCGCGGCGGTGAAGGATTTCACCGTGCGGGGACAGTATGCAGCGGGGGCATACGACCCGCAGCGGACCAAGGCGTATCTGCGCGAGAAGGGCGTGGCGGCTGATTCGCGAACGGAGACATTCGCGGCAGTGAAGCTGTTCGTAGACAACTGGCGATGGAGCGGGATGCCGTTTTACCTGCGGACGGGGAAGCTGCTGAAGGAGAAACTGAGCGAAGTGGTGGTGCGGTTCCGTTCGCCGCCCCTGACGCTGTTTCAGAAGCAATGCCAGTCGCCGGTATATCCGAACGACCTGGTGATTCGGGTCCAGCCGAATGAGGGCATCAGTTGGAGGCTGAATGGCAAGGTGCCGGGCGGGCAGATGATGATCAAGCCGGTGGCGTTGGACTTTCTTTACGGCACGACGTTTCACCGGGAGCCGCCGGACGCGTATGAACGGTTGATTCATGATGCGATGATCGGCGATCAGACGCTGTTCATCCGCGCGGACGAGGCGGAGGCGGCCTGGGCCGTGATCGATCCGATCGAGAAGGGCTGGGCGGAGGCCATGGATACGCCCGAGCCGTACGAGCCGGGATCGTGGGGGCCCAAGGGAGCGATGCGGTTGATCGAGATCGATGGGCGGAGGTGGATGCACACCATGGATGGCGTGGACGAGCCGATCATCGCGTGCTCGCTGTGAGCCGTATCATTCGGGCGAATCGGCGGCGGGTGGCCCGGCGGATTCGATTTCGCCGGCAGGGGTCGCGTCCTGGATATCCATCAGAAAATGAATCCGCTGCATTTCCTCCTCGCCGATGCGCTTCTTGAGAGTGCTCTTGGCGCGGCGGAGGCCGGTTCGACGGGAGACGTGAATGAGGATGATGTGCTGGTTCTTGAGTTTGGGCAGGATCTCGGCAAACTGCTCGATGTGGAGGTGTTTGCCGACCTTGGCTCGCTGGCGGTGGATGGGGTCGAAAAAAGTGCACTCGGTGATGAGGATCTCCGCGTTTTGGACATCAGGATGATCGAAGACTTTGCCGGCAGTGGTGTCGCCGAGGAAGGTCACCAGAGGCACTTCGGTGCGGTACTGGATGGGGACGCCTTGTTTGCGGAGAGTGGCCAGTTCCGGCCCCGGACGCCCCAAATATTCAGCCTTGAGTTTATCACGGACGCTGATCAGGGCATAGCCGAGGCTGGTGCCGCCGTGGTGGGTTTCCAAACCGCGGATGATGAAATCCTTGCGGACGGCGTGGTCGCGGCCGGGTTCCATCGCAATGAGCTTGTAAGGGGTGCCCTGACGCTCGACGTCGCGCCAGCAGCGGAGCATGGAGTCGATGGGCCTTTCCAACTCCGCGGGGACGAGGATAGTGCCGGGCTTCATGCCCTGAAAATGACGCTGGGAGAGGTAATAAGCCAGGCCGGCCATGTGGTCCATGTGGCCATGGCTGATGCAGATGATATTGCTCGTCAGGGCAAAGTAAGGTGCCCGCCCGATGTCGAAGCAGACGTCGAGTTCAGGGATCTGAACGACGGTTTCCTCGCCGGCCACGCTGTAGCCGATGATATGGATCTTGTCCAAGCGAAGCTTGGCGAACTTTTGAACAAGAAAGGACTTCTCGATCATGCGGGGAAGGTAACGGAGCAAGGGCGGTGTGTCGAGCGGTGAAAGAAAGCGGGTAGACGTGGGCGGCGGCAGAGAAGTGTTTCTCGCGATGTGCTGTAAACAAGTAGAAAGGTCACCCTGTTAACCCAAGTAGAAAGGTCACCCAGCCTTCCTTCTTCCCGCGTGTAAGTCTCGCGTAGACGCAGCCGGATCGAAACTTAGTAGCCGTTCACGGCCCGGCCGGCAGAAGTGATGGGGTGGGTCTGTCGGCGAAGTGGTCATTGATACTCTGATGCAGGTACTCGAACACGCTTCGTCCCTGCTGCGCGCAGGTCGCGATGGCCGTCCAGATCCGTTCGCACCAACGCCGGCCCCGCTCGCTCCGTGTCCCCTGGGTCACCAGCCGGTCCAGCACCACAAACCGGATTGCCTGCTCGGCCAGGTTGTTGGTCGGTTCAATTCCCGGCGTGGTGATGAACCGGAAGTACGCCTCCCCATGCAGCCGCAAACGCTTGGCCAGATTCTGCGCCTCTCTTCGCTGCGGGGCGAGTTTGCCCATGGCGATCAACTCATCCCGCGCCTTCTCCAAGGCCAACTGGAAGCGGTACGGGTCCATCTTCTCCCGCTGGTGGATGATGTGGAACAACTCCCGCAGTCCTTCCAGAACCCGCTGTCCATACGCTGCCGTGATCTGGTCCGGCAGTGTCGTGAGGAACTTCACATCGCGGATCAGGTGCGCCAGACAGAACTGCACGGCCACGTCGAAGTCCCCCATGTACTTGCGATAGGCCGAGAAGTAGTCGCACCCCAAGACTCCCTCAAACTCCTGGCCCAGCATCTCGATCAGAACCTGCGAACCCCGCGAGGGGTCGATCTTGAACAGGGTGTACAACTCGGCCCGGAAGCACCATGTCCAATAGAGCTTGCCCTTCTCCTTGTGCCCGGTCTCGTCCACGTTCAGATGGGTTTCGTTCGGCAGGATCGCCCGCAGTTGCTCGTAGCCGAACTCCATCGCCGCCGCCGCCTTGTTGATCAGCTTCACCAGTTGCCCTCGCGAGATCGTGAGCTTCAGCACATCGCGGAAATACTTGCGGATCGTGGAGAACGAGGCGTGGCACACGCCCTTGAGATAGGCGACCAGAGCGGTCAACTCCGGCCCGATCAGACCGCCCTGCTCCACCGCCGCCGGCAGGGGAGCGTAGTGAATCTTGCCGCACCGCACGCACTGGTAGGCCCCGGCCTGGTGCTCCACAATCTCCACCGGCCGCTCGATCAGTTCGGCCTGCTGAATCACCCGCGCCGGCGCCGCGGCCGGCCTGACCATCCCGCCGCAGTCCGGGCACTCGTGCAGGAGGTGTTTCTCCACCCGGTCGATCTGTTCGGGAGCGAATGGCTCCCGCTGATGGGGTGGATGCCCCGGCTGGCCGCCGATATGACGCTTGCCGCCTTTGGGGCCGGGTGGCTTGGGCGGCTTGACGATGTCACTGGAAGGCGGCTTGGAGGAGGTGGAGGAATTCTTCAAGAGGCGAGCCACCTGCGCGGCCAAATCGGCGACCTGCCTTTCCAATTCGGCAATACGCCGGCATTGCTGCTTGATGACCTGTCGGCAAGCTCGTTTTGTCAGTGGGATCATGGGCTGCGGTCACATTCGACAGAGCCATGATCGGATCGGCCACACGAATCACCGCAGTCTTGCCGCACATTGTGTCGAGAATTGGCTTGCGTTTTGCGGGGGGGGGGATACTCTCTGTTCGTCGTCAGGCTCATCGGGAGCCTGACCGGCCACGAGGCCGTGAACGGCTACCAGCCAAGGAACCGGATGGGCTACCGACCAATAGGGCATAATGAGGTGCCACGGGGCTTCACGCTTGTGGAACTGCTCGTCGTCATCGGCATCATCGGTTTGCTGATCGGCATCCTCCTGCCGGCCCTGAGCCGGGTGCAGTCGGTGGCCCGCGAAAAGGCGTGCGCCAGCAACCTACGACAGATCGGCCAGGCGCTGTTCATATATGCCAACGACAACAGGGACTGCCTGCCGCTGGAGCCGACCGAGCAAAATCCGCATTTGCAGTTGATGCGACTGATTCAGGCCCAGCTCAAGTGCGACTACCGCATCTTCTACTGCCCGGAGTCGGACCGCATGGACGGATTCGCGAGGAACCCCATGTACACGCCGGTCGGCGGGGTTGATACGGTGGCCGATACGCCCGAGAACGTCGCCGCCGGCAACATCTCGTACATTTACTGGAGCTTCGCGGCCAACAAACAGACGCCTGGCGGCACGTACTGGCGGAACCCGGAGTTTGTGCCACGGCAGTTGAAGATCAGCGGTGTGCTTCCGACACCCGCGACCGGGACACGCGGCAAGCCATTGCTGCCCAGTGCGAAGGGGGATCGTTGGGTGGCCAGTGATTTCTACCGGCAAGGCGCGCCGTTTCCCCACGCACGGCAGCATGCGCAGGGCGTGAACGTGCTCTTTCTGGACGGACGGGTGGACCTGATCTTCGGCAGCCCGAAGAACAACTATCGCTAAGTCGTGTCCCAATCGCCCCGGGTGATTGAGGCGCGCGTATGTGGCTGGCGTTGTCATTGACTGGCCGATTTGGCCAGAGGTTCATGGGGTCGCACGCCATATTTCCGTCGGCGGGCTCTGCCCCAGGGGCAGCCGCCGATCACGCTTTTCTGCGGCATCCCAAGGGGTGCCCGGTGTCAGTCGATCTGACGTCGGCCGCGACATCGAAGGCTTCTCGCTACGCTTCGAAGCCTTCGATGTCGCATCTGTCATTGCACCAGAATTCGTCACTGTTTTGAACATACGAGGTGTCAGGTTGCATTTCTGGCCACAGTAACGAGGCTTTATCGCTTTTTCGGGCGGCCGGGACGGCGCTGCGTGGACTCCAGCCCCAACGCTCTGACCACCCGATCCACCCACCGCTTCTGGCCCAGGGACGCGGACCGAATGACGCTGTGACGCACCGCCTCCAGTTCTGGAGCCGACGTCGGGCGGTTGACCACCGCCGTCCAGTCCTCCGGCAGCGCCACAGGCGATGGGCTTAGCATAGCTTGTTGCTGAGCAGAGCCTCGCAGCCGGACCCACAAGCTGCCGTAGCGCCACCCCTCGGCTCTCTTCACCAGGTCTGCCCGCAGCGCGTTGGCCTCGACATAACGCATCACCGTCAGCAGATGCTTGTCCCGCTGGATTGGAAAACTCTTGAAACGACCCTGATAGAGCGGACCTTGGCCGACGCTGTGGTGGTGGTGCTGGTGCCAGCGATGGGTGTGGGTCACCGTCAGTCACTGCATCCAAGTTGAAAGATTGCTGGCCGCTTTGGGCCACAGAACCAGGTGCCAGTGGTTGGGCATGAGACAGAAGGCCAAGAGCCGCAGAGCGTCGGGTCGTTTCAGTCCATCGGCAAGAATTTGCTCGAAGGCCTCATAGTCGGCTGGCTTGTCGAAGATCGGCAGCCGCATCACCCGCCGATTGAGCACGTGATACGCCATCCCTTGCACTGTTCTGCGAGGCGGCCGAGGCATGGCGGAATGCTACCGGAAACCGCGTGCAAATAAAAGCAACCTGACACCTTTGCGGGGTCCTTTTTGGGGTCTTCCATCAACGCGAAAGGATTCGCGGACGGTGACGGTGCGGTAGGTCTTGCCGTGACGGTGGAGGCAGTTGGTCTCGACGTACATACAGGCCACTATGTAACACACTCACGATGGATGGAGAAGAGTAATGGTCCGAAAATATGCCCATTAGTACAGGCTACATCTTGAAACCCCAAACAGCGGTCTCATGTCGGTGGTTACAGCGTCAAATGCACTTTGGGTGGGCGTAAGTTACGGTGTAAGGACTACCGCGTGGCATGGCGTGAATCCTTTCGGGACACACCCGACCTGCCTGCTGCGGAACATGCAGTAAATATACGTCATCTTATCTATGCGAATGACCACTTAGGCGGAGAATTGCATGGCGCGTGGGGCGCGGCGTTGGCGGCTGGCGAGCTGTCGAGCTTTCCGCCAATCGAAAGTATCGTTGGATGGTGAAGCGGTTGCGGCGAGGACAGCGACCTCTTCGGGTTCGAGGGAAGGTGAGAGGGGGTCGTTGGACTGGAGGGCGATTTGTTCGGCTTGGCTGAGTTCATCGGATGGAGGAGCGCAATAAGTGAGAGGAGGAGTGGCGGGTCGCCGGAAGCCGGTTTCGGCGCGTGGGCTGTTGGGTGCGACATCCAGGAGGGTGAAGCCGAGTTCGGTTTTGGAGGGGATGGAACCGATGCGGGCTTTTTCGAGCACGGCCGCGATCGAGATTCCCAGGAATTCAGCCGCCACAGACGGCACAACCCAGCAGGACATTCAAATTCTCCGATTGACGACACCCCTCTCATCGGCCGCGAGAGGGGAGTGCCTTAAGCAAATGGAACATATGAATTTACACGGAATGGTTGCGGATGTCACGTTGAAAGCGTCCGATAATGTGGGCCTTTACAGTCTGGCACGGCTTCGTGCTGGGACGCGCGGGTTTCCAATACTGATATGGCCAATGAATCTGTTTCTTGCTGCTTCCCGAAGCGTGGCGACAGCGTGAATGGGCTTATTTGCTCGCGGCGTGAGGGCGGGTAGCATAATAGAGATTGCCGACTGGCGGCGTTCGGACCCAGGCGATGGCGGATGGCGAAAGGCAGAGGACGAATGGCCATGGAGAAAGAGCGAATCTTCGAGCTTCTGGATGGTTTTAAGATCGAGACGCCGAGTTGGGGATACTCGGATACGGGGACGCGTTTTGGGAAGTTTCACCAGGCCGCCGCTGCCAGTACGATCAAGGAGAAGCTGGCGGATGCGGGGACAGTGAATCGGTACACGGGGTGCTGCCCGACGGTGGCGGTGCATGTGTTGTGGGATTTCAGCGTGGGCGTGGACGCGACGGCGACGGCGAAACTGGCGGAGCAATTCGGGGTGAGGATCGGCTCGATCAATCCGAACCTGTTTCAGGACCAGTTGTACAAGTTTGGCTCGGCGTGCAGTCCGGAGGAGCGCGCGAGGCAGCATGCCAATCGGCACGTGATCGACAGCATCAACATCGGCAAGGCGGTGGGGTCGAAGCTGCTGAGCATCTGGATGGCGGACGGCACGAATTACCCTGGGCAGGATGATATCGGGGCGCGGAAGCAGCGAATGCACGGGGCGTTGCGGCAATGGCACGATGCGATGCCGGCGGGGATGACGATGCTGGTGGAGTACAAGCCGTTTGAGCCGGCGTTCTATCATACGGATATTGCGGATTGGGGGATGGCGTACCTATATGCGCAGGCGGCCGGGCCGAACGCGAAGGTGCTGGTGGACACCGGGCATCACTACCAGGCGCAGAACATCGAGCAGATCGTGGCGTGGCTGTTGGACGAGGAGATGCTTGGGGGGTTCCACTTCAACGACCGCAAGTACGCTGATGACGATCTGACGATGGGGAGCATTGATCCGTACGCTGTTTTCCGGATCTTCCACGAGATCCGAAATGCGGCGGAGCTTCATGGGCGGGACGTTTCGCAGATCGCGTACATGGTGGACCAGTCGCACAACCTGAAGCCGAAGATTGAGGCGATGATCCAGACGGTGATGATGGCGCAGGAGTTGTATGCGAAGGCGTGCCTGGTGGATCGGAAGAAGCTGCTGGATGCGCAGAGCCGGATGGACATTGTGGATGGCGAGTCGTGCTTGCGGAACGCGTTTTTCACGGACGTGCGGCCGTGGCTGGTCGAGTGGCGGAAGAAGCACGGCCTGGATGGAGACCCGATGGCGGTGTATCGGGCGAGCGGATACGAGGCGAAGGTTGGGAGGGAGCGGGAGGAGGCGAGGGCGGCGCGGGGCGCACAAGCCGGCAATTCATACGCATGATGGGTGAAACAATTGGGCTGTCCGCACGACTAACATCGGGTGCTGCGTCGACCGGGAGGTGCCATGAACGGATCGCCTCTGAGTGTTGCGCCAACTGAAACGCCGACGCCTCAAGGCAGTGTTGCGGCTGGGGGCATACGGCCGGGGCGCGTTCGGCTTGGTGAGGAGCTGCCGGTTTTCTGTGAACGATGTGGTTACGTGTTGCACGGATTGCCGCCGGTGCGTTGCGGGCATTGTGAGATTCTGCACTTTCGATGTCCGGAGTGCGGGCATTCACAGCCCATCAATACATTACGGCCCGCGGTCCAGCGCACTCTGGGTCGGCTGCGGGCGTGGTGCGTGGGTGTGTGGGTATTTGTGAAGATCAACATGGCGTTCTGGCTGCTGTTTGCGTGGGGCGCCATGGGGCATGAGTGGAGCTATCATTATGTTCAGACGACTCGGACGGTGAGGATGGTCAGCGTCCCTGGCAGGCCCGTGCAATCGCCGATTCGGTTTGTTCAGCAGCCGAGGCCGCTGGACTGGGAGAGCATGTTGGCATTTGGGTTCTTCGCCCTGCCGACCGGGATGGTCCTGCGGATGTTGCTGCTGAGGTGGAGGCGGGGGTATTGGGTGGGGTTGGTTGTGGCGGCGTTGGTTGTGGGGGCGGTGAGCTGCGGCGCGCTCCTCAGGCAACATGGATATGAAAGTGAATCGTTGACGGGGGCATTCACGACCGATCTGTGCCGGCTGATGGGGCTGGCGGCGTGCTGCATACTGTTAGGGTCGTCGGTGGTTTTCGCGATTTGGTCGGGTCTGGTTCGGCTATTCCTACCGACACGGGTGGCGAAGATTTTGCTCGACTGGCAGCAGTCGCCTTCGGATCTGGTATCGGAGTTGAGTCGGTAATGATGGGGACGACGGATGGGCGGGTTTGGGGTGACCCGGCCAAAGGCCGTACAAGCTTGGGTCTGCCTTGACCGGTTGACGGGTGTCCTTTATAGTGGTGTGAATGTGTTTGGGGATTGGTGTAACGGTAGCACAACAGACTCTGGATCTGTTTGTCTAGGTTCGAATCCTAGATCCCCAGCTTTTCCCCCATCCCTGCCGATGGGGTTTTTTTGTTGCCAATCCCCGCCATTATCAGGGCGTACTGGTACGTCTGGGGCAGCGTCCCGATTGCCGTTGCTTGCCACCAATTGCCGATCAAAGGTAGCAGTTGCTACCCGATTTGCTCCCTGCTCACCCGTCGCGCTCTGCTGAACTTGACCGCCATCCGTCCCGGTCGCCACCGCAACATTTGTCTGTTCCACCGGCGGGAGAGACAGTTTCTCCACGGCTCCGGCCAGGTCGAAAATGCGGGGATCGGTGTAGACCGTCATGGTCAGCCGCATGTCGGTGTGCCTCATCAACTCCATTGCCATTCTGGGCGACACCCCGGCCTGACTCAGCAGCGTGCCGTAGGTGTGGCGTAAGGCGTGGATGTCTGCACGCCGGCCTTCTTCATCCTCGAAGGGGATACCGGCCTTCTCCAAGAACGCCTTGTGCTGGTCGATGCTGGGGACCGCCACAAACACCTTCGCCCCATCGCCAGCGTCAGCACGCATATCCCGCAACTCCTGGGCGATGTCTGACCGAAGGGGAAGGCCATCGGCTCGGCGGCTCTTGGTGGCCTTGGCCCGCAATTGCAGGTACGGCGTCGTGGCATCCAAATGAACGTCGCCCCATTGCAGGTCTACAACCTCTTGCCGCCGCAGTCCCGTTGTCAGCATGAAGCGATAGACCATCTGGTACTGCTCAGGGACAACAGCCAGCAGGTCCGCAATCTGCTCCACCGTCAGCGCCCGCTGTGCCCGGCGAACGTCCTGCGACTCGTCCATCTTCACCACGTCCGCTATGGGGTTGCTGGCGATCCGCTTCCGTTTCACGCACCATCGGCAGAAGGCGCGGACGGCTTCAAGGTGCTGGTTCATCGTCACCGGCCCGATTGTGCGGTCTTCGCTCTGTGCCGACTTCTGCTTGACGGGCTTCTCCCGCCAAGCGCAGAACGAGTCAGCGATGATATCGCCCGCGACCTTCCAGCCGCAGGCATCAATGAGGCGGTTCAGCCGCTTCTCGACGTTGCAGATGTACATGCCGTCGCGGCCCAACGCCCGCAGGTCCGCCATGTAGTCCTTGACATGCTCGGTGATGGGCCGGCCACGGGGGTCCTTGAACGGGTCGGAGTAGTCCTCGCCCCTCGCCTGGGCCTTCTCGAAGTCGGCCAGCCGGCCCTTGGCCACGAGCTTGTCCGTGGATGCCCGCAAGCGATTGGTCTTGCCCTGCTGGTCGCGGTAGGCGATGAACCACGTCCCGTCTCGCTTCTCCAACCATGCCATGATCTACCTCGCTTCTCTGCCGGGTTTGGCCTTCACGCCGGCGATGATCTTCAGCTTGAGCAGTGCCCCCAGGCGGTCCAAGGTCTCAAATGACAAGCCGCTCGTGCCTCCCATGAACCGCGACATGACGGCTTGATCCAGGCCGATTGCTTTGCAGATTGCGTAGCGGGTCAGGCCGCTCTCGTCGATAGCGTGCCGTAATTGGTCGGTGAATCTCATTGGGGTTGTTGCCACGTCCACACTCTACCTTATACATGACTAATAGTCAAGAGGAAAACTGTTGGCCATCATCGTTGTTCTTCTCTGGATTGCCCAGGTTCATTCTCCGGCAAGGAGCAGGATAAGGTGGTCGCTCTGGATGCCGGGGCCGATGATTACCTCACCAAGCCGTTTGGAGTGGGTGAACTGTTCGCCCGCGTTCGCGTGGCTCTGCGTCACGCCGCCGCCACAAAGCAGGAGGCCGGTAAGCCGGTCGTGGGCACGTGTCTCTCTGGCTGGAAGCGTTCCGAGGAAGGCATCACACTAAAAGTTGATCAGTTCGACTGGCTTGAGCACACCGTAACAGATCGATATGTACAGCTGAATGCGTGGTGGCTAGGGGCGGTAGCCGGACAGGAGAAGCCGTGTCCTCATATAGTGCAGTCCGTGAAGACTGCTGGTTTTTCTTCGACTTTTTCTTGCCCCCGCACGGGGACAATGAATGGATCTAGATCCACTTCTACTTCCGACCTTCTGCATGTTCTTCGGGATCTTGATCCGGCCGCCCC